>NZ_JBUDZG010000029.1:0-60937 GCF_054950075.1 Acidovorax sp. Q11 | reverse complement strand
GTGTTGCCACGTCTATCACTCCTGGTCTCCTGCTGCTCAACAAAGCAGCAGGTTAGGGTTAGTACGTGGGTCAGGTTTGGATGGAAATCCTGGGGGTTAGTGGGTCACTTCTGCGTGGAAATCAACAGTGTTGCGCGACAGCCCCGTCATGCGCGCTATCTCGCGCTCCGACAGCTTGTCCCTCACGTGCAGCCGTCGGATCCTGCCAATCATGTCCATGGTGATCACTCCTCGAACCCCACTGCTTAAATAAACAGCAGGGTAGGTTGAACACCTGGCTCATTTTTACTTCGGCCCTACCTAGAAAACTGGCTCAGTTTCCGGTCGGCGCCAACACGCAGGGAGTTATGCAGGACATCCCTAGGGAGCGTCCGTACGAATCGAGCGGTAAGTGTGCGCCGCAGACCGCCCGAGACCGCAGATGCACACGGTGCGATGATGTGTCAGAGGATCCCTAGAGGTTGGTGGCTGCGACCACCTCGGACATGTCGGTCAGGCCCTGCAGCGCCTTGTCGATGCCGTCCTGGCGCAGGGTGCGCATGCCGGCCGCCAGCGCGGAATGGCGGATGTCTGATGCTGGGGCACGGTGGCGGATGTGCTGGCGGATCGCCTCGTCGCTCATCATCAGCTCATGGATACCTAGTCGCCCGTGGTAGCCATGGCCGTCGCATTGTGGGCAGCCCACATGGCGCCACAGTCGCAGTTCGCCCTGTGCCCCACCGTACTGCTGGCGCCAGCGCGCGATCTGCGCCTGGCGGCTTTCGGGCGTGTTGCCGGTGCCACTTTCCAGGTACTGCGAGGCCAGGCCCATCAGCGTATCCATGTCGGCGACCTGGGGCGCCCGGCAGGCGGTGCACAGGCGGCGCACCAGGCGCTGTGCCAGGATGGCGAGCAGCGAGTCGGAAAAATTGAACGGGTCCAGGCCGATTTCGAGCAGCCGTGCAATGCTCTCGGGCGCCGAGTTGGTGTGAAGGGTGGACAGCACCAAGTGCCCGGTGAGCGATGCCTCGATGGCGATGCGCGCGGTTTCCTCGTCGCGCATCTCGCCGATCATGATCACGTCGGGGTCTGCGCGCAAGAAGGTGCGCATGGCCGCAGCAAATGTCCAGCCGATGCGCGGGTTCACCTGCACCTGACGCAGGCCCTCCTGCGTGATCTCGATGGGGTCTTCGGCCGTCCAGATCTTGCGGCCTGCGGTGTTGATGTCGCGCACCACCGAGTGCAGCGTGGTCGTCTTGCCGCAGCCCGTCGGGCCACACACCAGCACCAGGCCGTAGCTCTTTTGCACCACGGCCCGCAGGGCCTGCAGGTTGTCGGGGCTCAGGCCAATGTTTTCCAGCGGCAGGGGCTTGGCGCCTGCCAGCAGGCGCAGCACCACGTCCTCCAGCCCGCGCGAGGTGGGCACTGTGACCACGCGCAGCTCCACCGGCGGGCCGCCAAAGCGGGCAAAGTCGATCTTGCCGTCCTGGGGCTTGCGGTGCTCCGAGATGTCCATGCTGGCCATGATCTTGATGCGCGCCACCATCGCAAAGCGGTAGCGCGCAGGCAGCTCCAGATAGGGCACCAGATCGCCGTCGATACGCAGGCGCACGCGCACATTGCGCGGGGCGGGCTCAGTCTCGATGTGGATGTCGGAGGCGCGGTGGTTGATGGCCTCGTCGATCACCGAGTTGATGAGCCGCACCAGGGTGTTGTCCGACTCGCTGATCACGTCGGCCTGTTCGGCATCGGCGTCCGGCGCGGCACTGCTCAGGTTGGTCAGCAGCTCCTGCGAGGTGGCGCGGGCGCCTGCGCTGGCATTGCCTGGCGCTGCGGAGGTGGTGCGGTAGGCCTTGTGGATGGCGGGCATCAGCGTGCCCGGCGCAGCCTGCAGCGGGATCAGGCGCCGCTGGGTCAGAAAGCGCATCTCGTCCACCAGCACCCGGTCCCAGGGGTCGGCCATGAGCAGCACCAGCGCGTCCTCGCGCGCTATCAGTGGCAGCACGGACTCGCGCTCGGCCACGGCACGGGGGATCATGGCCAGGGCCGAGGCCTCGGGGGTGATGTCTCCGGGGTGCACCGTGTACTCACCCAGCCAGGTGGCGATCACGTTGCGCAGCTGTTCCTGGGTCAGGGCCCCCCGGTCCACCAGGATCTGGCCAATGGGCCGGTGCTGACCCTGGCTGCGTTCTACCTGCTGCGCCTGCAGGCCCTCGGACAACGCGGGTGTGGCCAGCAGACCGGCATGCACCAGCGCCTCGCCCAGGTGTCGCGCCTTCCCCACTGTGGGGTGGGGGGTGGAAATCTGCCTCCACAAGGCCTCTGCACTGGGGGGCCGAAAGCTGTGGGCGGGTGGGGGTGCGGAGGCAGTGGCGTCAGTCATCGGATCAGCAGGGCCGGGTCATAGGCGGAATTCGTAGTCCACAGTGATGGGTGCGTGGTCGGAGAACTTCTCGCCCTTGTAGATGGATTCTGTGCGCGCCAGCGCCGCCAGCGCTGGGGTGGCCAGGTGGTAGTCCAGCCGCCATCCCACGTTGTTGGCATAGGCCTGGCCGCGGTTGCTCCACCAAGTGTAGGCGGTGTCGGTCGCGGTCGGTTGTAACTGACGGTACACGTCGATGATGCCGCCGCCTTCATCAGTTGTGTGCAACAACTTTGTCATCCAGGCGCGTTCTTCGGGCAAAAAACCACTGTTTTTCTGGTTGCTGCGCCAGTTTTTGAGGTCTATTTGCTGGTGCGCAATGTTGATGTCGCCGCACAGGATGAATTCGCGCTCGGCCTTCAGGCGCATGAGGTGCGGGTGGAATTCGGCCAGAAAGCGGAACTTGGCCTGCTGGCGCTCTTCGCCCGAGGAGCCGCTGGGAAAATAGGCGCTGATGATGGACAGCTTGCGCGCAGGCGTGTCAAAGCGAAGCTCCACATAGCGGCCTTCTGCATCAAACTCTTCAGATCCATAGCCAACTACTATGTTGGAAGGCGTGTGCCGGGTGTACACCCCTACACCGGAGTAGCCCTTTTTCTGGGCAAAGTGGAAGTGGCCCTGCAGGTCGGCGAGCTGCTCAAAGCGGTTGGCCATGTCGGGCGCCTGTGCCTTGACTTCCTGCACACAAATACAATCCGGCCGCGTGGCTGCCATCCAGCTTTCCACGCCTTTGCTGGTGGCCGAGCGGATGCCATTGAGATTGAGGCTGGTTAATTTGAACAAGGATTTCCCCATGGTGGATGTTGGCGCGCAAACCTCAGAGCAGGGCCAGCTGGCGCAGGATTTTGTCCGTTTTGCCGTTGAATCGGGCGTGCTGAGGTTTGGTGAATTCAAGACCAAGGCCGGGCGCCTGAGCCCCTACTTCTTCAACGCCGGTCTGTTTGACGACGGCCGCAAGATCGGCCGCCTCGCAGAATTCTATGCAAAAGCCCTGCTGGCCAGCGGCATCGAATTCGACATGGTTTTTGGTCCTGCCTACAAGGGCATCCCGCTGGCTGCCACCGTGGCCGTGGAGCTGGCCCGCCTGGGCCGCAACGTGCCTTTTGCCTACAACCGCAAGGAGGCCAAGGACCATGGCGAAGGTGGCACCCTGGTGGGCGCGCCGCTGCAGGGCCGGGTGCTGATCGTGGACGATGTGATGTCGGCCGGCACCGCCGCCCGCGAGTCCATCGCCATCATCAAGGCGGCAGGCGCCACGCCCCATGCGGTGGCCATTGCGCTGGACCGCCAGGAAAAAGCCACAGAGAATGGCCAGGACGTAGACCACAGCGCCGTGCAGTACGTGCGCCACCAGCTGGGCATGCAGGTGTGCGCCATTGCACGTCTGGCAGACTTATTGCTCTACCTGGAGCAAAACGGGGAGGATGCAATGCGCTCCCACCACGAAAAAGTGCTGGCCTATCGCCAGCGGTATGGCGTCAACGAGGGGTAGACAACTTTGAGCAGCAGCAAATCGGCGTGGATCATGGGCGGGGTTCTGCTGGCCACCCTGGCTGCCGATTTGGCGCGGGCGCAGGCGCCGGCCGGGGGCATCTACACCTGTGTGGACCGCAATGGCCGACGTCTGACTGCCGACCGCCCCATCCCCGAATGCCTGGACCGTGAGCAGCGCGAGCTGAGCCCTTCGGGCACTGTGCGCAGGCAAATCGGCCCCTCCCTCACTGAGCAAGAGCGCAGCGCCCAGGAGGCCCAGCAGCGCAAAGAAGCCGAGGCCCGCGCCCGCGAAGTGGAGGAGCGCCGCCGCGAGCGCGTGCTCACCACCCGCTACCCCGACAAGGCGGCCCACGATGTAGAGCGTGCAGCCGCGATCCAGATGGTGGATGACGTGACCGCCACTGCAGAAAAACGCATCGCCGAACTCAAGCAGCAGCACAAGGCGTTTGAGCTGGAGATGGAGTTCTACAAACGCGACCCGAACAAGGCCCCCATGGCGCTTCGCCGCAAGATCGCGGAGAACGAGGACAGCATGGCCGAGCAGCAGCGCTTCATTGCCGGGCAGGACCAGGAAAAACGGCGCGTGCACCAGCGTTTTGATGCCGAGCTGGCCCAGTTGCGCAAGCTGTGGGAGTCGCAGCGCCTGCCTGCTTCGGCCTCCGGGGTCGCAGCGGAAACGCCTGCCGCCAGCCGGTAAAAACGGGCCATAACAAGACACGAAAAAACGAAGGGGCCGTGAGGCCCCTTTGTTTTGGTCGTTGCTGATTGCAGCCCGTCGGGCGATCAGCTTGCGAGTTTGGCGCGCAGCAGCTCGTTCACCTGCGTCGGGTTCGCCTTGCCCTTGCTGGCCTTCATGATCTGGCCAACCAGCGCATTGAAGGCCTTGTCCTTGCCCGCGCGGAACTGCGCCACGTTGTCGGCGTTGGCGGCAATCACCTCGTCGATGATTCTTTCGAGCGCGCCAGAGTCGTTCATCTGCTTGAGGCCCTTGGCCTCGATGACGGCATCCACTTCCTGGCCCTCGCCGGTCCACAGCGCGTCGAACACCTGCTTGGCCGCGTTGTTGGAGATGGTGCCGTCGGCGATCCGCGCGATCAGCGCGGCCAGCTGGGCTGACGGGACGGGGGCCTGCTCGATGCCGATCTCGGCCATGTTCAGGCGGCGCGAGACCTCGCCCATGATCCAGTTGCTGGCCAGCTTGGCCTGGCCGCAGGCCTTGGCCACGGCTTCGAAGTAGGCGGCCATCGCCTTGCTCTGGGTGAGCGTGGTCGCGTCATATTCCGGCACCCCGTAGTCCGCCACAAAACGCGCGGCCATGGTGCGAGGCAATTCGGCCATCTGCGCGCGCTGCTCCTCGATCCATTGCTCTGAAATATGTAGCGGTGGCAGGTCGGGATCGGGGAAGTAGCGGTAGTCGGCTGCGTCTTCCTTGGTGCGCATGGCGCGCGTTTCGCCCGTGTCCGGGTCGAACAGCACGGTGGCCTGCTGGATCGCGTGGCCGTCTTCGATCTGCTCGATCTGCCAGCGGATTTCGTAGTCGATGGCCTGCTGCATGAACTTGAACGAGTTCAGGTTCTTGATCTCGCGGCGCGTGCCCAGCGGCTGGCCAGGCTTGCGCACCGACACGTTGGCATCGCAGCGGAAGCTGCCCTCCTGCATGTTGCCGTCGCAGATGCCGATCCAGGTGACGATCTTGTGCAGCTCCTTGGCGTAGGCCACGGCTTCTTCGGACGAGCTCATGTCGGGCTCGGTCACGATCTCCAAGAGCGGCGTGCCCGCACGGTTCAGGTCAATGCCCGACTGGCCGATGAAGTCCTCGTGCAGCGACTTGCCCGCGTCTTCTTCAAGGTGGGCGCGCACCAGGCGCACGGTCTTCTTTTCGTCGCCCAGAAAGAACGACACTTCGCCGCCCTGCACGACCGGGATCTCGAACTGGCTGATCTGGTAGCCCTTGGGCAGGTCGGGGTAGAAGTAGTTTTTGCGCGCAAAAATGCTCTTCTCGGCAATATGGGAGCCGAGTGCCAGTCCTAATTTGATAGCACAGGCCACAGCCTCGCGATTCATCACGGGCAGAGTGCCGGGCAGGGCCAGGTCCACGGCGCAGGCTTGGGTGTTGGGCTCGGCGCCAAAGGCGGTGGCGGCGCGGCTGAAGATCTTGCTCTTGGTGGCGAGCTGGGTGTGGGTTTCGAAGCCGATGACGACTTCGTAGCCATGGATAAGTGCTTGCTTTGTCATACTTGAAATTCAACTGTCTTCATCTGCGTGGAGATACACCGCCACGCTTACGGATGCGATACCCAAGACGATAGATGTCGGGCATATCCAGTCTGGTGTCGTCATCGCGGAGTATCAAGATGCCAAGCTCCACCAAGGTGTCCCGGAGCTTTTGGCTATTGGAAGTAAGCCTGTCGCCCTCATCCCAGGGCACGAACACATTTTTGGCGGAACATTGCTCGCTGATTAAACGAGGTGTTGGCGTTCCATCTACCCCGATGCTCCACACCCCGTAGATCTCCTTAACGGAAATCGGTGTGGATCGGTCATTGAACGCTGCCAGCGCAGTGCCCACCCAGAAATAGTCTTCTTTCAACTCCTCCACTCGCGCGTCACTGGCCGCTCGCACACCGTTTTGAATACCAGCCGGCATCAGTACCGACACAGAGTTCGGCCTTTGAGACGCTTGGAGAGCCTCTTTGAGGGAAGCGGCAAACGTGCGAGGACTGACTCGATCTTTGCCATCTGCCAAGTGCTTGTACCACCATGTGTACACGTGCCCTTTGGTCGGGCTGCTGCCCATGTACGGGGGGGCAATAAGCTTCAGGAACTCGGTTAGTTTTCCTGCATCAGGAGACGATTGAACGAGCACCTCATGCCAATAACCATCGCTGAGTTGAAGCTGCGGCGGACCAAATGTATCGCTCAAGAGTTTTTGAAACCCTTGGCTCCCCTGCGCGAGCTTATGCCAATGCAATGCATAGATGTCCTCTCGGGTCCATTTGAGATGAACTGCTTCGTTGACCAATTTAGAGGCATCGGGAAACGACAGTACGTTAGGCATATTGGTCATGTCTTCCCGCAAAAAGACCTTGAACCGCAAGCCCTTGAGCTGTCGAGTGTCCAACAGGAGCTGCAGCAACCCACGCAAGTAGTCAACGCTGTGCGCCAGTTGTCCTTGCATCCGATCTAGCGCATCAAAAACCATGAGCGCCACTTCGCCGGACTGCGACAGGGTCAAGTTGATCTGCTCCAGCGAACGTGTGAGCGCATCTCGGTTACTACCGGCCCACAGCAGCGCCTCTGTCCAACCGCCATCGCTGGTGGGGTTGGGCATACCAACAACAACACCTCTCGCCTCACATAGAGACCGCAACTCATTCAACACCAAGGCTAGCCAGAGTACACGAGGCTCAAGAGAGCCTTGCAGCTTTTCCAGATGAGTTCTGTCTGGCAAGCGTGTCGAAAAAGCAGCTTCATCCCAGCGAATAGATCCAACAAACCGCAACTTGTTGAACCCCTTGACCACTTTGGACAAGGCGGGTCGCAGGCTTTCGTTGGTCAGTGCCTCACTCCAGAACGACTTGCCAGCACCGCGCATTCCGATCACCAGAGGTCGATCCAATGCCAATGCTCGGACATGTGCTGGTGGAAAGAAGATGTCCGTCGGCTGCGTCGGCTTGTCTTCAGACCGCCAGTTCTGAGCCACATTCAACAACTCAGATCGCAGCTGAGCAGCCTCCTGGCTATTCATGATCAAGGCCCCCAGTTCCAAGCAGTTGGTTGAGGAGTTGCTTCAAATCGCCAAACGCTTTTTCGAATACAGCAGCATCCAGCTGCGCAGGGTTTTGGATGGGGTCGAAATGCCGCAGCACATCGTCCCAGCGAACGCGCCAGGGGCGGTGGGGCGCATCAGGATCATCCGCGCCGTAGTTGAAGCCATCGCCCTCCATCTGATCGGGCGTAAGTTCCTCGTAAAGATGCTCCAAAAACAAGCGGTAGCTGGCATCCAAGAAGGCCTTGTCATACGCCGTATCGACAGGTGTCAAGGCACTGACCACATGCAGTCTTGATCGGAAGTCTTCGCCGCCTTCCTGCAAGTTAGCGAAGTGCTGCCAATGCTTAAACAAATATTCGTAAGCCGTCCAAGTGGCGCGTCCATGAGTTGCGAACAAAAGTCCGTGCGCGTCCAACTGCGTCAGTGCAACAGCGGCTGTGTCGTCGATCCCGGCGCGAGAGTCGATCAAAACCACATCTGGAGTTAGCTGAGCCTCAAGGCGCATCAGAAGTTTCTTGAACCGTTGGACGTAGCCTTGTTCGGCAACATCTTGATAAAGACGTCCCAGCTTGCCTACATAGTCTTGTGTCTCTCTCCCAAAAGAGGGGGCAACCCACACTGTGCCCTCGCCAACCACGCTTGCATCTAGGCCGCTTCGCTCGTACAGACGCGCACTATCGATAAGTTCATCTGCTAAATCTGAGCGTAGCCCATCAAGTGCAAACCAGTCCAGCAAGCCGTAGTCAGGTCGCAGTTCGTCAGCCAATAGGGTCGCCGAAACCCCTGGGGACTCAAAGTCCGCGTCTAGAACCAACACCTTCTTGCCCTGACCCAGCAAGTGATAGGCCGACGCAAGCAACGCGCTACTACGTCCAACGCCTCCTTTGATACCGAAGTAAACGATGCGTAGAGGATGCGCTCCATCAACAGGGACTGGGGATTGAGTCCATATCTTCTCTTTTGCTTGCCGCTCAATCCAATATGCGGGAAGAGGGTCAAGTTCCTCCCAAAGCACCTTATCAGCGCTGGCCCAAAGAGCTTCCGCGTCGAACAGCTCGTCTTGGTACACAAATCCGTTCGGATCGAACAAGAGAACTCCCGCCGCAGCTTCCAATGCAGTTCTCGCAGTGCGAATGGCAAGCCGAGAAGCCTCAGGGAGCTTGTCAAACTTCTTGTTTCCAGGCACTCCGATATGAATTCGACCTTGCCAATCTCGGATCACGAGGAGCGAGTTAAACGGAGCGCAGAATAGCTGAAGGTACTGGCACCAATCGTTTTTGTGCGCTTCAAGTGTGCCCCGGATGGCATCGATCCGATCTTGCGTCTTGAGGTAGAGATCAATCGTCATGCCAATTCCCGCTGCACCAACTGCAACAGCCCCAACAAACCCCGTGCGCTTTGAAGTTGCGCAGAGACCTGAGCCTCGGAAAACTCAGTGCTCATCCGGCTCAGGTAGCGCTGCCCGATGTCCCAGCCATTGAATCCACTTTGATACTTGATGGCCCCTGCGACACGGCTGGGATGCGTTTGCAGTGTTTGGTGGTTCGCGAACTCGGCCCATAGGCTGGCACCGATGTGCTTTCCAGAAACCCGATTGACTTGGGGTTGAAGATTGCTCATCAACGCCTTGAGAACGCACTCTGCAGCAATCCCGTAGCAATGGCTTGCAGTAGCAGGGTGTGCGGTATGCACTGCATCGGCACTGAGAAAATGTCGTTCTGCTGCGTCCGCGTAGTCGTGCATGTCAGAACCCCTCCGGCGTCTTCAGATGCCAGTCAGTGGCCTGTTGCAGGCGGTGTGCGGTGTTCAGCAACTGGGCTTCCTTGAAGTAGTTGCCAATCAACTGCAAGCCCACAGGCATGCCCCCCTCGCCAAAACCGGCGGGCACGCTCATGCCCGGCAGGCCAGCCAGCGAGCCGGGCAGGGTGAAGATGTCGGCCAGGTAGTCGGCCAGCGGGTCGTTGCCGTGGTCGCCCAGCTTCCAGGCCACGGTGGGGGCCACGGGGCCGGCGATGACGTCACAGCTCTTGAACGCGTTCTGGAAGTCGTCGGCGATCATGCGGCGGATCTTCTGCGCCTGCAGGTAGTAGGCGTCGTAATAGCCATGCGAGAGCACATAGGCGCCGATCATGATGCGGCGCTTGACCTCGTCGCCAAAACCTTCGGCGCGGGTCTTCTTGTACATGTCCACCAGGTCGGTGTAGTCCTTGGCGCGGTGGCCGAACTTCACGCCGTCAAAGCGGCTCAGGTTGGACGACGCTTCGGCCGGAGCAATGATGTAGTAGACCGGAATGGACAGCTGCGTGCGCGGCAGACTGATGGGCACCAGCTTGGCGCCGAGCTTCTCGTATTCCTTCAGGGCACCATCCACGGCGGCGCGCACATCGGGCGCCAGGCCTTCGCCAAAGAACTCGGCGGGGATGCCGATGCGCAGGCCGTCGATGCTGTCGTTGAGCTTGGCGCTGAAGTTCTCGGCAGGCACGTCCAGGCTGGTGGAGTCGCGGTCCGGGTCGGGGCCGCACATGGCGGACAGCAGCAGCGCGCAGTCTTCTGCCGAGCGGGCCATGGGGCCGGCCTGGTCGAGGCTGGAGGCAAACGCGATCATGCCGTAGCGGCTGGCGCGCCCGTAGGTGGGCTTGATGCCGGTGATGCCGCAGAACGACGCGGGCTGGCGGATGGAGCCTCCGGTGTCGGTGCCGGTCACGGCTGGTGCCAGGCGCGCGGCCACGGCCACGGCGCTACCGCCGGACGAGCCGCCGGGGATGCGGTCGGTGGCCCAGGGGTTGCGCACGGGGGCGGGGGTGTCGGAGCCCATGGGGGCGACGGCGGAGTTCTCGTTGGCCGAGCCCATGGCGAACTCGTCGCAGTTGAGCTTGCCCAGGGTCACGGCGCCTGCGTCGGCCAGCTTGGTGACCACGGTGGCGTCAAAGGGCGACTGGTAGCCCGCCAGCATCTTGGAGCCTGCGGTGCTGGGGAAACCTTTGGTGACAAAGATGTCCTTGTGCGCAATTGGCACGCCCGCCAGCGGGCCTGCGGTGCCTGCAGCAATGGCGGCGTCCTGGGCGCGGGCCTGGGCCAGGGTGATCTCGGGGTTTACGGCCACGTAGGCGCCCAGGTTCTGGTGGGCCTGTGCGCGGGCGAGGAAATGCTGGGCGGCCTCGACGGCCGAGACGCGGCGCTCGCGCAGTTCGGTGGCCAGCTGGGCCACGCCCAGGTCATGCAATGCGGTGGAAGTCATGCGGCGGGGCTCTTACTCGATCACTTTGGGCACGAGGAACAGGCCTCGTTCGACAGCGGGGGCGCTTTGCTGGTTGGCTTCGCGCTGGTTGGGCTCGCTGGCCAGGTCTTCGCGCAGGCGCAGCTGCACGTCCTGGATGGCGGCCACGGGGTGGGCCAGGGGCGTAACGCCCGAGGTATCCACAGCCCGCATCTGTTCCACGATGTCAAAGAAACCATTGAGCTGCGTGAGCATGCGCTCACTTTCGGAGGGTGTCAGCTCAAGCCGCGCCAAGTTGGCAATGCGGCCGATGTCCTGGGGGGTCAGTGCCATAGGGAGGAGAATCTAGAGAAACCAGAAGTAAAGCTGTGATCCGGGGCTCGCCGGAGGGAGTTATTCACAGGGGATGGGGTATTATCCCGGCTTTGCCGCAAAGCTCCCGGAATGGGAGTCAATTGCGTGAAAAAAGCCAATAAACACCCCTGAAATACCTGGCGATGGCAGGCCGACGCGCATGCCGTGCCCGAGAGGACTTTTGAATGTTCGGAGCTTTCCGTCGGTACTTCTCCACCGACCTTGCCATTGACCTTGGCACAGCCAACACCCTCATCTTCGCCCGCGACAAAGGCATCGTCCTCGACGAACCTTCCGTGGTCGCCATCCGCCACGAAGGCGGGCCCCACGGCAAAAAAGTCATCCAGGCCGTAGGCCACGAGGCCAAGGCCATGCTGGGCAAGGTGCCCGGCAACATCGAAGCCATCCGCCCGATGAAGGACGGCGTGATCGCCGACTTCGTGATCACCGAGCAGATGATCAAGCAGTTCATCAAGATGGTGCATCCGCGCACGCTGTTCACCCCCAGCCCGCGCATCATCATCTGTGTGCCCTGCGGCTCCACCCAGGTCGAGCGCCGCGCCATCAAGGACGCGGCCGAGGCGGCGGGCGCCACGGCGGTGTACCTGATCGAAGAACCCATGGCCGCCGGTATCGGCGCCGGTCTGCCCGTCTCGGAAGCCTCGGGCTCCATGGTCGTGGACATCGGTGGCGGCACCACCGAAGTGGGCGTGATCTCGCTGGGCGGCATGGTCTACAAGGGCAGCGTCCGCGTGGGCGGCGACAAGTTCGACGAAGCCATCATCAGCTACATCCGCCGCAACTACGGCATGTTGATCGGCGAGCCCACGGCCGAAGCCATCAAGAAGAACATCGGCTCGGCCTTCCCCGGCTCCGAAGTGCGCGAGATGGAGGTCAAGGGCCGCAATCTGTCCGAAGGCGTGCCACGCAGCTTCACCATTTCTTCCAATGAAGTGCTGGAAGCGCTGACCGACCCGCTCAACCAGATCGTCTCGGCCGTGAAGAACGCGCTGGAACAGACCCCGCCCGAGCTGGGCGCCGACATTGCCGACCGCGGCATGATGCTGACCGGCGGCGGTGCGCTGCTGCGCGACCTGGACCGCCTGCTGGCCGAGGAAACTGGCCTGCCGGTGCTGGTGGCTGAAGACCCGCTGACCTGTGTGGTGCGTGGCTGCGGTATTGCGCTGGAGCGCATGGACCGCCTGGGCAGCATCTTCACGAGCGAGTAACTGGCAGGCGCCTGTACATGGCAGGCACTTTTTTGCGCTCTGAATTGCATGACCGCTCTTGCTCCAATGCTTGTTTCTGAGCACACGCCCATGGAGCTTGCTCCCTGCGGCAGAGACTGACCGCTGCGCACCATGCCACTCGGTACCTTGGAGCGCAGCGCTCCCCCCTTCTTCAAACAGGGCCCTTCGGCCCTGTCGCGTTTGGCTGTGTTCAGTGCGCTGGCGCTGTTCCTCATGGTGGCCGACGCGCGCTTCCACATCACAGACCCGCTGCGCAAGGTGGTGGCCACCGTGCTTTACCCGGTGCAGTGGCTCATGCTCAAGCCGGTGGAATTTGCCAGCCAGGGCTCCAGCTACTTCCAGTCGCTGCAGACCGCACAGCAGGACCTGGACGCTGCCCGCAAGAAGATGACCGAGATGGGCCAGCGCGCCAACCAGGCCGATCAGCTGGCCCTGGAAAACGGCCGCCTGCGCAAGCTGATGGATCTGCGCGACCGGCTGCAAACCCCGGCCCAGGCGGCCGAGGTGATCTACGACACGGCCGACCCTTACACCCGCCGCGTGGTGCTGGACCGGGGCCAACTGGGGGGCGTGGAGCTGGGCGCACCCGTCATGGACGAGGCCGGGGTGCTGGGCCAGGTCACGCGGGTGTTCCCGCTGGTGAGCGAGGTCACGCTGCTGGTGGACCGCGACCAGGCGATCCCTGTGCTGAACATCCGCACCGGCGTGCGGGGCGTGGCCTATGGCGACCCCGTGGCGGGGCATGGCGGTGGCATGGAGCTGCGCTTCATGCCCGCCAATGCCGACATCCGCGAAGACGATCTGCTGACCACCAGCGGCGTGGACGGCCTCTACCCCCCGGGCCTGCCCGTGGCGCGGGTGGTGCGGGTGGAGCGCCGGGCCGACTCGGCGTTTGCCCGCATCTACTGCGCGCCGCTGGCCCAGGTGCAGGGCGCGCGCCATGTGGTGGTGCTCAAGCCGCTGGCCGAGCACGAGCTGCAGCGCCCCGAACCGGCGCACCCGGTGCCATCGAACAAGCGCGGAGGCCGCAAGTGAGCCGCCGCATCCTCCCCAGCATCCAGACGAAAGGACACACGCCATGATCATGCCGCGTGGTGAGCCCCTGCTGATGCCGGTGAACCCGGTGTTCATGTGGTTCAGCCTGGTGGCGGGCCTGGCCATCAACATGCTGCCGCTGGGCCGCATCGTCTGGACGCCCGACCTGCTCATGGTGCTGCTGGTCTTCTGGGGCGTGCACCAGCCGCTGCGCATTGGCATGGGTGCAGCCTTTGTGCTGGGCCTGTGCATGGACGTGAGCCAGTCGGCGCTGCTGGGCCAGCATGCGCTGTCGTACACCGTGCTGTCGTTTGGCGCCATTGCCATCCACCGCCGCCTGCTGTGGTTCAGCGTGCCGTCGCAGGCGCTGCAGGTGTTCCCGTTGTTTGCGCTGGCCCACGCCGTCGAGCTGTTGCTGCGCATGGCGGCGGGCGGCATTTTCCCGGGGCTGTGGAGCCT
Source organism: Acidovorax sp. Q11 (assembly GCF_054950075.1). Lineage (NCBI taxonomy): Bacteria > Pseudomonadati > Pseudomonadota > Betaproteobacteria > Burkholderiales > Comamonadaceae > Acidovorax > Acidovorax sp. Q11. The sequence continues at coordinate 46,955 of NZ_JBUDZG010000029.1, read as the reverse complement.
GCTGGCGCCGCTGATCGAGGCGCTGCTCTGGCCCCTGGCCAGCTGGGTGCTGCTGGCGCCCCAGCGCCGCCCGCCCGACAGCGACCAGAACCGGCCGTTGTGAACATGAGGCAACCCCCTGAGCGGCTGCGCCGCTTCCCCCTTCTCTCACAGTGCTGCGCACTGTGGGAAGGGGGACGACGCCCTCGCGGCGGGGCGGCCCTTGCTCGGCGTCCCCTGGTATGGGCAGCGCCAGTCGCGCATGCAGCGAGTTTCCGGGCCGTGCCGTCGAAGGCGCAGCCATGACCGAACTGCGCAGTAGCGAAGCCGACGCATCGCGTTTTCGCCTGCGGGCTGTGGTGGTGGGCCTGGTGGTGTTTGCTGCGTTCTGCCTGGTGGTGGCGCGGCTGATTTTTCTGCAGGTGGTGCGCCACGACGACCTCGCGGCCCAGGCCGAGAGCAACCGCACGGCGGTCGCGCCCATCGTGCCCAACCGGGGCCTGATCCTGGACCGCAATGGGGTGGTGCTGGCCACCAACTACTCTGCCTACACGCTGGAGATCACGCCCTCGCGCGCTGGGGTGCTCGACGAAACCATCGACGCGCTGTCCAAGGTGGTGGACATCCAGACGCGGGACCGCCGGCGCTTCAAGCGGCTCATGGACGAGTCGCGCAACTTTGAATCCCTGCCCATCCGCACCCGCCTCACCGACCAGGAGGTGGCGCGTTTCACCGCCCAGCGCTACCGTTTTCCGGGGGTGGACATCAAGGCGCGGCTGTTCCGCAACTACCCGCTGGGGGATGTGGGGGCGCACGCCATTGGCTACATCGGCCGCATCAACCAGACCGAGAAGGCGCGCATCCAGGACTCGGAGGACGAGGCCAACTACCGGGGCACGGAATACATCGGCAAGCTGGGTGTGGAGCAGAGCTTCGAGGCGGCGCTGCACGGCGTGACCGGCTTCGAGCAGATGGAGACATCGGCGGGCGGGCGGGCCGTGCGCAAGCTGTCCAGCCATGCGGCCACGCCGGGCGACAGCGTGATGCTGTCCATCGACATCAAGCTGCAAAAACTCATCGAAGAGCTGTATGGCAGCCGCCGGGGCGCGCTGGTGGCCATTGACCCGCGCAACGGCGAAATCCTGGCGTTGGTGAGCAAGCCCACCTTCGACCCCAATCTGTTCGTCGAGGGCATCGATGCCGAAAACTGGGCTGCGCTCAACGAGTCCATCGACAAGCCGCTGCTCAACCGTGCCTTGCGGGGCACCTACCCGCCGGGCTCCACCTACAAGCCCTTCATGGCGCTGGCGGCGCTGCAGCTGAACAAACGCTCGCCCAGCATGGTGGTCAACGACCCGGGTTTCTACACCTTTGGGGGCCACACCTTCCGCAGCCACGAGGGCGGGCTGGGCGGGGTGGACATGCACCGCGCCATCCAGCAGTCGAGCAACACCTACTTCTATTCGCTGGCGGTGGAGATGGGCGTGGACGCCATCCACGACTTCATGAAGCCGCTGGGTTTTGGCCAGTCCACAGGCATCGACCTGAACGGCGAAGTGCGTGGCACCCTGCCCAGCACCGAGTGGAAGCGCAACGCCTACAAGCGCCCCGAGATGAAGCGCTGGTTCCCGGGCGAAACCGTGTCGCTGGGCATTGGCCAGGGCTACAACAACTTCACCATGCTGCAGCTGGCGCTGGCCCAGGCCACGATGGCCAATGGAGGCACCCGCTACCGCCCGCACCTGGCCAAGGCGGTGAAGAACTCGGTCACGGGGGCCATCACCGAAATTGTCCAGCCGCCCGGCGAGAACCTGGGCTATTTGCCCAAGAACGTGGAGATCGTGCGCAATGCCATGGTGGCCGTGAACAAGGGCGGCACCGGCACCCGGGTGTTCGCCGGGGCGCCCTACACCGCAGGCGGCAAGACCGGCACGGCGCAGGCGGTGAGCCTGGGCCAGAACGTGAAGTACAACGCCAAGGCGCTGGAAGAACACCAGCGCGACCACTCGCTGTTTGCCGCTTTTGCACCGGCCGAGAACCCGACCATCGCCGTGGCAGCGATTGTTGAAAACGCCGGTTTTGGCGCAGCCCACGCAGCACCCATCGTGCGGCGCGTGTTCGACTATTGGTTGCAAGGCGACTACCCCAGTGAAGAAGACATCGCCGCCGTGCAAAAGGGCCAGGCCGCAGCCCCCATCGGCAAGCCGCGCCGCGCGGCGGAGGTGGCCCTGCCCCTGCCTTGATGGCCGGGGCCGCGTGCTGGTCTGCCCCCGCCCCCGCAGCCCACCCCCTGAACATCTTCTAACAGGCCGCGCGCCGCTTCTGGGGCAGAATCCGCCCGCCCCCGCTGGATGACCGGGAACCTGATTCCGGCGCCAACCCGGGGCCGCGCCCGATCGCCACGCACCGGAGACAAGCACCATGCAACGCCAACGCCGCCGGGCCCTTGGGGCCCTTCCTGTTCTGCTGCTCACGGCGTGTGGAGGCGGCGGCGGTGGCGACGATGCCCCGGCCAGCCCGGCTCCCGCGCCATCCCCCGCTCCGTCTCCGGCGCCAGCCCCATCGCCGTCGCCCCTGCCGCCACCACCGCCCGGCAGCGTGGCCTATGGCAACCTCTCGCGCGCGGGCCTCGGGGCCGGCGCGGCGCTCAACGGCGCCATCCCTTTCCCGGCCGACAACCCCTGGAACACCGACATCAGCGGCGCAGACGTGGACCCGGCCTCTGACCGCCTGATCGCCAGCATCGGTGCCGACAAGGGCCTGTACCGCGACTTCGGCTCCGGCCTGTGGGAGGGCGCGCCCATCGGCATCCCCTACCAGGTGGTCTCGGGCCAGCAGGCCCGCGTGGCCATCGAGTACCAGGCCTACGGGGACGAAAGCGACCCCGGCCCGTTTCCTATCCCGCTGGACGCACCTGTGGAGGGCGCGCCGGGGCAGAACGGCGACCGCCATGTGCTGGTGATCGACCGCGACAACCAGCGGCTGTATGAACTGGGGCGTGCCTTTGCACGCGGCGACCGCTGGGTGGCCGACGTAGGCGCCATGTTCCACCTCGACAACAACACCGTGCGGCCCACTGCCAGGCCCGGCTGGACCAGCGCCGACGCCGCCGGGCTGCCCATCTTTCCCGGGCTGGTGCGGTACGACGAGGCCTCTCAGGGCGCGGGCGGCATCCGCCATGCGCTGCGCTTCACGGCGGCGCGCACACGCCGCGCGTTTGTGCCACCGGCCACACACTATGCGTCGTCCAACACCGACCCCAACCTGCCGCCCATGGGCATGCGCGTGCGCCTGAAGGCGGCCTACGCCATCCCTGCCAGCTTCAGCCCCGAGGCCCAGGCCATCCTGGCGGCGCTCAAGACCTACGGCATGTTCCTGGCCGACAACGGCTCGGACTGGTTCCTCAGCGGCGCCCCCGATGCACGCTGGAACAACGACCGCCTGCGCGCCGAGCTGGCCTCGGTCAAGGGGCGCGACCTGGAGGTGGTGAAGATGGTGGGGCTGGTCACGCAGGTGTAGCGCCGCGACCCGCGCCGTACGGGGGCGTGTATCCGTACTGCGGTAGAATTATTGCTATCATTTAGATAGCTATAAGGGCATGCTGGTCGCGCGGTGAAGACCATTTTCCTTGAATTTTCTGCTCAGGCAGGCTGTGCCCGCGCCGACGGCGGGATCTGGCTGAACACCAGCGCCGCCACGATCAGCGCCGCGCCCGCCAGGCCCGCCCAGCCCAGCCGCTCGCCCAGCAGCGCCCAGGCCGTGAGTGCGGCAAACACCGGTTCCAGCCCGAACACGATGGCGCTGCGCATGGCGTCCACCCGCTGCTGGCCCCAGGCCTGCAGCGTGACCACCACCACACTGGCCAGCAGGCCCAGATACAGCAGCGCCACCCAGGCATCGGTGGGTAGGTGCGCGGTGGACTGCAGCCAGCCCATGCCCCCGTCGCGGCCCAGCAGCAGCAGGGTGGATGCCACCGCCATCACCATGGCCTGCGCCGCCGCCATGCGCGTGGCGCGCAGGGGGCGCGCGGCCGTGCGGCGCGCGCATTCCTCCAGTGCCAGGATGTACAGCGCATAGAACACGGTGCTGGCCAGCGTCAGCGTATCGCCCAGGTTCCAAGGCTCGTTCTCGTGGAACATCAGGGTCATGCCCCCCAGGGCCATTCCGCAGGCCGCCCACAGCCGCCAGCCGTAGCGGCGGCCCATGGCGGCCATGGCAATCAGCGGCACCACCAGCACGTTGAGGCCCGTCACAAACGCATTGCGGTTGCTGCTGGTGCGCGCCAACCCCTCGATCTGCAGCCAGAATGCCAGGAACAAGAGTGCTCCCAGGGCACAGCCCCACAGGCGCTCATGGCGCCACATGCCCCACCACAGCGGCGCCAGCACCGCCAGCGCAATCACAAACCGCAGCCAGATGATCTGCAGCGCATCAAGCTGGGTGGACAACAGCTTCATGGCCGGGAAGGTGGTGCCCCACACCACGGTCACGGCCAGCAGGGCCATCAGGCCAAAACGTTCGGGTTTCATGGGCTCTCACGCAAAAAAGAAAGGGCTGGTCGGTTTCCCGGCCAGCCGCTTCCACAGGTTCTTTCGCAGCGCTGTTCGCGTTGTCTGCTGCCTGCGCATTGGCGCAGCCTTGGCGAGGTAGCCGCGGAGCTGGCTCTGCCAGGCCGCTGGCTGCGTCCCCCTCCCGGAGCGCGCAGCGCGCAGAGAGAGGGGTGAGGGCGCGCAGCGCCTCAGGGGGTGTCAGTTAAAAAGATAACGGGCCTGCAGGTTCAGGCGCAGCATGTCGCCCTGCTGGCCGTCGAACGTGGTGCGGCGGCCACCAATCAGCTCGCCACCCAGTTCCACGTTCTTGATGGGCAGGTAGTACATGCCAGCGTGCCACTGGTAGAGCTTGTGGTTGCCTTCGGCGCCGTAGGCGTTCACGTAGGCGTCGCCCAGGTGGTTGCGCGAGCGCACCAGGCCCAGCGAGACCGTGCCACGCAGCTTTTCGCTGAACACGTTGGACAGGCCCAGCACCAGGCCGTGCGACTTGTCCAGGCGCACCGTGCCGCCGTCCAGCACCGGGTAGTTGGTGCCCACCAGGTAGGCGCCGTCGCCATCACCGTCCAGGCGCGTGTACTGCGCCATCAGCGTGGTGGTGCCGGTGATCTTGTAGCCCGCGCCCAGGCCAAAGCCGGTGCCGCGCTTGGACACGCCGGACACGCGTTGCTCGTGCGACATCAGGCGGGCGTTCACGTTGCCCCAGTCGTAGGCCTTGTCCATGCGGGCCACCAGGTTGGGGCTGCGTGCGCCGTCGGTGGGCTCTTCCACTGCGAACTGGAATTTGGCGAGGCTCGGGTTGTTGTAGGTGTAGCGGATCTGCGTGGGGCGGCGGAACGTGGCGCCGGGCGGGCCGTTGAAGTCCACCGTCTCAGGCAGGTTGTCCGTGTCCATGAAGGTGGACCAGGTCTGGCCGATCAGCCAGCCTGCGTATTCGCCGTAGGCATGGCGCAGGCGCAGGCGGTTGCGGTTGCACTCGGCGCCGCAGTAGGCATAGAAGTCGGCTTCGATCTTGGTATTGAAGGTGCCCACGGCGGTGGGCGTGGAGGTCTCGAAACCAAAACGCGAGGTCTGTGCGGTCAGGCTGGTCTTGCCGCTCTTGGAGCTGCCCAGGGGCTGCTCCATCAGGTTGGTGAAGGTGTCGCCAGGGGCCGTGCCCTTGAAGTCCTTGACCATGTTGGCTTCGGCAAAACCGTACACGCGGATCGAGGTCTCGCTGCCCGGCAGGCGGAAGCTGCCAGGGATGTCGCCTAGCACCACGGCGTCCTTCTGCTTGAGTTCCACCGCTTCGATGCGGTCGTTCCAGCCCGATGCCGAGGCGGCGGGCGCTGCGGCCGGTGCCTGGGCCTTGAGCGCGTTCAGCTCGGCGCGCAGGGCCTTGAGCTCATTGCGCATGTCTTCGAAATCCTTGGCGGTCTGGGCAAAGGCTGCGGGTGGCAGGCTGCACAGGCCGGCGGCCATCAGGGCGAGGAACGTGTGGTTCAGTTTCATGGTCACTCCGGTAGGGGTTGTTGGCGTTTTTGTGGATGTCACATGGACCTGGATCTCAGGTGCTCATGCGGCCAATGAAGGCGCGAATGCGGTCGTTGCCGGGGTTGTTGAAGAACTCGGCGGGCGGGGCGTCGTGCGCGATGCGGCCTTGGTCGAAGAACATCACGCGGTCGGACACCTCACGGGCAAAACCCATCTCGTGGGTCACCACGATCATGGTCATGCCGCCACGGGCCAGTTCGCGCATCACGTCCAGCACCTCCTGCACCATCTCGGGGTCCAGGGCCGAGGTGGGTTCGTCGAACAGCATCACCTTGGGTTGCATGGCCAGCGCGCGTGCAATGGCCACCCGCTGCTGCTGGCCGCCCGAGAGCTGCCAGGGGTACTTGTGCGCATGGTCCTGCATGCCCACGCGGGTGAGCAGGGCCATGGCCTGCGCGTTGGCCTGGGCGCGCGGCGTGCGGCGGATGCGGCGCGGCGCCAGTGTCACGTTGTCCAGCACGCTCATGTGGCCGAACAGGTTGAACTGCTGGAACACCATGCCGACTTCGCTGCGCTGCTTCTGCAGCAGGTGCTGGTCGTCGCCCACCGGCTCGCCGCCGATGGTGATGGTGCCGCTGTCGTGGGGCTCCAGCCGGTTGATGGCGCGCAGCAAGGTGCTCTTGCCCGAGCCCGAGGCGCCGATGATCACGGTCACTTCGCCGGTGTTGAAGGTGGTCGAGACGTCCTTGAGCACCTGGTGGGCGCCGAACGACTTGCAGACCCGGTCCACGACGATAAATGGAGTGGCTTGGCCCATCGTCATTTGTTGCGGCCTTCCACGTCGAAGCGGTATTCCACCGCGTTCGAGATCTGCGTGACCAGGGTGGTCAGCAGCAGGTACGTGATCGCCACGGTAGACAGCGTGGCAATGGGCTGGAAGGTGGCCGACTGGATGCGGTTGCCCACGTTGGTCAGCTCCACCACGCCAATCGCGTAGGCCAGCGACGAGTCTTTGAGCAGCGCCACAAAGTTGCTCACCAGCGGCGGCAGCGAGATCTTGAACGCCTGCGGAAACACCACGTCAAAAAAGACATGCATGCGGCCCAGGCCCAGGGCCTTGGCGGCCTCTGTCTGGCCGCGCGGCACGGCCAGCAGCCCGGCGCGGATGGCCTCGGCGTTGTAGGCGCCCACGTTCAGGCCCAGGGCCAGCACGGCGGCGGCAAAGTCGGGCAAGTTCAGCCCCGGCACCAGCACCGGCAGCGCGAAGTACACAAACAGGATCTGCACCAAGAGGGGCGTGCCCCGGATGACCCAGATGTAGAAGCTGGCTGCCCAGCGCACCACCGCCCAGCGTGCGGTGCGCGCCAGGGCCGCGCCGGTGCCCAGCACCAGGCCGACGCTGCCGCTGATCAGGGTGAGCCACAGCGTGGTGCGCGCGCCGTCAGAAAAAGCCTGGGCGTTGGAGCCAATGGGCTCGGGCAGGAAGGAGAGCAACTGGCCCAGCAGCGCCAGCGCCAGCACCATCAGGATGACGGCGGAGACGAGCGTGGCGTTGCTGCGCTGCTGGCGGGACCAGCGCTGTGGCCAAAAGGCAGTGAGCATGAAGAAATATCCCGGCCGTGCCGCTTACTGGCAGCGCACGTCTTCGTTGAAATATTTCTTGGACAGTGCGGCGTAGCTGCCATCGGCCATGACTTCGGCCAGGGCCTTGTTCCAGCCACCGGCCAGCGAGCTGTTGCCCTTGGCCACGGCGGCGGCGATGCGTTCGATGAACAGCATGTCGCCGAGCTTGAAGCCCGCGCCGGGGTTCTTCTCGGCCACGGCCTTGGCCACGAAGCGGTCGGTCACCCAGGCGTCCACGCGGCGCGAGTTCAGGGCACTGCGGGCATCCACGTCGGTGGGGAAGTTCTTCATTTCCTTGATGGACGAGACCTTCTGCACGTTTTCGAGGTAGCTGGTGCCGGTCTGCACGGCCACGATCTTGCCGGCCAGGTCCTTGGCGCCCTTGATGGCGGGGTCCATGGCGATGATCATGCCGCCCGAGCAGTAGTGGGGCTCGGTGAAGGTCACGGCCTTGGCGCGCTCTTCGGTGATGCCGTGCGAGGCGATCACCAGGTCCCAGCGGTCCTGGCGCAGGCCGGTCAGCAGGGCGTCGAAGCCCAGCGTCTTCCACTGGATGGTCAGGCCCATCTTCTTGGCCACGAGTTCGGCCACTTCCACTTCAAAGCCGGTCAGCGTGGTGCCGTTGAAGAAATTGAACGGGGCGAACTGCCCTTCGGTGGCGATGAGGATCTTGCCGTCCTTCTTCACCTCGTCCAGTGTCCGGGCCTGGGCGGCGAATGCGGCGCAAAGCGCGAGGGCGGTGGCGACAGCCTTGAACAATTTCATGGGATGGGTCCTGTACGGGGTATTTCAGGTACAAAAAATCCGGCATGCGGGTAAGCAGGCCGGAGGCTCGGGGAACGAGGGCGGGGTCATCGCCAATGGCGAAGCCTGCCGTCATCAAATGGACACGATTATAAAGATGTGAACTTTTTCCTTGACACTGCGGACAACCCCCAGCGGACGCTTGTGTGCCTATTCACAACAGGTTTAGACGGGGCTCCCGAACTTTCAGGAGCAGTTTTGTGTGCCCGGTGTCAGCGCAAGAAGGCGTCGTAGCCGGTCTTGAGGATCAGCGTGCTCACCACCAGGATGAAGATGCCGCGCACAAAGCCCGTGCCATGCTTGAGCGCCATGTGCGTGCCCAGCAGGCTGCCCACCACGTTGGCCACGGCCAGCGTCACGGCAAAGTGCCACCACACATGGCCCTTGGCCGCAAACAGCACGATGGCGGCGATGTTGGTGGCGCAGTTGAGCAGCTTGGCCGATGCCGAGGCGTTCAGGAAGTCATAGCCCAGCAGCCGCACGAACAGGAACACAAAGAAGCTGCCGGTGCCCGGGCCGAAGAAGCCGTCATAAAAACCGATGAGCACGCCGATCAGCCCGGCCACCAGCACCTCGGTGCGACCGGCAAAACGCGGCATGTGGTGCCGCCCCAGCTCTTTTTTGGCCAGGGTGTAGACCAGCACGGCCAGCAGCACCAGGGGCAGCAGCTTGCGCAGGAAGTCGGCCGAGATCACCGTGACGGCCCAGGCGCCTGCAAACGACCCGGCAAAACCGGCCGCCGCAGCGGGCAGCATGGCCTGCCAGCGGATCTGCACCCGGTGGCTGTACTGCCAGGTGGCCATGGCCGTGCCCCACACCGAAGCCGCCTTGTTGGTGCCCAGCAGCGTGGCCGGTGGCGCTCCCGGAAACGCTGCAAACAAGGCGGGCACCATCACCAGCCCCCCGCCGCCCACGATCGCATCCACAAAGCCTGCGAGCAGCGAGGCCAGGGTCATCAAAATCCATTCCATGGCGCTATTTTCGCACCTGGAGTGCTATCAATTCAGGACTGAACGGACGCGTTGGGCGCCTGGATCACTTTTCGAGCAGGCAAGAAAAAGGCGCTGGGATCGCCAGCGCCTGGAAAGTGTTGCACCTCGTTGGGTGCTTTGAATTTGGTTGTTGGTAGAAAGTGTCTCCTCGGGCCCCTCGCTTGGCACACCGAAGCGCGCTTTCGAGTGCCGCAACTGTAACGGCCGCACCCCGCTGGTGCATTGGGGGTTTCCCGCCCCCCTTTGTAGGGCGCCGGGCCGTGCGGTGGCCCTGAATCGGGCGGCATCGGTTGGCATGGCTCGTGCAATGCGCTGTAACAAATTGCGAAAGGGAGCCTTCATGCGGGGAGTCTTGCACCGGTTCGTGGCGGTTGTGGGGTTGTGTCTGGGGCTGTGTGCCAGTGTGCTGGCGCAGAGCCCGCCTGAGGCGGTGGCCGGTGGGGCGGCCCCGGCAGCGGTGGCGCTCACGCGGCCATCCCTGGTTGCGCAGGATGCCGTGAATGCGGCCCACACCGGCTGGATGATGACCTCCACTGCCCTGGTGCTGCTCATGACGCTGCCGGGCATTGCGCTGTTCTATGCGGGCATGGTGCGCAAGAAGAATGTGCTCAACACCATGGCCAGCGTGGTGGCGATTGCGGCGCTGGTCAGCCTGCTGTGGTTTGCGGCAGGGTACTCCCTCGCCTTCACGCCCGGCAATGCCTGGCTGGGTGGCTGGGAGCGCGCGGGCTTTGCGGGGCTGGACTTCGACCTGGCGGGCGGCCAGCTGGCCGTGAGCCATGTGGCGCCCCACATTCCCGAATCGGTGTACGCGATGTTCCAGCTCACCTTTGCCATCATCACCGCCGCACTGCTGGTGGGCGCGCTGGTGGAGCGCATGCGGTTTTCCGCCATGCTGGTCTTCATCGGCCTGTGGACCCTGGTGGTCTATGCCCCGGTGGCGCACTGGGTGTGGGAGCCGGGCGGCTGGCTGGCCCAGATGGGGGCGCTCGACTTTGCAGGCGGCTCGGTGGTGCATGTGAATGCGGGTGTGGCCGGGCTGGTGTGTGCCTGGTTCCTGGGCCGCCGCACGGGCTATGGCCGCCAGCCGTTTGAACCCTACAACCTGGGGCTCACCATGGCGGGCGCGGGCCTGTTGTGGGTGGGCTGGTTTGGCTTCAACGCGGGCTCGGCCGTGGCGGCCGATGGCCGCGCCGGGCTGGCCATGGCGGTGACGCACCTGGCCGCTGCTGCCGGTGCGCTGGCGTGGATGCTGGGCGAGTGGGTGGTGCGCGGGCGTCCGTCGTTGCTGGGGCTGTGTTCCGGCCTGGTCGCAGGCCTGGTGGCCATCACGCCGGCGGCAGGGTTTGTCACGCTGCGCTCGGCCGTGGTGATTGGCCTGGTGGCAGGCCTGGCCTGCTACTGGGGCGCCACGGGGCTCAAGCGGCTGCTGCGGGTGGACGACTCGCTCGATGTGTTCGGTGTGCATGGCATTGGCGGCATCGTGGGCTCGCTGCTCACGGGCGTGCTGGCCAGCCGCACGGTGGGCGGCGTGCCGGGCAGCCTGCTCACCCAGGCCATTGGTGTGGGGGCCGTGATGGCCTACAGCCTGGTGGCGACGGCCGTGCTGCTGTGGCTTGTCAACTTTGCAATGGGCCTGCGGGTGGACGAGCAGAGCGAGCAGACCGGGCTCGACATCGCCCAGCACCGCGAGCACTTAGGGGGTTGACCCACCGCGCCCTGGATGACTGAAATGCCGTAAGGAGCCGACCATGCCCGATTCCGACAAGCTTGCCATTGCCGCCCATCTGCACGTGCTGCTGCGCCGCAAGACGGGGCGCGTGACCGACACCGAGTGGATGGCGGCCAACGCCGAATACGCGCTGGAGATCGTGCGCTTTGCGCGCCTGCGTGCGCAGGAGGACAACGCGCCCGAGCTGGCCGAGTGGGCCGACCGGCTGGACCAGGCGGTGCACCAGGCGCCTACGCCCGCAGCGCGCAAGCCCTTGCTGGATGTGGCCACACAGGCGGTGCGCCAGCGCCTGGCACCACCACCGCCTCCACCGCCGCCCGAAGTGCCGCGCTACGTGGGGGGCATCCGCTGAGCGGGCCTGCGTGGCGGCACGGGCGTCAGGTCACGCCCGCCGCGCCGCGATGATCCACTCGGCCGCCTTCTCCGCCATCATCAGTGTGGGCGAGTTGGTGTTGCCGCTGGTGATGGTGGGCATGGCGCCCGCATCCACCACGCGCAGGCCGGCCACCACGCCGCCACGTCCGTCGCGCACGCGCATCTGCGCATCCAGCACGGCCATCGGGTCACCATCGCGCCCCATCTTGGTCGTGCCAACCGGGTGGAAGATGGTGGTGGCGATGTCGCCCGCCAGGCGCGCCAGGTCTTCGTCGCTTTCAAACTGCACGCCTGGCTTCCACTCCTCAGGCCGGTATTTAGCCAGCGCAGGCTGGGCCACGATGCGCCGCGTGACGCGCAGGCTGTCGGCCGCTACCTGGCGGTCCTCGGGCGTGCTGAGGTAGTTGGGGGCGATGGCGGGAGCGGTCTTGAAGTCGGCGCTCTTGATGTTCACCGTGCCCCGGCTCGTGGGGTTGAGGTTGCACACGCTGGCAGTGAACGCCGGAAAGCTGTGCAGCGGCTCGCCAAACGCATCGAGCGACAGCGGCTGCACGTGGTACTCGATGTTCGGATACGGCTGGTCGGCGCTGCTGCGGGTGAAAGCGCCCAGCTGCGAGGGCGCCATGCTCATGGGGCCGCTGCGCTTGAGCGCGTATTCGAGCCCGATCTTGGCCTTGCCCACCAGCGAGTTGGCCATGGTGTTGAGCGTCTGCACGCCCTGCACCTTGAACACGGCGCGGATCTGCAGATGGTCCTGCAGGTTGGCGCCCACACCAGGAAGGTCCACCGCCACGTCGATGCCGTGCTGGCGCAGCAGCGCGGCCGGGCCGATGCCCGACAGCTGCAGCAGCTGGGGCGAGTTGACCGCGCCCGCGCTCAGGATCACCTCGCCCGTGGCCTGTGCCGTCACCATCTCCTGGCCGTCCCACACCATCACACCCGTGCAGCGTTGGCTGCCATCGGGCTGGGTTTCGACCACGAGCTTGGCCGCTTGCGCGCTGGTCCACATCTCGAAGTTGGGGCGGCCATAGCAAGTGGGCCGCAAAAAGGCCTTGGCGGTGTTCCAGCGCCAGCCGCTTTTCTGGTTGACCTCGAAGTAGCCCACGCCTTCGTTGCTGCCGCCGTTGAAGTCGTCGGTGGCGGGGATGCCCGCCTGCTGCGCGGCGTGGGCAAAGGCGTCGAGCACGTCCCAGCGCAGGCGTTGTTTTTCCACCCGCCACTCGCCGGTGCTGCCGGTGGCCTTGTTGCCGTGCAGGCGTTTGAAATTCTCGTTCGCGCTGCCGGGCTGGTCCAGGCGCCAGTGGTCCTCGTGGCGGCGGAAGTAGGGCAGGGCGTTGTCCCAGCGCCAGCCCGCATCGCCGGTCAGCGCAGCCCACTGGTCGTAGTCGCGCGCCTGGCCGCGCATGTAGATCATGCCGTTGATGCTGCTGCAGCCGCCCAGCGTCTTGCCGCGCGGGTAGCGCAGTGTGCGGCCGTTCAGGCCCGCGTCGGGCTCGGTGTTGTAGAGCCAGTCGGTGCGCGGGTTGCCGATGCAGTACAGGTAGCCCACGGGGATGTGGATCCAGTGGTAGTCGTCCTTGCGACCCGCCTCGATCAGCAGCACGCGGTGGCGGCCGTCGGCGCTCAGGCGGTTGGCGAGCAGGGCACCGGCCGTGCCCCCGCCGATGATGATGGTGTCAAACGTGGTGTCGCTCATGGGTGAAGGGGCGGGCAATGTGGGGGTTGTAACGGTGGGCCATTGTGCGGATCGCTCAAGCCCTGTCGATAGGGTGTGTGCGAGTTGCTACATATTTGGTAGCTGTTGGGGTTTGCTGGTAGCGCGCTGGGCCTTGTTTTGATAATAATTACATGCCATCGGGGCTGGCCTGTGCTTGGCGCCCGCTTGTCCGGTGGGGCGGGCAGGTTGGGGTCCGCTACCATGCACCCTCTTCCTTTCTGCTTCTTGACTGTCACCTACCTCTGGCTGCTTGTGCAGCCCGGCCCATGACCGACCACGCCCCCCGCATTGTTCGCACCGAGACGCCCCAGGGGCCGTGTGCGCAGCTGCGTGGGCGCTGGGGCGCGGCCGAGCTGGGCTCCGAGTCGCAGTGGGAGGCCGTGTCCGAGCAGTTGCGAGGCTGCCCTGCCGAGCCTGCCCTGGGCTGGGACTTGCGGGAGCTGCAGTGGCTGGACCATGTGGGTGCCCAGCTGCTGTGGAACCACTGGCAACACGCCTGGCCCGCACAGCTGGCTTGCACCGAGGGCCAGCGCACCATGCTGTCGCGCGTGGCCGCGTTCACCACCGTGGCCCCCCCGCCCGAGCCCTGGCGCCTGGGCGACCAGATCGACCACCTGGGCGTGCTGGTGCTGCATGGCGTGGACCACGCCCGCCACCTGCTGGAGATGGTGGGCCAGTTGGTGCTGGACCTGGTGCGCCTGGCACGCGCCCCGCGCAAGGGGCCCTGGCGCGATGTGTCCGGCCACCTGTACCGCATGGGGGCCACGGCCCTGCCCATCACGGCGCTGGTGGGTTTCTTGATCGGCGTGGTGCTGGCCTACCTGATGAGCCTGCAGCTGCGGCAGTTTGGTGCCGAGTCCTTCATCGTCAACATCCTGGGCATCTCGCTGATCCGCGAGCTGGGGCCCATGCTCGCGGCCATCCTGGTGGCGGGGCGTTCAGGTTCGGCCATCACTGCGCAGATCGGCGTGATGCGCGTGACCGAAGAGCTGGATGCCATGCGCGTGATGGGCATCCCGCACGGCTTTCGGCTGGTGATGCCACGCACGCTGGCGCTGGCGCTGGCCATGCCGCTCATCAGCGTGTGGACCACGCTGGCCGCGCTGGCGGGCGGCATGCTGGCGGCCGACATTGCCATGGACATCTCGCCGTCGTATTTTGTGCAGGCGCTGCCCGCCGCCGTGAAGGTGGGCAACCTCGGGCTGGCCATGGCCAAATCGGTGGTGTTTGGTGCATGCATCGCGCTCATCGGCTGCCACTGGGGCCTGCGCGTCAAGCCCAACACCCAGAGCCTGGGCGAGGGCACGACGGCCTCGGTGGTGTCGTCCATCACCATGGTGATCATCGTGGACGCGTTGTTCGCCGTGGCCTTCAAGAACATAGGCATATGAAGACGAAGTGGCATCCCCCTGAGGCGCTTCGCGCCTTCCCCCTTCTCTCGAATCACTGCGTGATTCGGGAAGTGGGACGCCGCCAGCGCGGCGGGGCGGCCCTTGCGCGGCGGCCACTGGTCTGGGGCGTGCCAGTTTCGACCGGTGGTGGCCATGTCTGAGCGCATCTCCAAGCCCGAGCACATCGCTACCACCCCGGGCGAGCCGCCCATTGTGGACGTGCGCGGCCTGTGGTCGCAGTTTGGCAAGGGCAGCGAAACCTTCACCGTGCACCAGGACCTGAACTTCAGCGTGCAGCGCGGCGAGATGCTGTCGCTGGTGGGGGGCTCGGGCACGGGCAAGACGGTGCTGCTGCGGCAGATCCTGGGACTGGCCCGGCCCACGCGCGGCAGCGTTACGGTGCTGGGCCGCCCCGCTGCTGAAATGGGGCGCGAGGGCGCGGCCAGCCGCGTGGGCATGCTGTTCCAGCACGGGGCGCTGTTCTCGGCCTTCAACGTGCTCGACAACGTGGCCTTTGCGCTGCGCGAGCAAGGCACCTTGCCCGACGACCTGGTTCGCGATGCTGCCCTGGTCAAGCTGCAGATGGTGGGCCTCAAGCCCGAGCACGCCACGCGCATGCCGGCCGATCTGTCGGGTGGCATGGTCAAGCGTGTGTCGCTGGCGCGCGCGCTGATCATGGACCCACCACTTTTGCTGCTGGACGAGCCCACAGCGGGGCTGGACCCGAGCAGCTCCGACGATTTCTGCGCCCTGCTGCGCGAGTTGCGCGCTGCGCTGGGACTCACCGTGGTCATGGTCACGCACGACCTCGACACCCTGTTTGCGCTCAGCACCCGCGTGGCCGTGCTGGCCGATAAAAAGGTCATCGTCACCGGCCCGCCCCACGAGGTGGCGCATTTCCCGCACCCGTTCATCGAACATTTTTTCCTGGGCGAACGTGGCCAGCGTGCCATGGCCCCGGTGCAATCCGTGGAGCCCGCCGCCGCGCCCACGCCCGCAAAGGAACCCCGCTGATGGAAAACAAATCCCACGCCCTCGCCGCCGGCATTTTTGTGCTGGTGGTGGCCGCCATGCTGGCGGGTCTGGCCATCTGGCTCACCCGCGACAACGCCAACTACGAGCAGTACGAACTCTCCACCCGCGACGGGGTGAGCGGCCTGCAGCCCCAGGCCGCTGTGCGCTACAAGGGCGTGGCCGTGGGCAAGGTCACGCGCATCGGCTTTGACCCGCAGGTCACTGGCAACGTGCTGATCCGCATCGCCGTCAACGAACAGGCGCCCATCAGTCCCACCACCTTTGCCGTGCTGGGCTACCAGGGCGTCACGGGGCTGGCCCATGTGCTGCTCGACGACGCCGAAAAACCTTACCCCGAGCTGCCCCCGGGCCCCAGCGGCCTGCCGCGCCTGCCGCTCAAGCCCTCGCCCTTTGGCAAGCTGGCCGAGCAGGCCCCCGCCATCCTCACCCAGGTGGAAGAAGCCACGCGCCGCATCAACCAGCTGCTGGGGGATGGCAACCAGCAAAAGCTCACCGAGGCGCTGTCCAACATCGGCCAGGCCGCCGGCAGCGTCAACACCCTGACGCAGCGGCTGGACGCCACCGTGACCCAGCGCCTGGACCCGGCCCTGGCCGCGCTGCCTCCCCTGGCCAGCGATGCGCGGCAGACCTTGCAGTCGCTTCAGCAGGCGGGCGCTGGCGTGTCGGCCCTGGCGGTGGACTTGGGCAAGACCACCCAGCGCCTCAACGCCGAAGGCGGTGCCATCGACCAGATCACCCTCGGCACGCAGTCGCTCGCCCGTGCGGCCGACCAGTTCAGCAACACCACGCTGCCCCGCGTGAACCGCGCCGCCGACGACACCTCGCGCGCCGCGCGCCAACTGGGGCGTGCGGCTGGCGGTATCACCGACAACCCGCAGCTGTTCATCTATGGCTCGGGCCGTGTCCCGCCCGGCCCGGGCGAGGCTGGATTCGCGCCTTGAGATGAAGCACCCCCTGAGTCGCCTTCGGCGCCTTCCCCCTCTCTCGCTGCGCGGGAGGGGGACGCACCCGGTGGCCTGGCGAAGCCAGCTCCACGGGTGCACTGGGATGTGCCGCGCCCGTTGCACGCGATGGCGGCGAGGCAGACGTGGTATGGATCACCGAGGAATGGATGGGTACTATGAAAAATATAGCTAAAAAATCATATGTAGCAGGCGCAAGCGGCATTTGCTGCTTGATTCTGGCAGGCTGCTCGGCCTTGCCCGCCCCACCCGCGCGTCCGGCGCTGTATGACTTTGGCCCGGGCGCCGTGGCCCCGGCGCCCACCGACCGCCGCGCGCCCCTGCCGCCGCTGGCCCTGGCCGACGTGGAGGCCACCGGCCTGCCCGAGGGCAGCAACGCCATGCTCTACCGCCTGGCCTATGCCGACGGCCAGCAGCTGCGCCCCTACAGCCAGGCCCGCTGGAGCCAGCCGCCCGCCCAGCTGGTGCAGCAGCGCCTGCGGGAACAGCTGGGCCAGCGCCGCGCCATCCTGAAAGCCGACGACGGCGCCGCCCAGGCCCGCGACCCGGCCCAGGGCGGCAAGCTGCCGCTGGTGCTGCGCGTGGAGCTGGAGGAATTCAGCCACCTGTTCACCAGCCCCACCGACAGCAGCGGCGTGGTACGCCTGCGCGCCACCGTGGTCGAACTGACCCCCGCAGGCGAATCCCTGCGCGGCCAGCGCGTGTTCATCGCCCAGCAGCCCGCACGCTCGGCCGACGCGGCGGGTGGGGTGGCGGCATTGGCCGACGCCTCGGGTCGCGTGGCAGGGGAGTTGGCAGCGTGGGTGGAGCAGGTGGGGCGGTAGGAGTCGGTTCGGTACTCAGCCGGGCGGCTTTGCCGAAGAGGGCGCGGGAGGCTGGTGCGACCCGCCCTCGATCCCCGTCACCACCCGCGCATAGCGCGCAAAGCTCCAGTACGCCCAGGCCCAGTCCAGCAGCACCACCAGGCGGTTGCGAAAGCCGATGAGGAAATACACGTGCGCAAACAGCCAGAACAGCCAGGCAAAGTAGCCTGAAAACCGCACCGGCCCGGCGGGTGAGGTGAGGTCCACCACGGCGGAATTGCGGCCGATGGTGGCCAGGTTGCCGTAGTCGCGGTAACGAAACGGCTTTGTGGGCTGCCCGGCCAGTCGGCGCAGGATGTTGGCGGCCGTGGCGCGGCCCATCTGCTTGGCGCCGGGCGACACGCCGGGCACGGGGGTGGGCTCGCGGCCGGGCGTGTGGCTCTTGGCGGCAGCCAGGTCGCCAATCACGCTGATCTCAGGGTGGCCGGGCAGGCCCAGGTCGGGCGCAACCACCACGCGGCCTGCGCGGTCGGTGGGGGCCCCGGTGGCTTCGGCCAGGTGGCGGCCCAGAGGGGATGCGGCCACGCCCGCCGCCCAGACAATGCATTTGCTACTTATTTGATAGCTATTGGGGTTTGATGGTTGCGCGGGAGAGGCCGATTCGACCCTCAAACCCTGCGCGTCGATGGCCGTGACGCGGGCGTTGAGGCGCACGTCCACGCCCAGTTTTTCGAGCTGCTCTTTGGCGCGCTGGCTCAAGCGTTCGGGCATGGCCTGCAGCACGCGGGCGCCGCCTTCGAGCAGGATGATCCGGGCAGCGGCCGGGTCGATGTGGCGGAACTCGCCGGGCAGCGTGTGGCGCGCGATCTCGGCCAGCGTGCCCGCCATCTCCACGCCCGTGGGGCCAGCGCCCACCACCACAAAGTTGAGCCAGTCGGCGCGGCGTGCCGGGTCGGGCTCTTTCTCGGCGGCTTCGAAGGCCAGCAGCACGCGGCGGCGGATCTCGAAGGCGTCGTCCAGGGTCTTGAGGCCGGGCGCATAGGCCGCCCAGTCGTCGCGGCCGAAGTAGCTGTGGGTGGCGCCTGCGGCGACGATGAGGTGGTCGTAGGGCAGGTGGGTTCCGTCTGTCAGGTGCACGGCGCGCCGGGCCACATCGATGCGCGTGACCTCGCCCAGCAAGGTGGTGACATTGCGCTGCTGGCGAAACAGGTGGCGGATGGGCGCCGCAATCGCCGGGGCCGACAGCCCGGCCGTGGCCACCTGGTAGAGCAGGGGCTGGAAGAGGTGGTGGTTGGTCTTGTCCACCAGGGTCACGTCCACCGCCGCGCCCTGCAGCGCCCGGGCCGCTTCGAGGCCGCCAAAGCCGCAGCCGATGATGACGATGCGGGGGCGTTGCGGGGTGTGTCCAGAGGGGGCGGGGGAAGTGTGCATGCCCCCATTATTGGGGCTGCCGCGCCCGCCCCGCTGCGAGGCGGGGATTGGGGGGGCGGCGGGGAGGCAGGGCACGCTGCCGCGTGCCCTGCGGTCAGGCCATGAAGCCGAGGTTGGTGGGGTAGTCGGCCCCGCCAAAGTGGCTCAGGTTGGGCAGCACGCTCGCCAGTTCGCTGTTGCTCACGCCAAACCAGTTGGCCAGCGTGGCGGCGTACTGGTCCACCGATGTGCTGGGCAGCAGGCGGCCCTGGCCCACATGCCATTGGTCGTTGGCGTCGGCGGTGTTGGCAATACTGACCGGTGGTGCCTTGCCGTAGAAGGCCTTGCCCTTGACCGCGCCGCCCACCATGAGGTGGTGGCCACCCCAGCCGTGGTCCGAGCCGTCGCCGTTGGAGCTGAGCGTGCGGCCAAAGTCCGAGGCGGTGAAGGCGGTGACCTTGTCGGCCACGCCCAGTTCGACGGTGGCGTTGTAGAACGCAGTCATTGCCTCGCTCACCCGCTGCATGAGTACGGGTTGCTGCGCAATCAGGTTGTCGTGCAGGTCGAAGCCGCCCAGCGACACGAAGAACACCTGGCGCTTGCTGCCCAGTGCCGAGCGCGCCCCGATGAGGCGCGCAACCATCCTCAACTGGCTGGCCAGCGCGTTGCCGCTGGGGAAGGGGGTGGACAGCGTGATGGCGGACAGGCCGCTGGTGATTTGGCTTTCGGCAGTGACAGCGCGGGTGGTGACCCGGGTGTACTCGTTCTCCAGCGTCTGCGTGCTGCCCTGCTGGATGAGCGAGGTGAGGGCGGTGCGTACGGCCGAGGAGCCATACACGTTGTTCTTCACGCCATTGATGGCCACGGTACCGTTGGAGGTGACCTGGTACTGCAGGGCCGAGTCGCCCGACAGGAACACCGCATTGCCCGTGACCGAGATGCAGGTGAACAGCGAGTTGCCGTTGGATGACAGCGCCAAGTCGCCGATGTTGCCGCCCCAGCCTACGGTGGAGCCTTCGGGCGACGAAGACTGCCAGACCGATTGCTGGTCGTTGTGCGAAAACAGCTTGGGAGGGATGGGGTAGTTGGCGCGGTCAGCGCTGCTGAACTGCGTGCGGGTGAGGGGCACGACCAGCGGGCCCACGTTGAGCTGCACCGCAGCCTTGCCGCTGTTGAACAGGCCGGTGAGCCCCGTCATGGCCGGGTGCAGCGCGTACTGGCGGCCGCCGGGCAGGGCCGTGGTGGGCGCGAGCAGCGTGGGGGTCAGGTCGGCCTTGGCCAGCGCAATGCCCCCTGCCGCCTGGCCCACGCCGCCACCCCGGATGGTGTTGTAGCGGTTGTAGCTGTCGTCGTCGTAGGTGACCACGGTGTTGGCGTAGTCGTTGCCGCCATACAGAAAGACGCAGACCAGGGCCTTGTAGTCGGTGGCGGTAAATGCGGCGGCCTCGCCCATGGCGGCCAGGTTCAGGGCAAAGGGCAGGGCGGTGCCCGCCAGGCCTAGTTGGGTGGAGCGGCGCAGGAAGGCGCGGCGCGTATGGAGTTCGGGTTGAAGCAGGTGCATGGCTGGGCTTCTTGGGTTCTGTCGGCGGGGCTTACTTTTGAATGAGGTACTCGGCCGAGGCCATCACCAGGAGGATGGCGGCGGCCACGCGGTCGAGCTTGGCGCTGTCCGGGCTGGCCGCAGTGACGACCGTGGCCTTCAGCGCATCGGAGATGAGCTTGACCGTGGCCGCCGAGAGCTGGCCGGCACACATCAGCAGGTTGATGCGCGTGACCAGGGCATCGGCATCGGCCACGATGGCCAGCTCGTTGGCGTAGGTGGCCTTGATGTCGTAGCCGTTGTTGGCTGTGCTGGCGTTGTTGGGCAGCTCCGGGGCATTCACAAAAATGCCGTTGCGGATCACGCCCTGCATGTAGTTGAGGTAGCCGCCGACGCTGCTTTCGTTGACCAACTGAAACTCGGGCGCTACGGCCCCGGTGGCCGCCAGCGCGGTAGATGGAGGAACATACCCTGGGCGGAAGAAGTTAAACACCGATGGCGAGCGCAGCGGGCTTTGCCCCAGACGGGAGCCGGGGTCGGTCAGGTCGCCGATTTTCCAACTGCCCTGGGCCGAGTTCAGCCCGAAGGTGCGGCCCCATTGCACCAAGCGCAGCATGGGCTCGCGCAGCTTGCCAAAGCCGGGCTGGGTCAGGCCAGCGGGCGAGCGGGCTTCGTCGTCCAGCAGGATCGCCTGGACCACGGCGCGCAGGTCGCCCCGCACCCCTGCACCGTTGTTGTTGAAGGCCGCCGTCACGCGCGCCACGTAGGCGGGTGAGGGGTTGCTGGTGACCAGCCGCTGGATCAGCTGCTTGCCGATGAACGGGCCCACGTTGGGGTGGTTGAACAGGGTGTCCAGTGCTATCTGGAGCGCCGCTGCCCCGGGCGTGTTGGAGGGCACCGTGGTGCCGAGGAAGGTGGCCGCCAGGGTGGAGTGGCGCGATGCATTGAGCGCCATGGGCAGGCGCGCAAAGGTGGTGTTGGATACCACCCGTGATGTGCCTGGCACGGTGGTGGGCACATTCTGCGTCTGGTCGTAGTCGTAGCCGGTGAACACCCGTGCGAGGTTGGTCACATCGTCCATCGTGTAGCTGTCGATGGGTTTGCCTGCGCCGTTCTTCTTGGCGGTGCCGTCGGGGTTGAGCTCCACTAACCCGATAGTCATCAGCTGCATGATTTCGCGGGCGTAGTTCTCATCCGGTTGGCGGCCGGTGGCGGCGTTTTCCTTCTGGTTGCCCCGGGTGTTGAGGTAGTAGCCCATGGCCGCGTTCAGCGTTATGTCTTCCAGGATCGAACGGTAGTTGCCAAACGCGTTGTTGACCAGTTGGTCCCAGTACCAGGCCATGGCGTGGCAGCGCCAGGTGATGTCCACCCCGTTGAGCGAGACCACGCAGATTTCGGACAACGCCAGGGCCACCCGCTTGCGCAGGCCGTCGGGGGAGGTCATGAGCTGGTTCCAGATCATGTAGTCCGCCGGGTAGGAGTTGTCGTAGTAGGCGGTGTCGTTGCTGATGGCCGCGTAGCCACGCTGGTTCAGCCAGTCCCAGCCTGTCTGGCTGGCGGGTGTGCTGAACTGGGTGCGCAGCCAGTTGGCATAGGTGGTGGAGCGCAGTGCCGCAATCTCGGCGGTGGAGGCCGAGAACTGCGCTTGCAGCAGGAAACGGGCGGCTTCCTGGTCGGTGGTGGCTGCGGGGTAGGCGTAGTTGCCGACAGCGGGTGGTGGCGCAGGCGTCGGGCCGGGCGCGGGGCTGGGGGCAGGGGTGGGTGAGGGGCTGGGGGCAGGGGTGGGTGAGGGGGCCGGGCTGGGGGGCGTGGGCGCTGCGGGAGCCGGGCTCGGGTTAGCGGGCGTCGGTGCCGGTGCAGGCGCGGAGCCCGGAGGGGCGGTGATGGGGGCGTTGGCCGACGGGGTGTCCTCGCTGCCGCCGCCGCAGGCGGCCAGCGCGGCGGTGGATGCGAACAGCGCCGTCAGCAATGGGGTGTGGCCCCGCTCTGCCGGAGCGGGCTGCGTGGCGGTGGTGGGTGCGCCCTCTGCGTCCTCTGCAACCTGGGTGGCCAGAGGTTCCTCGTATGTGGTTTTCATGGTGATCGTGGTGAAACGCGCGCTGTTCAAGTGGCGCAGCCGCCACTTAATCACAGGGCAGGCGCAGGGCGGTGACACAAGTGTTACCAAGAGAAACGCCTCCTTGGGCGGGTGCTGCGGTCCTTGCGGCGAAATGATGGGCAATTGCAACACTTTGTGGCCTGCCGGGGGCGTGTGTTGCGTGGCAGCCCTTGTGGCGCGCGGCATGGCTCCCTGCCCGTCGGCCCTGTCCGTCAACCCCGTAGGCCTGGGCCCACGCACGCCGCTTGGCATGGACTACGGCCCACGGACTGATTCGTTTTTACAGTGAACCCATCGCCCCACGCAGTGTTTCCACGCATTCCGGGTGGATGGCCAGGGCGAGGTTTTTGAAGGATGCAACCATGAATGAAGACACCATCAAGGGCAATTGGAAGCAGTTCAAGGGCAAGATGATCGAGCAGTGGGGCAAGCTCACCAACGACGACCTGGATGTCATCGACGGCAAGCGCGAGCAGTTCCTGGGCAAGCTGCAGGAGCGCCAGGGCCTGGCCCGCGAAGCGGCCGAAAAGCAGCTCAAGGAATGGCAGGAACGCCACCCGGGCTTCCGCTTCAACGATTGACGGGCGGGTGCTGTACAGCCTGGTTTGTGCAGCCCGCCCATCGTCGCAGCAGCAGGCATGCCCTGCTGCTGCGCGCCGCACTGACTACCCCCGATGCCGAGGAGAACCCCATGCAATTCCCATCCGCACACACGCTGATCGCCGCCGTGGCCGCCGGTCTGGTGGCGACATCCGCCTTTGCCATGACACCGGCCGAGCACAAGGCCGCCAAGGACAGCATTGAAGCGACCTACAAGGCCGACCAGGAAAAATGCGATGCCCTGGCCGCCAATGCCAAGGACATCTGCCAGAAGGAAGCCAGGGGCAAGGAAAAAGTGGCCCAGGCCGAACTGGAAGCCCAGTAAAAACCCAGCCCCAGAAGCACCCAGAAGGTAGCCGAAGCGCGCGCTGCCGTTGCCTACGAAGTTGCCAAGGAAAAATGCGACGGCCTCAAGGGCAATGAAAAGGACGTCTGCGAAAAAGACGCCAAGGCCGCCCGCGTGAAGGCCAAGGCCGACGCCAAGGTGGCCGCTGTGCAGGCCAAGCCCGCTGGTAACCCGGCCGAGAAGGCGGTCGATCTGGCGGAGACCCGCAAGGAAGCCAACGCAGAAAAGAACGATGCCAACTACCAGGCGGCCAAGGAGCGCTGCGACGCGATGTCAGGCAACGCCAAGTCGGCCTGTGTGGACGACATCAAGCGCACGTACGGCAAGGGCGGATCACTGCCCCCGCGCAATTTTTCGCACAACGCCCCGCTCTGGCGGGGCTTTTTTGCGTGTGCAGGCAGGATTTGCCTGACTTGCATCAATACCGGGTCGCAGTGCGGGCTCTAAGCTGGGCCTTCCATTTTTTCCCGTTGTTTTTGCCGGACGGCAGAGGGATTGATACCCATGGCCCAACTCGAATGGTCGGACGCGCTGAACCTGGACCTGCCCCTGATGGACGACACCCACCGGGAGTTCGTCGATCTACTGTCGGTTGTGGCGCAGGCCGACGACGCGCAATTGCAGCCGGCGTGGCAGGCGCTGGTGGAGCACACCGACCAGCACTTTGGCCAGGAAGACGCCTGGATGGCATCCACCCGCTTTGCCTCGGGCAACTGCCACAGCATGCAGCACCGCGTGGTGCTGCAGGTGATGCGCGAAGGCGCAGCACGGGCTGCGCAGGGCGACCTGCAGGTGCTGCGCGTGATGGCGAGCGAGCTGGCCCTGTGGTTCCCCCAGCATGCGCAGAGCATGGACGCGGCGCTGGCCCTGCACCTGCGCCGCGTCGGGTTTGACCCTGTCACCGGCGTGGTGCACGCACCGCAGGCGCTGCCGGGTGAGCTGATCCACGGCTGCGGTGGCGCCACCTGCTCGGACGCGGGTGACGAGCCCGTGGCGGACAGCACAGACAACGCGCGGCAGGCCGCAGTGGCCTGAAGTCTCCGGCTTGCGAGGGCCTTCGCGCAGCGCGACTGCGCGGATGGGGGATGTGCGTTGCGCAGCCGCAAGCGTGCTTTTACCCGCGCGCGGGCGCCGCTTGTGTGGCATGCTGCCTTTTCTTTAGGCAAGTGTGGGCGGCATGGCCGCCTTGCTCCATGGCCGCAATCTCTTCCCTCGAAGCCCCGGTCGATGACACCGAGCGCCTGCAGGCCCTGCAGCGCTACGGGATTCTCGACACCCCGATGGAGCCCGCCTACGACGAGCTGGCCGACATTGCGGGCCATGTGTGCGAGGCACCCGTGGCCCTGGTGAGTTTTGTGGACCGCGACCGCCAGTGGTTCAAGTCGGCGCACGGGTTGCCCAATCGGGAGACGCCGCTCGACCAGTCCGTGTGCCGCTACGCCCTCCGGCAGCCAGATGTGTTCATCGTGCCCGACCTGGCCCAGGACGTGCGGTTTGCGCACTACGGCATCGTCACCCAGAAACACCCGCTGCGCTTTTATGCGGGCGCCCCCCTGGTCACGCCCGACGGCTACGCCCTGGGCACCCTCTGCGTGCTGGACCACCGGCCGCGCCAGCTGTCGCCGCGTGCGCAGGAGCTGCTCAGCGCCCTGGCGCGCCAGGTGGTCCTGCTGCTGGAGCTGCACCGCGCCAACGACCGCCAGGGCCAGATGCTGGCCGAACTGGACGCCGCCCGCCAGCAGATGGCCGTGCTGGCCCACACCGATGTGCTGACCGGGCTGGCCAACCGACGGTCCTTCACCGAACGCCTGCGGCAGGAGCAGGCCCTGCTGCAGCGGGGCAATGAACCCGCCTGCCTGTTGATGATGGACCTGGACCACTTCAAGCGCATCAACGATGTGCATGGCCACCATGTGGGGGACCAGGCGCTGCAGCTGTTTGCAGACCTTTGCCGCAGTGTGTTCCGGGCCTCCGACGTGGTCGGGCGCTGGGGCGGCGAGGAGTTTCTGGCCCTGCTGCCCGCCACAGGGCTGGAGCAGGCCCAGGCCGTGGCGCAGCGTGTGCATGCTGCGCTCGCCCAGCAGCCCCTGCCTGGCATCGAGCCCCCGCACCGGCTGTCGGTCAGCATGGGGCTGACGCTGTTTGACCCGCTGCGCCCGCTCGACGTGACCTTGCGCCTGCTCGACTCCGCGCTGTACACCGCCAAACGGGAGGGCCGCAGCCGCACGGTGGTGGTGTAGGGGATGATTGCTCATTTATTGATAGCTATCTGCGCTTTGTGGATGAGCGGAAAGCCTCTTTTTGACCATTGTTTTTGAGGTTGCAAAGCGTGTAAAAGCCCGGCATGTCCAGGCGGGCATGCCGGGCTCTGCCACGCAGGCGTGGGCAAAAAGCTTTCAGTCTCTCAACACCCCGGGCTGCGTGGCAGCAGCAGCGCTGCCATGCGCCACGACAGATCGCGCAGCGCGCGGTCTCAACACCCCGGGCTGCGTGGCAGCAGCAGCGCTGCCATGCGCCACGACAGATCGCGCAGCGCGCGGCGCAGGGCGGGCGACGGCGCGGTGGCTGCACTGGCCGTGCCCGGCACTTCATGGGGGCAGAAGGCTGCCTCCAGCACCTGCTGCTTGGCGCTGACCAGCGCCACCCGGTCCCGGGCGCGCAGCGCGCTCATCAGCTGGTCGCGGTGGCGCTGGACGCGGGCGGCCTCGGCCGCCGTCAGCGTCGTCGCCAATGCCGCCGGGGTGAGGGGGCCTGCGCCCCCTGGGCCCTGGGCCAGGTGCACGGCCCAGGTGCGAGGGGCTGGCAGGGTGCCGGGCTGCGGGCCCAGGGCTCCGGGTGTCATGCGGCCTCCGCGCGTGGGGTGACAGGGCGGGTCGGTACGGCGGGCGCGGCTGGTGTCGGTGGCATGGGCGAGGTGGGTGGTGTGGACGGTGGCTTGGGCGGCATGGGGCGGCCCGGCGTGCCGCCGCTCTGCGACAGCCCATACCAGTTCACCTTGCGCGTCAGCACCATCACCGCCGCCAGCACCAGGAAGAGTGCAATTGCGCCCACCACCAGCGCCGTCTGCTCCAGCTGCAGCAGCACATACAGCAGGCCATACAGCAAGGCAATGCCCGCCCCCAGCGGAATACCCCGCGCCAGGCTGCCCAGCATGTGGCTGGCGTAGTAGGCCAGCAGCAGCACACAGGCCGTGGCGGCCACCGCGTACGAGATGCCGAACGGCAGGTGCTCCGACAGGCTCACCAGCAGCAGGAAGAAGCTGCACAGCGCGCTGCCCACCAGCAGGTACTGCACCGGGTGCACGCGCAGCTTTTTCATCAGCTCGAACAGGCCCACGGCCACGAAGGTGAGCGCAATGAACAACACGCCGTACTTGGTGGCGCGGTCTGAGAGGGAATAGGGATTCACCGGATCGATGAAGGCCACGCTGAAGCTGTCGGCGCAGTCGCCCGGGCTGCTGCCGGGCGCATGGCCGATGCCGTCTTCAGCACCCGCCAGGCACACGCGCTTGCCGCTGGCCACATCGGCCTGCGCCGTGGTGGCCAGCGACGACAGGCGCCACTGGGCCGAGAAGCCGGTCTTCTTGACCTCGCGTTCGGACGGCAGAAAGCGCCCTGCAAACGAAGGGTGGGGCCAGCTGCTGGTCATCAGCACCTCGGTGTTGCCCCCCAGCGGGACAATGCCCAGGCGCTCCGTGCCCACCAGCTCCAGGTCCAGCGTGGCGGTCAGGCCATCGGCCTTGCCACGCACCGACTCCGGCAGCATCGCGTGCAGGCCCCGGCTGTACGTGGGGTGGAAGGTGCCGGGCTTGAGGGCCATGGCCTGGTTGCCCAGCGTGAGCTGCGCGGTGCGGATGCCGCGCGCATCGCCCACCGCCATCATCACCACGGGGGCGCCACACACCATGCGCGAATTCTTCATGGTGGTTTGTGGCAGCAGGCTGGTCAGTGGCCCCCACTGCGCCGTCACCTGGGCCTTGAGGTTGTAGGTGTTTACCTTATGCAGGCCGCGTGCGCGCTCTTCCATCGCGGCGCCGGTGCTGAGCTTGAGCTGCTCCGGCATGGCCGTGAGTAAGAACTCGCGCCGCTGCTCCACCTTGCGGCGTTCATCGCCCTTGCCGGTCTCCACTTCCCAACTCTCCACGCAGGCGCTGTGGATCATGGGGCCCATCAGCGTCTGCGGCCCGGCCAGGCTCTCGGCCACGCTTTGTGCGGTGATGCTGCGGTAACGCAGCCGGTCGCGCACCACATCTTCGATCAGCCCGAGGCCAAAAAGCAGCAGCACGGTGATGGCGGCCAGCGCCGCCAGTTTGGTGAACAAGGGGTGTTTGAGCAAAAGATCCTCCACAAGTGAATGTTGTGGGGGCAGTGTTGTGGCGTGCTGTGAGGGCGCTATGAAGTTTGTGAGGCGGGTGTGAAGTGGGGCCAGTGGCAGAATGGTTCTGAAGCCAGCCAGCCGATGGCTGGCGCATTGGAGAGATAGCCATGCAACGCGCTTCCCGCTTCATGCCCCCAGTCTCGCAACCGTCCGTGCCGTTGCCTTGGTCGGTCCGTCTTTTGGTGTGGACCGCATCCGCAGTCTTGCTCTGGGCCTTGTGGAATCATCCTGTCTTCGTGTGCGCTGCGGCCAGCGTTCTGTGGGTAGGGGCCGTTGTCTCCGGCGGGCGGGACCAAAAGCACTTCGCGCGGCTGGCGCAGGAGCGTTCGGGGGAATCGATCTGCCAGTTCGCCCGGTCCATCGACTGCCGCAGCGTGGACACCTGGGTGGTGCGTGCCGTGTACGAAGAACTCCAGGCCGGGTTGCCGGGAGCGGGCAGGTCGCTTCCGCTGCGGGTGACTGATCGGTTGCGGAAGGATCTGCGCCTGGATGTCGACGACCTGGACTTGTCGCTGGTTCCGGACATCGCCCAACGTGCGGGCCGCGACCTCTCGTCCACGCAAGGCAATCCGTTCTACGACAAGGTCGCCACGGTGGGCGACCTCGTGCATTTCCTCAACGCCCAGCCTCACCTCCAGGCCACTGCTGCTGCCTAGTCCATTGAATCATTGAAATTGGCGGTATCGTCGCTGCGGATCGTCGTACTTCCACTTGAATCGTCATGGATTTCCCCTTCCGAATGAGTTGATGAGAGAATGCACCTCCC
This sequence comes from Acidovorax sp. Q11, assembly GCF_054950075.1. Taxonomy (NCBI): domain Bacteria; kingdom Pseudomonadati; phylum Pseudomonadota; class Betaproteobacteria; order Burkholderiales; family Comamonadaceae; genus Acidovorax; species Acidovorax sp. Q11. The sequence continues at coordinate 18,385 of NZ_JBUDZG010000029.1, read as the reverse complement.
GTCGTGGCACTCGGTTGCCGTTTGCCGCATGCGGCTAGTTCGGGACGGGGAAGTCCCTTTCATTCGTTAAGAGGCTGCAGATGCCCAACCCAAGGTCGCGACCATTTCGCTTTGTTTTCCTATGTGCGACCTGGTTTGCAGTCCTTGGACCGGCCGTAGCAATGCCGATCCCAGCTATGCTTAGTCTTAGCTATACCGTAGGTGGCGTTCCAGCCGCTTTAGCGGGTGCCCTTTTTGCGTTCTTCTACAAGCCAGAAAGCCATCTGCAATCAAGATCTTCTCGTGCAGCACTGGGTGGCGCCGTTTCGTCCGCTTCTACGTTCGTCTCAACGTTTTTGTTTTTCGGGTGGTTCTACGGCGTGCAAGACCCTAAGCATGAACTTTTCTCCTTTGGCATACTTCCCGGCTTAGTCTTGCTTCTCTCCTGGCCGATAGCATTGGCACTTTTTGCGCTGTTTTCAGGAGCCGTTTGTGCGTCTCTGCTGCCAAAGCGCGCCCTTGCTCTATGCGCGGTCGTTCGAGCTGCGCCCTCTCAAGAAACACCAGATAACTGATTGATTTTCATGGTGTTTTCAGGCGGGGTAGTCGGTGGGAATGAGCTGCATGCCCATAGCCTTGGCCTTCTGGGCGAGGTTGTGCAAGACGCGCTGGCGGTAGCGCTCCTCGAAGTAATCCTGCCCTCGGTCGGTGTATTCCTGCCCTTGGGTCAGCATGGCGTAGATCAGGCGGGCCAGCTTGCAACCTCTCCGACACGCAGACCAATCCCTTTTACGACAAGGTCAACACCGTGGGCGACCTCGTGCACTTCCTGAATGCCCAGCCCCGCCTCAAGGTGGCGGCCGCTTAGAGGCCCCAAACACCAGCTCCACCCGCAGCCCCGGCGCCGTGTTGCGCACCACCATCTGCCCGCCGTGCAGCGCCATCACACGCTGCACAATCGCCAGCCCCAGTCCCGATCCACTGCGCTCCCCGCCCGGCCGCGCGGTGGTGAAAAAGCGCTCGCCCAGGCGCGGCAGCGCGTAGTCGGGCACGCCAGGGCCGCTGTCCTGCACGGCCACCGTGGCGCCGTCCAACTCCACCCGCACCGTGCTGCCCGCAGGTGCAAAGTCGATGGCGTTGTCCAGCAGGTTGGTCAGCGCCAGCGTCACCAGCTCTGCCTCCCACGGGCCGCTGGTGCCGAGCCCTTCCAGTGCCAGGCTGATGCCGCGCTGCCCGGCGCGGGCGCGGGTCTGGGCAATGGCGGCCTCGGCGCAGTCGTGCAGCGCCACGGGCGCGCGGCCTTCGGCATGGTGGCGCTGCTCCAGCTTGGACAGCTCCAGCAGCCGGTCGATGATGCGCTGCAGGCGCTCGCTTTGCTGCACCACCTGGGTCGCGAATTCGGCGCGGTCGGCGGCGGGCAGCTCGTCCTGCAGCAGCTCGCCTGCGCCCCGGATGGCGGCCACGGGGCTCTTGAGTTCGTGCGTGAGCGCGCGAACATAGCCCTCGATGTAGTCGCGCCCCTCCAGCCGCGCGCGCATGCGGTCCATGGCGCGGGCCAGGTCGCCCAGCTCGCCGGGCACCTCAGGCACGGCCAGGGCCGTGGGGGGCGGAAGAGTCGGGTCGTGGCGTTCGCCATCGGCGGGGCCCTGCACGCTCAGGGCGTAGTCGCGCAGGCGGCGCACGTTCCACACCATCCACAGTGTCACCGCCACGCCCACGACGGCCGAGAGTGCCAGCAGCAACAGCCCGCCCATGAACACCTTGCGCTCGGCCCTGTCGATGAAGCGCTGCACCGTGCGCGTCGGCTTGGCCACCGTTAGCACACCCGCGATCCGCTCCTGCACGTAGATGGGCGCGGCCACATGCATCACGCCGCTGGTGTCGTCATCTTCCACATCGCGCGTAGAGCGTGCGCCGTACTCGCCCCGCAGCGTGCGGGCCACGTCGCGCCACTGCGAGTAGTCGGCGCCGATGGCGCGGTTCTCCGAGTCGAACAGCACGCGCCCCGTGGTGTCGGTCACATAGATGCGGTAGTCCAGCGACTGCTTGGAGAAGCCCCAGATCGCCGCGTCGATGGGCCGCGTGGCATAGCGGCGCACATGCTGCGCAAACGGACTGGTGCTGCTGTTGTCAGCCCCCGCCGCCAACCGCCCGGCGGCCAGGTCTTCGCTGGCCAGCTCGGCCAGGATGTTGGCCGTGTCCACCATCATGTCCTCCATCACCTCGCGCACGCTGGGCTTGATCTCTGCCATGAACACGCGCAGCACAAAAAACGCGGCGATGCCGTTGATGAGGAAGAAGGCGAACAGCAGGCGGATGCCGAGGCGCATGGATCAGTGGACCCTTTTGTAAAAACAGTAGCTGCAAAGGATTGCTGGGCGCGCGCAGACGGCGGATTTCATGCCTTTTTTACCCCCGCAAGCGAACGCGGTAGGTCGAGGACCGGCCAGGGTTCTGGTTCTGCTCCTCGCGGCCTTCAAACACGAGGCTGCGGGTGGCTGCATCCCATTGCATCGGCTCCAGGGTGTAAGGGTTGCGCAATTCCTCGGGTGACTGTGCCAGCCACGCGGGCATGTCGGGCGGGGCGACCTGTTCTGCGGCGGCGCGGTGCTGCAGGAGGACGAGGCGGCGGTAGCCGTCGATGTCTGTCACCCGCTGGGCGTAGCCCTGGTAACTGGGCGCCGTGATCGCCGCCAGACATGTTCCCGTGACATTGCGCAAGCGTTTCCAGGGCAGACACGCTCCATCATCTTCCAGTTGCTGCATGAGTGTGGAGAAAGCTGCGTCCTGTCGCGGGGCAGGCATGCCGTGAATGGTGTGCACTTGCTGCAGGTAGTCGAGCGAGAGATTGAGCGTCTGTCTGGGTAAATAGGCCCAATTGCTCGCTTTGCTCAAAAGGCGTTGCCACCATGTGGGGGGTGCGTCCCATGGACTGGTGAACAAATTAACGGTTTTGTACATATAAAAACCGCTGGCAACAAAACGCATTTCCCCCTCCATGGCTGACCCCAAGGACTCGGTCGGCACGGAAAGAAGTTCTTCGATCGCTGTGGACACAGCCGCAGGTGTTGGCGATGCTGTTTGTGCGCTCGCATCGCTGAACCAGCGCAATTCGCGGTGCTGCATGGCCAGCGCGATCATGGAGGCAATCAGGCTGTTGGAGTTGCTTGCCAGGCGGCTGCGTAGTTGGGCGGCCTGGCGGGCGATGTCCACGGTCTGTTGCGGCTGCCCGTGCATCCATTCCAACGCGGCCTGGGCCAGCAAAAGTTCATGGGCGCGCACCAGGAGCGCATAGGGCGGGAATTCGGCCAGCAGGTAAAAAGGGGCGGGGTTGCTGAACTGCGGGGCACTGGCTGCTGCCGCCAGCCGTTGCAGCAGGGCCTGGTGGTTTTTCGCCAAGGCCTGCACTTTATCGCCATGTTTCACAAACCAGGCAAAACAATCCGGTTCGCCGACTGGGCAACGCAGCCGGTCGGGCAGTACGTCACCCAACGTGGCCTCGGTTGCAATCGACGGAGGCATCCCTTCCTGCCGGTCGCCATGGGCCTCCACCCAGCGCCTGCGCTCGATTTCGCGCGCCAGGCGCTGGCGGCCCAGTGCCATGGCATCACCGATGGCATCGCCCCCGGCGGGTGCGTCCAGCCCCATCAAGATTAAATAGCCGTTGCCCTCCAGGGATTGCTCGGTGGGCGGCGTGTACTGCAGCGCGCGCTGGGCCGCCTCGGTCAAGGCGTCGTCGTTCCAGTTGGCAATGATCAGTGCGGCCAGCCACACGGCGGCCAAGCCCCCCAGGGCCAGCATCAGCCAGCCCAATGCTTTCAAGCAACGGCGCAAGTACTTCATAAAAATAGATAGCTATAAACCCAATACCGACGAGCGGTAGGGCCGCTTTTTATTGCACATCGAGGCAATACCCCATGCCCCGGTGCGTGCTGATGTATTCACTCGCCGGGTCCACCTCGCGCAGCTTGGCGCGCAGGGTTTTGATGTGGGTGTCCACCGTGCGGTCGGTGCTTTCGCTGTCGTCGCCCCACGCGGCGGCCAGCAGGGCGTCGCGTGAATGGATGCGGCCTGCGCCGCGCAGCAGGTGGGACAGCAGGCGGTACTCGCGCCGGGTCAGTGGCAGGGCCTGGCCGCGCAGGCTGATGCGCTGGCCCGTCTCGTCGTCGTGGAACAGCGCGGCGGCCGTGGCGGCGGGCGCTGCCGGGTGGCCGTTGCCGTTTCCGTGACCCGCGCGGCGCAGCAGCGCCTTCACGCGCGCGGCCAGTTCGCGCGGGCTGAAGGGTTTGGTGAGGTAGTCGTCCGCGCCCAGCTCCAGGCCCAGCACGCGGTCGATTTCTTCGCCGTGGGCGCTGAGCATGAGCACGGGCAGGGCGGCGGTGGGCGGCGCATTGCGCACGTCGCGCAGCAGGTCCAGACCGCTGCCGTCGGGCAGGCCCACGTCCAGCACCAGCAGGTCAAAACGTGTGCGCTGCAGCTGCAGGCGCGCATCGTTCACCAGCAGGCTGTGCGTCACCAGCAGCCCGTCGCGTTCCAGCGCATAGGCCACGGTGCGGGCGATGGCGGGGTCGTCTTCGAGGAGCAGCAGGCGGGCAGACATGGACGGTCAGCGCGCGATCAGTACGGGGAAAATCTTGCCCAGCCCGTCCGCCATCACCTCCACCGCCAGCGCGGCCAGGATCAGGCCCATCAGGCGGGTCATCACATTGATGCCGGTCTTGCCCAGCACGCGTGCAATCGGGTCGGCCAGCGAAAAACACACGGCGGTGGCCAGGGCGATGACCACGCCGTAGCCCACCAGGGTAGCGGTCTGCCACACGCCCTGGGCGCGGTCGGCGTAGATCACCACGGTGGACATGCTGGCCGGGCCGGTGAGCAGCGGGATAGTGAGTGGCACCACGGCAATGCTGCTGCCCGCTGCGGCTTTCTCTGCCCCTTCTTCGTATTCATTGGTGCTGGGCTTGGCCTCGGCGGGCTGGGCGTTGAGCATGTTCATCGCGCTGATGAGCAGCAGCATGCCGCCGCCCACCTGAAAGCTCTGCAGCGAGATGTTGAAAAAATCGAGGATCTGCAGGCCCAGCAGCGCACAGGCCGCGATCACGCAGAACACGCTGAAGCTGGCCACCCGGATGGTGCGGCGCCGCTGCGCGTACGAAAAGCCCTGGGTGTAGTGGATGAAGAACGGGACGATGGCCAGTGGGTTCACGATGGCCAGCAAGGTAATGAGCGGTTTGAGATCCATCAACGGCCTCCGGAGACTTCTAAAAGGGACATGGTGGTGTAAGGCGAAGCATCCGACATCAGCCACACGATGGCCTCGGCCACTTCTTCGGCCGTGCCGCCGCGCAACATGGGCACCTGGTGGGCCAGGTCGCGCACGCGGTCGGGCAGGCCGCCGCTGGCGTGGATGTCGGTTTCAATGAGGCCCGGGCGCACGGCGTTCACACGGATGCCTTCGGCCGCCACCTCGCGCGCCAGGCCCACGGTGAAGGTGTCGATGGCGCCCTTGGCCGCCGCGTAGTCCACATACTGGTGGGCCGAACCCAGGCGTGACGCGGCGCTGGAGACGTTGACGATGGCCCCGCCAGCGCCGCCATGGCGCGTGCTCATGCGGCGCACAGCCTCGCGGGCGCAGATGAAGCTGCCGATCACGTTGATGTCGAACATGCGGCGCAGGCGCGCCACGCTCATCTCGTCCACCCGCTGGGTGGTGTCCACCACGCCTGCGTTGTTTACCAGTGCGGTGACGCGGCCCAGTTGCGCGTCGATGGTGGCAAACATGGCCAGCACCTGGGCTTCATCGGCCACATCGGCCTGCACGGCCAGCGCGGTGCCGCCTGCGGCGCGGATCTGCTGCACCACCGCATCGGCGGCGGCCTGGTTGCCTTGGTAGTTCACCGCCACCGCCCAGCCCTGGCGTGCCGCCAGCAGGGCGGTGGCGGCGCCAATGCCTCGGCTGGCACCGGTGATTAAGGCGATCTTGTCCATGAAATCGGGGTCTCCTGCAAGAATGGCGCATTGGAACAGGTTCTGGGTGCTGCGGGCAGCGGTTTGCAGCAGGCGCACCTCCACTCCGGCGCATTTTTATCAAGGAGATTGCAGCATGGGACAGTTTGTCGATCTGACTTCGGGTGACGGTTTTGTGTTTCCGGCCTGGGTGGCCCAGCCCGATGCCGCACCGCGTGGCGCCGTGGTGGTGCTGCAGGAGATTTTTGGCGTGAACTCCCACATCCGCGCCGTGGCCGACCGCTTTGCGGCGCGTGGCTACCTGGCGGTGGCGCCTTCGACCTTCCACCGTGTGAAAACCGGCGTGGAGTTGGGCTACACCGGCGACGACATGCAGGCTGGTATGGGCCTGAAAGCGGCGGTGGAGGCGCTGCCCGCCCCTGGCGTGATGCCCGACATCCAGGCCGCCATCGACTACGCCGCCGCGCAAAGCGGCCGCAAGGTGGGCATCGTGGGCTTTTGCTGGGGTGGGCTGCTCACCTGGCGCGCGGCCTGCACGCTCAATGGCCTGTCGGCCGCCGTGCCCTACTACGGCGGTGGCATGACCAGCCCCGACGAAGCCGCCCGCCAGCCGCGCGTGCCCGTGCTGGCCCACTTTGGCGAGCGCGATCACTGGATCCCCGTGGACAGCGTGCAGGCCTTTGCCCGCGCGCAGCCGGGGGCCGAGGTGCACATCTACGCCGCCGACCACGGCTTCAACTGCGACCAGCGCGGCAGCTACGACGAGCCTGCGGCCATGACCGCGCGCGACCGCACCCTGGCGTTCTTCGACAAGCACTTGGCCTGAGACAACCAACACCCACCTATCAACGCATCTACCCGGGGTTGCCATGGAAAAATTCAAGCTTTTTGGGCCCCTGGCGTGCATCCAGCAAGCGCTGATAGCTATTTTTTTGGTAGCAATTGGCACCAGCGCCCATGCGGCCGACTACACCGGCCCCCTGTTCGACGCGCACCTGCACTACAACGAGGAAGCGTGGGACGGCAAAACCGGCCCCCACCCGCCCGCTGATGTGCTCGCGCGCATGAAGGCCAGCGGCGTGCGCGCCATCGTGGCCAATTCGCGGCCCAACGCGGGTTCGCTCACGCTGGCGCGCCTGCCGCAGACGCGTGAGGCGGGCGTCACCGTCGTGCCCTTTGTGCGGCTGTACCGCAACCGGGCGGACTACACCGGCTGGTTTGCCGACGAGAGCATCTACACCATGGTGCAGACCGAACTGGCGCGCGGCACGGCGGCCGGGCCCTACCGGGGCATTGGCGAGTTCCACCTGTACGACAGCGCCAATGCCAACGGCCCCGTGGCCCAGAAGCTCATGGCCCTGGCCGAAGAGCGTGACCTGGTGGTGTTGGCCCATGTGGACGATGTCGCCATCGACCTGCTGATGGCCCACACCCCGTCGAAGGGGCAGAAGGCGCGCCTGATCTGGGCCCACACTGGCATCGGCGGCGCGCCGGTGGATAGGGTGGATGCGCTGATGGCGCGCTACCCCGGCCTGGTGGGCGAACTCTCGTACCGCCCGGGCCTGGTGTGTGACGACAACCAGCTGTGCCCCGCCTGGCGTGCGCTGCTGCTCAAGTACCCGACGCGCTTCGTGATCGGCTCGGACACCTGGGTGAACCAGCGCTGGCAGCACTACGAAAGCCTGATGCAGGGCTACCGCCAGTGGCTGGGCGGCCTGCCTGCCGATGTGGCGCGCAAGGTGGCGTGGGACAACGGGGCGGGGTTGTTCGGTGTTGGTGTGGCCCGACCATAGGGCACTGGAGCATATGACCCTTCCTGTTTTTGAGTGACGCCCGCCGATAGGGGCGCTGACCCTAGCCAGGGATGCCAAGCAAGGGCCGCCCCGCAGCGAGGGCATCGTCCCCCTTCCCGAATCGCGCAGCGATTCGAGAGAAGGGGGAAGCGCCGTAGCCGCTCAGGGGGTTGTCACCGAGTCCTCGCCAGATACCGCTTGCGCCAGAACAGCAGCACCAGCGACAGGGCGATGAACACCATCGATCCCAGCGCCCACCAGAAGCCGTCGGCCTTGTGGATCAGCGGCAGAAACTCGAAGTTCATGCCGAAGATGCCCGCGATCAGGTTCAGCGGCAGGAACACGGCGGTGAGCGCCGTGAGCGTGCGCATGATGTCGTTGGTGCGGTTGCTTTGGACCGAAAAATGCATCTGCACGGCGGTTTCAGTGCTTTGCTCCAGCCGCCGCACGTGGTGCACCACACGCTCGATGTGCTCCAGCACGTCGCGGCTGCGCACCTTCAGCAGGTCCAGCTCGCGCAGGCCTGCGGGGGTGTCGGGCAGGGTCCAGGTTTCCAGCGCGTCAATCCAGTCCTGCACGGCGGTGCGCTGGTCTTCGCAGATTTCGTCGAGCATGTGCAGCGACAGGCGCGCTTCGAGCAGCGAATTCCAGTTGACGTAGCGCGCGCGGGGCCTGAGCAGTTCGGTCTGCCAGTGGTCCAGCTGGCGCGTGAGCTCGCGGCGCAGGTCCAGGTAGCCGTCCACCATCTGGTTGACCACGCGCAGCATCAGGTCGGCCGGGCCGGTGGGCACGCGGGCGCCGGCCGCCGGGTTGCTGCGGCCCTCGCCGTTGGTGCTGGCCGCGGGCACCGAGGCCAGCAGCCGCGTGGCATAGGCATCGCGCACGGCGCAGTCGCTGGGGTGCACGGTCAGCAGCAGCTGGTCGAACACGGCAAAGCCCACGGGGCTGGTGTCGATGCGGCGCAGCACGGGCGGGCCGCTGCGGCGCGCGGGGTTCTCTGCCGGGGCAACAGGCGCTGGGGCCGGGGGCTGGGCCGCCCCGTCGCCCTGCGCCGTGGCCAGGCGGCGAAACACCAGCAGGTCGTACTGCGAGGTGTAGTCGTAGTGCGAGGGCAGCTGGGCGTTGAGCAGGTCGGACACATGCAGGTCCACCAACTGCAGCCCTGCCAGGGCCTGCAGGCTCGCCTGGATCTCGGTCAGCCGCGCCTGGAACACCGGGCGCGCGCAGGCGATCCAGACAAAACCCTGGGCGGGCATCTGTGCGGGCAGCTCGGCCAGCTCCTGCACGCCGCCGCTGTGGATGTGGAAGATGCGCATGAACAACAAGGCCCCGGATTTGTGGTCAAAAATGGCTTATGCGCGCGCTGGGTAAGCGCTGGTAGCTATTATTTTTGAAGTTTCCGGGCAACGTCGCGGGCGAAGTAGGTCAGCACGCCGTCGGCGCCCGCCCGCTTGAAGGCCAGCAGGCTTTCCATCATCACGGCATCGTGGTCCAGCCAGCCGTTGGCGGCGGCGGCCTTGATCATGGCGTACTCGCCGCTCACCTGGTAGGCGAATGTGGGCACCTTGAACTCGTCCTTCACGCGGCGCACGATGTCCAGGTAGGGCATGCCGGGTTTGACCATCACCATGTCGGCGCCTTCGGCGATGTCGATGGCGACTTCACGCAGGGCCTCGTCGCTGTTGCCGGGGTCCATCTGGTAGACGTTCTTGTCGGCCTTGCCCAGGGCGCCGCGCGTGCCCACCGCGTCACGGAAGGGGCCGTAGAAAGCGCTGGCGTACTTGGCGCTGTAGGCCATGATGCGGGTGTGGATGTGGCCTTGCACCTCCAGCGCCTCTCGGATAGCGCCGATGCGCCCGTCCATCATGTCGCTGGGGGCGACGATGTCCACGCCCGCCTCGGCATGCGTGAGCGCCTGGCCGGTGAGGATCTCCACCGTCTCGTCATTGATGATGTAGCCGGTGGCGTCCAGCACGCCGTCCTGGCCGTGGCTGGTGTAGGGGTCCAGTGCCACGTCGGTCATCACGCCCAGGTCGGGGAATTCTTTCTTCAGTGCCCGCACCACGCGCGGGATCAGGCCGTCGGGGTTCAGGGCCTCCTTGCCGTCCGGTGTCTTCAGGGCCGGGTCGATGGCGGGAAAGAGCGCCAGCACCGGGATGCCCAGCTTCACGCAGTCTTCGGCCACGGGCAGCAGCAGGTCCAGGCTCAGGCGCTCCACGCCGGGCATCGACGCAATGGCCTCGCTGCGGCCTTGGCCCTCGTGCACAAACACGGGGTAGATCAGGTCGTCGGCGGTCACCTGGTTCTCGCGCACCAGGCGGCGGGTGAAGGCGTCGCGGCGCAGGCGGCGGGGGCGGTTCTGGGGGAAGGGGGCGGGGCTTTGGAGGTGCATCATTGGATTATGAAGCCCCCCCCTGTGCTGCTTGTCGGCGCCTCGGTGCCGCCGCCAGAGGCGTTGGCCCTCAGCCCCTCGAGGGGGACGCACCCCTGGACCGGCACAGCCGGATCCACGGGTGCACTGGGGTGAGGCGCGCTCCATCGAAAGGAAAGGCGTGCACGGTGGGCCATTGGGGTAGGGAGGCTCCGCGCTGGCGGAGTCTGTTGCGAGATGCGGCGCCACTTTGCATGCTCTGGTATTGCCGCTTGTAACAGCGTGTGCCCGGTGCTAAATTGGCGCTGGGCGGCTTGCTGCCCCCCGCTTTCCTCCCTGAGCGGGGCCTCGGATTGCAGCAATGCAAAACAGGCTTTCCTGGCCCGGCGGATAGCCGGGCTTTTTTTGTCCGGCCCTCGGCTGTGGCAAAGCTTGCTGGAACGTAAACTGCACCCATGCTCTGGGTCAAAGCCTTTCACATCGTTTTCGTGGCCAGCTGGTTTGCTGGCCTTTTCTATTTGCCACGCATCTTCGTGAACCTGCAGATGGTGGCACCGGGCTCGGTGGCCGAGCGCGACCGGCTGCTCTTGATGGCGCGCAAGCTGCTGCGCTTTACCACCTTGCTGGCGGTGCCTGCACTGGCCCTGGGCCTGTGGCTGTGGATGGGCTATGGCATCGGCCGGGGCCCCGCGTCACAGGGAAATGGCTGGATGCACGCGAAGCTGGCCGTGGTGCTGCTGGTGATCGGCTACCACCATGCCTGCGCCGTGCTGCTGCGCAAGCTGGCCGACGGCAACTGCCGCAAGAGCCACGTGTGGTTCCGCTGGTTCAACGAGGCGCCCGTGCTGCTGCTGCTGGTGGCTGTGGTGCTGGTGGTCGTCAAGCCTTTCTGAACCGGTGCACAAGACCTCCGCCTGGCCGCTCGCGCTGATCTACACGGCGCTCATCGTTTTTGCGAGCCTGTTCCCGTTTGACGGCTGGCGCGCGCAGGGCATCGACCCGCTGGTGTTCCTGCTGGCCCGCCTGCCCCCGCCGTACTGGACGGGGTTTGACGTGGTCACCAATGCGGCCGGTTATGCGCCGCTGGGCTTTTTGCTGGTGCTGGGCATGCTGCGCTCTGGCTGGGGCCGGGGGGCGGTGCTGCTGGCCACGCTGGTGGGCGCGCTGCTGTCGCTGGCGCTGGAGTTTTTGCAGATCTACCTGCCCCGGCGGGTGCCATCCAACCTGGACCTGCTGCTCAACATCGGCGGCACCCTGGCGGGCGCCCTGAGCGCGGCGCTGCTGGAGCGTCTGGGTGCGCTGGACCGCTGGAGCGACTTCCGCTCGCGCTGGTTTGTCTCGGACGCCAGCGGGGGGATGGTGCTGCTGGCGCTGTGGCCGATGGCACTGCTGTTCCCGGCGGCTGTGCCTTTTGGGCTGGGCCAGGTGCTGGAGCGGCTGGAGGCGGCGCTCATCGAACTGCTGGCCGACACCCCGTTTCTTGACTGGCTGCCCCTGCGCGAGGCCGCGCTGGACCCGCTTTCGCCCAGTGGAGAGCTGCTGTGCGTCACGCTGGGCCTGCTCATCCCTTGCCTGCTGGGCTACTGCGTGATCCGCCAGATGGGGCGGCGCGCACTGTTTGCGCTGGGCGTGGTGGTGGTGGGCGTGGTCCTCACGGCACTGTCGGCCGCGCTGAGCTGGGGCCCGGTGCACGCCTGGGAATGGATGAGCCTGCCCGTGCGCGTGGGCGTGTGGGGGGCGCTGGCGCTGGCGCTGCTGCTGGTGGCCCTGCCGCGCCGGGCCTGCGCCGCCGTGCTGCTGCTGGCGCTGGCCTGGCATCTGGCGCTGCTCAACCAGGCGCCCACCAGCGCGTACTTTGCCCAGACCCTGCAGATCTGGGAGCAGGGGCGCTTCATCCGCTTTTATGGTCTGGGGCAGTGGCTGGGCTGGCTGTGGCCTTATGCCACGCTGCTGTATGTGCTTTTGCGGGTGTCCCGGCGGGATGCGCAAACTTAAAATGCCCGGATGAGTGACACCTCCTCCGCACCGGCCGCAGCGCCCGGCTACTACCAGCGCCATATCTTCTTCTGCCTGAACGAGCGCACCAACGGCGAAGACAGCTGCGCCCACCACAACGCCCAGGCGGGTTTTGACCGCTGCAAGGCCCAGGTCAAGGCGGCCGGGCTGGCAGGCGCAGGCAAGGTGCGTGTGAACAAGGCCGGTTGCCTGGACCGCTGCGCGGGCGGCCCCGTGGCCGTGGTCTACCCCGAGGGCACCTGGTACACCTATGTGGACGCGGCCGACATCGACGAGATCGTCGAATCGCACCTCAAGAACGGCCAGGTGGTGGAGCGCCTGGTCACACCGGCGGAACTTGGCCGCTGATGCGGGCTCCATCCCTCGTCTTTTTTGAATGATTTTGGCTGCTTGCGCCTGATGGATAAGCGTTTGTAGCTATCAATAGAGTAGCAATCCCGTGAATGCCCAGACCGAACGCCTGACCCTGTCCGGCCCCGCAGGCGCCATCGAGGCCGTGCGCGACAGCGCCGCGCTGGCCGAAGGGGCCGCCCCCCGGGGCGTGGCCATCATTGCCCATCCCCATCCGCTGTTTGGCGGCACCATGGACAACAAGGTGGTGCAGACCCTGGCGCGTGCCTTTGTGCAGTGCGGTTACACGGCCGTGCGCTTCAACTTCCGGGGTGTGGGCGGCACCGCAGGCGTGCACGACGACGGCCGGGGCGAGCTCCAGGACCTGCTGGCTGTGGTGGAACAGGTGGCGCCCGTGGCCGAGGGCCAGCGCATTGCGCTGGCGGGCTTCTCGTTTGGCGCGTTTGTCACCAGCCACGCGCTGGCCACGCTCTGGCCCCAAGGCAGGGTGGACCAGGCCGTGCTGGTCGGCACCGCCGCCAGCCGATTCACCGTGGCCCCGGTGCCGCCCGACGCCCACCTGCGCACCCTGGTCGTGCACGGCGAGGCAGACGACACCGTGCCGCTGGCGTCCGTCATGGACTGGGCGCGGCCCCAGATACTGCCTGTCACAGTCATCCCGGCGGGCGGGCATTTCTTTCACGGACAATTGCCGCTTTTGAAGAATCTGGTGGTCCGCCACCTGCAATCGGGCGCCTGAGGGGGCGGCCCGGGCTTTTCGGGCCTTCTTCCCCTCTCTGCGCGTTTCTCTTTTTCCTCTTTTTCTGAGCCTCTCCAGCCCCCTATTGCCCCATGAAACGAATCCTGTCTGCGTTGCGATCCCTGGCCGTCTTTGCTGCGGTGGCCCCGGCTGCCTTCGGCGCCCTGGCCCAGGCACCCCAGCCCCCCGAAATCGCCGCGCGCACCTACATGCTGGTGGATGTCACCGCCAACCAGGTGCTGGCCGCCAAGGACATCGACGCGCCGGTGGAGCAGGCCTCGCTCACCAAGCTCATGACGGGCTACCTGGTGTTTGACGCACTGCGCGCCAAGAAGATCGCGCTGGACCAGAAGCTGCCCGTGAGCGTGCGCGCCTGGAAGATGCCCGGCTCGCGCATGTTCATCGACCCCAAGATGCAGGTGCCGGTCGAAGACCTCATCAAGGGCATGATCGTGCAGTCCGGCAACGACGCCACCATGGCCCTGGCCGAAGGCGTGGGCGGAACGGCCGAGAACTTCGTCAAACTCATGAACGACCAAGCCAAGGCCCTGGGCATGAACGGCACGAGCTACAAGAACCCCGAAGGCCTGACCGAACCTGGCCACACCACCACGGCGCGCGACCTGTCCGTGCTGGCCATGCGCCTGATGAAGGACTTCCCGGAGTACATGCACTATTACTCCACCAAGCAGTACAGCTACCCCGGCACGCCCGCATCGAACGGCAACAACCGCAATTCGCTGCTGTTCCGCGATCCGACGGTCGACGGCCTCAAGACCGGCCACACGGCTGCCGCCGGCTACTGCCTGGTGGCCACGTCCAAGCGTGACTTCCCAGGCGTGGGCCAACGCCGCCTGCTGTCCATCGTGCTGGGTGCAGCGAGTGAAAACGCGCGCGCGAACGAAAGCCAGAAGCTGCTGAACTGGGGCTACACCGCGTTCGAAGCCGTTAAGCTGTTCGATGCGGGCAAGCCCGTGGCCACCCCCGCCGTCTGGAAGGGCAAGGACAGCGTGCTGAAGATCGGCCGCGAAGAGGCCATCGTCGTGGCCGTGCCTGCGGGCAGCGCAGGCAAGGTCACCACCCAGATTGCCCGCCCCGACCCGCTGGTGGCGCCTTACACCAAGGGCCAGCCTATCGGCACCCTGAAGGTGATGCTGGGCGAGCAGGTGGTGGGCGAAGTGCCCCTGCTGGCGCTGGAAGGGGTAGAGCAGGCGGGCATCCTGGGCCGGGCCTGGGATGCGATCCGCCTGTGGATAAAGTAGCAAGACCCTCCCCCTGAGGCGCTGCCGCGCCTTCACCCCTTCTATCGAATGGCTGCGCCGCTCGGGAGGGGGGCACCGCCAGCGCACGCAAGCGAAACGCCGTTGCGCAACCCGGCGACCCTTGCGCGGTGGTCTTGGTTGGGGGCGGCGCGCTTTCGGCGGTTGTGGGTGGCGCTGCTTCACGCCGCAGGGGGCCTGGACAGGAAGAGAACTCTTGCTGTGCCCAGGGGAGAAGCCTCGTACCGCTTGCCCGTTCAGGGGCTTGCTGCTACATTAGAAGGCTTTTCGGAATTTCCGAAGGGTTTCACGTTTTCGTTTTTTACGTTTAGGGACGTATTTCATGCCAACCATCAATCAACTGGTCCGTCAGGGGCGCGAGGTCGAAAAGACCAAGTCCAAGAGCCCTGCGATGGAAAACTCTCCACAGCGCCGCGGCGTGTGCACCCGTGTGTACACCACGACGCCTAAGAAGCCTAACTCCGCTCTGCGTAAGGTTGCCAAGGTGCGCCTGACCAACGGTTTTGAGGTGATCTCCTACATCGGCGGTGAAGGCCACAACCTGCAGGAACACAGCGTGGTGCTGGTTCGCGGCGGTCGTGTGAAGGACTTGCCCGGTGTGCGTTACCACATCGTGCGCGGTTCGCTCGACTTGCAAGGCGTGAAAGACCGCAAGCAAGCGCGCTCCAAGTACGGCGCCAAGAAGCCCAAGGCCAAGTAAGCCCTGCGCTTTTTTGCAAAGAATTTTCGGTGCTGTTCCCCGCGTGGCGCGGTGATGCAGCGTAGTGACCCCAAACGCAGGTGTTCTGCGCGGGTCGAGTAAGTGGGAGTTTTAATGACTCTCGCGGTGTCTGAAAAGACGCCAACTGAAGCAAAGATAGAGGTAAAAAATGCCACGTCGTCGCGAAGTCCCCAAACGTGAAATCCTGCCGGATCCCAAGTTCGGCAATGTAGAGCTGTCCAAATTCATGAACGTGATCATGGAAGGCGGCAAGAAGGCAGTTGCAGAGCGCATCATTTACGGCGCCCTGGAGCTGATCGAGAAGAAGCACCCCGATAAGGACCCTCTGGAAGCCTTCACCGTTGCCATCAACAACGTGAAGCCCATGGTGGAAGTGAAGTCCCGCCGCGTGGGCGGTGCCAACTACCAGGTGCCCGTGGAAGTGCGTCCTGTCCGTCGTCTGGCCCTGTCCATGCGCTGGATCAAGGAAGCCGCCCGCAAGCGTGGCGAAAAGTCGATGGCCCAACGCCTGGCCAACGAACTGCTGGAAGCCACCGAAGGCCGTGGCGGCGCCATGAAGAAGCGTGACGAAGTGCACCGCATGGCCGAAGCCAACAAGGCATTCAGCCACTTCCGCTTCTAAATCGACGAATCGCTTCGTCGCCAAGCGCAAGGCTGCCGGCATTTTTGCCTGCAGCCTTGTGGCGATTGAGGTGGTCACAAAATTGACGGGTCGCAGCGCCACAATGCTGCACCCTTCCCCTGAATAACACGACCCATCCAAGGATCCACCATGGCTCGCAAGACTCCCATCGAGCGCTACCGCAATATCGGTATCTCGGCCCACATTGACGCTGGCAAGACCACGACCACCGAACGTATCCTGTTCTACACGGGCGTGAGCCACAAGATTGGTGAAGTGCACGACGGCGCTGCCACCATGGACTGGATGGAGCAGGAACAAGAGCGCGGCATCACGATCACCTCGGCTGCCACGACCTGCTTCTGGAAGGGCATGGACAACTCCTACGAAGAGCATCGCTTCAACATCATCGACACCCCCGGTCACGTGGACTTCACGATCGAAGTGGAACGTTCGATGCGCGTGCTCGACGGCGCCTGCATGGTGTATTGCGCCGTGGGTGGCGTGCAGCCCCAGTCGGAAACCGTCTGGCGCCAGGCCAACAAGTACAAGGTGCCGCGTCTGGCCTTTGTGAACAAGATGGACCGTACCGGTGCCAACTTCTTCAAGGTCTATGACCAGATGAAGCTGCGCCTGAAGGCGAACCCCGTGCCTGTCGTGATCCCGATCGGTGCCGAAGACAAGTTCACCGGCGTGGTCGATCTGCTCAAGATGAAGGCTATCCTGTGGGATGAGGCTTCCCAGGGCATGAAGTTCAGCTACGAAGAAATTCCAGCTGATCTGGTCGCATCCGCCAAAGAATGGCGCGAGAAGATGGTGGAAGCGGCTGCTGAAGCCTCTGAAGACCTGATGAACAAGTACCTGGAAGAGGGTGACTTGACGGAAGCCGAGATCAAGTTCGGTCTGCGCACGCGCACCATCGCCACGGAAATCCACCCGATGCTGTGCGGTACCGCGTTCAAGAACAAGGGCGTGCAGCGCATGCTGGATGCCGTGATCGACTACCTGCCAGCACCGACGGACATTCCGGACGTGACGGGTACCGACGAAGACGAGCAGCCCGTGACCCGCAAGGCGGACGACGGCGAGAAGTTCTCGGCCCTGGCGTTCAAGCTGATGACCGACCCGTTCGTGGGTCAGCTGACCTTCGTGCGCGTGTACTCCGGCGTGCTGACCAAGGGCGATACCGTCTACAACCCCATCAAGGGCAAGAAGGAACGTATCGGCCGTATCGTGCAGATGCACGCCAACGAGCGCATGGAAGTCGAAGAAATTCGCGCTGGTGACATCGCTGCCTGTGTGGGTCTGAAGGACGTGACCACCGGTGAAACGCTGAGCGACATCGATTCCCAGATCATTCTGGAGCGCATGGTGTTCCCTGAGCCTGTGATTACCCAGGCCGTGGAACCCAAGACCAAGGCCGACCAGGAAAAGATGGGTATCGCTCTGCAGCGCCTGGCCGCAGAAGATCCATCGTTCCGCGTGAAGACCGATGAAGAATCGGGCCAGACGCTGATCGCCGGTATGGGCGAGCTGCACCTGGAAATCATCGTGGACCGCATGAAGCGTGAATTCGGCGTGGAAGCCAACGTGGGCAAGCCCCAGGTGGCATACCGCGAAACCATCCGCAAGACGGTGGAAGAAGCCGAAGGCAAGTTCGTGCGCCAGTCCGGTGGTAAGGGTCAGTACGGCCACGTCGTGCTCAAGATCGAACCCAACGAAGCCGGCAAGGGCAACGAGTTCGTGGACGCGATCAAGGGCGGTGTGGTTCCTCGCGAATTCATCCCGGCCGTGGAAAAGGGTTTCAACGAAGCCGTGACGCAAGGCGTGCTGGCTGGTTACCCTGTGGTGGACGTCAAGGTTACGCTGCACTTCGGTTCGTACCACGATGTGGACTCGAACGAACTGGCGTTCAAGATGGCTGCTATCTTCGGTTTCAAGGAAGGTTGCAAGAAGGCCGGTCCAGTCATTCTGGAACCCATGATGGCCGTGGAAGTGGAAACGCCTGAAGACTACGCTGGCAACGTGATGGGCGACCTGTCCAGCCGTCGCGGCATGGTGCAGGGCATGGACGATATCCCGGGCGGCGGCAAGGCCATCAAGGCCGAAGTGCCCCTGTCTGAAATGTTCGGCTACTCCACGACCTTGCGCTCCATGTCGCAAGGCCGCGCCACCTACACGATGGAATTCAAGCACTACAGCGAAGCCCCTCGCAACGTGTCTGAAGCCATCATGGCAGCACGCGCCAAGTAAGTAAGCACTTCGCCCGGGCCTCTTTGGCCTGGGCTTTGTTTTGTCTGCGATCCGGTGCCACCCTGTTCCCTGTGCGGGGTGATTCAGCAACCAGATGCAGACGTAAAACCACTACACAGGGATTGCTCTTTGGAGAATTGAAATGGCAAAAGGTAAGTTTGAACGCACCAAGCCCCACGTCAACGTGGGCACGATCGGCCACGTGGACCATGGCAAGACGACCCTGACGGCAGCGATCGCTACCGTGCTGTCGGCCAAGTTTGGCGGCGAAGCCAAGGCCTACGACCAGATCG
>NZ_JBUDZG010000028.1:0-61685 GCF_054950075.1 Acidovorax sp. Q11 | reverse complement strand
CCGCGCTGGCGCTTCGCTTGCGGACCAATGCCTCCAATTGGTCACGCTCGTCTGTCGTTAAGTTCATCCTGTGCATACCTTCGAATATGGAGTGCATGCAGCCAATTTCAATGATTCAGTGGACTAGGGGTGCTCAGCGCCCGGCAGCAGGGCGTTCCACTTCCAGGTCGGCCAACACCCGCAGCAGCGCGCGGTTGACCTCCTCCAGGTCCAGCTCGTAGGTCTCGCACAGCTGGCGGATCGCGCTGGCGTCGTCGGTTTCCAGTGCACAGGCCATTTGCAGGCCGCTGGTGTAAGGGCCGGTGCGCAGCACCGTGGCGTCGTAAATGCGCTCGGACAGGGGCAGGCGGCGCAGGATGGTGCCCAGGGGCTCGCCCAGCAGGTCATCAAGCTGCGAGAACAGGCCACACAGGTAGATCTCGCGGCGCAGGTCGTTCTCTATGCCTGCGTCCAGCAGGTGGGCGGTGAGCTGGGCGCGGATCAGCATGGCGGCGCGCACGGGCAGCATGTTGGGGTCGGTGCTGGCATGGGGCAGCTGGTCGGACAGCCAGCGCTTGATGGAGCTGTAGCCCATCATCACCAGGCCCCGGCGCAGCGAGTCGATGCCGGTGCGCAGGCCTAAAGCGGCCGAGTTCGTGTACACCATGAAGCGGTACGCGAGCAGCGGGTCTTCGCCCATGATGTCTTCGAAGGTCTCCAGCGACTGCTCGGCGTCGATGGCCTTCATGAGCTTGAAGATCACGGCGTGCGACGGCTGCTGCGGATGGTGGCGCAGGCTGTAGAGCACGTCTTCCGACGGCCAGCCCGCCAGGGCCATGGCGTTGCCCTGGTCCAGGCAGTGTTCCATGAGCGCGCGGCTGGCCACGTTTTCGTACATCTGCCCGGCCAGCACGGGGCTGGTGGCCCGGGGCGCAGGCGCGGCCGGGGCGCCGGGGCGCGTGGGGGCTGTCTGCAGGGCCGCCACGGCATCTTCGGGGCGCAGGGTCAGCAGGCTGTTGTCAAAACAGCGCGCAATCTCGGGCTCCGGGAGCTTGCTGGCATCGCCGCGCCACACCAGCTTGAGGCCACGCTGGTGCGCGGCCTTGACGCGTGAATAGATGGCCGAGTCCGAGAGCCAGTCGCCGCGCACCTCGATCCAGGGTGCGCCACGCGGCGCGTGTTCGAGCAGGTCGCACAGCAGCTGGCGCGTCTGCGCCGAGATCAGCAGGGGCGGGGAGCTGGCAGACCACAGCTCTTGCAGGGTGCGCAGCAGGTGGCCGGCATCGACCACAGCCGTCGCTTCGTTGTGCGCATACAGCTGGATGCCCGCGAGCTTGCGGGCTCGGTTCCACAAAGGGCGGTAGCCCAGAATCAGGCTGCCAAGGACAGATTGGACCATGTGCTCTCAGAAGGTGTGAGTGAACCCGGCGTGCCCGAGCAGGCCGCGAAAACGCGGCCGATATAGGCGCAAAGCACAGCCATAGCGCGGGCTATGGCGAGCATTTGCAACGACGAGCGGGTGTGTTTTGGCGGGATGAGCGGGCATGGCGGATTCGTTCACACCTTCTCCTGCGTTGTCTCGTCGTTGGGGCCCGCCCCGCCTGGGCTGCGCGGCGTGGGAAGACCCGCTTTAACTGATGAAATTGAACAGCGACAACTTCTGAACCTGGGCATAGGACTTGAGCGCTGCCTCGTAGCCCACCTGCTGGTTCTGGAAGTCCGAAATGCCCTTGATCATATCGAGATCCTCGGCGCGCGAGCGGTCGCCTTCGAGCTGGATGGAGCGCTTTTCCTGGTCGCCCGTGATGCGGTCGGCACGGTTGAGCAGCTCACCGGCATAGCTGCGCATGTTGTGCACGCGTTCCAGCCCGATGTCGATGTTGGCCAGCGCCTGCCCCACGACCTGGATGGCTGCGTTGTTGTTGGGGGCATTGCGGATGCCGTTGATCGCGCTGTCCAGCGTGCTGAACATGCTGGCGCTGGGCTGCAGGGTCACAGTGTCGCCGTTGGCAGGGTTGCCCTTGATGTCGAAGGTCAGCCCCAGAATGCCTGCGACGGAAATGGTCACCGGCTTGTCGGTGGGGTAGTCAGGCACCACCACGGGGGCGGACACGGCGCCGGTGGTGGTGTTGGTGATGGTGTAGGTGGCCGTGCTGGTGCCGGGCGTGGCGCCCGGGCCCACGGCGCTGAAGGCGATGCTGTAGTTGTCGCCCGTCACCAGGGCCAGGTTGGCCGGGGTGATGGCAGTGGTGGTGAGCTGGCGGCCTACCGGGATGGCGCTCACACCGGCGGTGTAGACGCCGTCACGGTTGGGGTCGAACATGAAGGCCGAATCGCCATCCAGCGTGCCGGGCACGGTCACGCCAGTGCTGGCGGTCTGGCCGGGCAGGCCCTGGAAGCTGTAGTCGGGCGAGCCGCTGAGCGGGCCCAGGAAGGGCGCCAGCGCGCTGCCCAGGGCACTCATCAGCGGAATGCCGTTGGTGTCCTTGCGGTTGGCCACCTCCAGCAGTTGCTCGCGCAGGCCCTGCAACTGGTTGGCCACCGTGACGCGGTCGTTGGGGGTCATGGCCGCGTCGCCGGCGCTCACCACCAGCTCGCGGAATCTCTGGACCAGGTCCACCGCGTCGCCCAGCGAGGACTCGCCCTGGACGATGGCGTTGCGCTGGGTTTCCAGCGCACGCTGCTCGGTCTGGATGCGTGCCAGGCGGTTGAGTGCCCGCTCGGCCTGCGCGGCCGACACGGGGTCGTCGCTGGCCCGCACGACCCTTTTGCCCGAGGTGAGGTTCTCCTGCAGGTTGGACAGGTTGGTCTGCCGCGCGCCCAGGTTGCGCAGGGCGTTGTCGTACATGTTGGCAGTGCCAAGGCGGTAGATGCTGTTGCTCATGTCGAACTCCTAGCTCCTGAACGGCGGTCAGCGGCCCATGCCTTGCAGCAGCGAGTCAAAGATATTCTGCGCAATCTGGATCATTTTGGACGATGCCTGGTAAGCCTGCTGGTATTGGATCAGGCGGGCGGCCTCTTCGTCCAGGTTCACGCCCGACACGGCCGTGCGGTCGCGTTCCAGATTGGCGGCAATGGTGGTGGACATTTCGGCCGCGAACAGCGCACTCTGCGTGCGTGTGCCCACCTGGGCAATCGCGCTGGCATAGCCGTCGGAGAGTGTGGACTCGTCAAACATCTTCACGTCGCGCAGGCCCATCAGCGCGCTGGCATTGCCCGCGTTGCGGGTGAAGGCGTCGCCGTATTGGGGGTCGAGCGCATTGCCGATGACCACCGTGTCGCCGGTCTTGGGGCTGCCCTGCAGCTTGATCTCCCACCCGTTGATGGAAATCGGCGCGCCGGATGTGTAGGGCTGTGCTGCGGCTACTACGGTGGGAGGTGCCGTGCCTCGGTTGAGCACATCGTAGGTGGTGGGCGGACCGGCGGTGAACCTCAGCTGTATACCCCCCAGGATGGGCGGGATGGCAGCAGGGTTTGCATTGGCTGGAAGCACCAGGCCGGGCGGGTTGGGCAGGCCCGTGGCCTTGAGCCCCCCCAGTTGCATCGTGCCGCTGTTGGCGGTACCCATGGCCGCGTTGATGGGGTTGGCCACGGCCAGGTCGCGCGGCGAATACACCAGCGCCTGGATGTTGTTGGCGGCCGTGCTGAACGGCTTGAACAGCATGCGCTCGCCCGGGTTGCCGGGTGTGGTCAGGTTGAAGTTGAGCCCGTCGATCTGCAGCGTGGCCAGGTTGGCGGCATCGGTGAACGGCGTGGCCTTGCCGTCGGACAGGCGCACGACCTGGCCTGCCGTGCCGGTGGTGAAGCGGATCTCATAGTCCGAGGCCGCGAACTGCGTGGGGCCCGTGAACGAGACGGTGCCAACCCCCGCACCATTGGTGTAGCCCGGCATGCTGGTGGGCAGCGCGAACAGATCCTTGCCCGGCAGACCGTCGAGCGTCAGGCCCAGATTCTGCTGGTCGTTCATGGTCATGCCAATGGCCATGGCCATGCGGCCGAGCAGGTTGCGCCCTTCGGTCAGGTCGTTGTTGTTGAAGCGCAGCAGGCCCGAGACCGAGCCGCCGCCCAGCACGTTTTCGTCCATCTCGACCGGGGGCGCGCCGGTGCGGTTGAAGAACAGCTTGATCTGGCCGCTGGCGGGGAACTGGGTGGCATCGTCGATGGACAGGCTGGAGGCCGTGGTGCCCAGCACCAGCGGCTGGCTGCCCGCCACGAACAGGCCCACCGTGCCATCGTCGGCCGGGATCTGCGTGGTCTGCACATACTGGTTGATGTCGCGGATGATCTGGTCGCGCTGGTCCAGCAGGTCGTTGGGGCTCTGGCCGTTGCCGTTGGCGCGCGCGATCTGCTCGTTGATGTTCGCCATCTGCTTAGCCAGGCTGTTGATGGCCGTGACGCTGCTTTGCAGCTGCTGGGTGACGGTGTACTGCAGCTCGTTCAGGCGCTCCCCGGCCGTGCGCATGCGGGCGGCGGTTTCGTCCAGGCGGGTGAGCACCACCGTGCGCGCCGTGATGTCGGTGGGTGAACTCACCACGTCCGAGAACGCGTTCATCATGTCGTTGATGGCCGCGCCCAGCCCGGCCGTGCCGCCGCTGAAGACCTCCTGCAGCTGGCGCAGACGCTCGGACCGCACGATGTCTGCGGCCTGCGTTGATCCCGCTGCAGCCGACTGGCGCGTGAGCAGCTCGCTCTGGTTGCGCAGAATGGTCTGTACATCCACACCCTGGCCGATGTAGCCGCCACCCGTGAACTGGCCCTGCACGGTCTGCAGCACCACCGTCTGGCGCGAATAGCCGGGCGTGTTGACGTTGGCGATGTTGTGGCCCGCCGTCTGCAGGGCCACCTGGTTGGCCAGCAGGGCGCGGGCGCCGACGTTGAGCAGGCTCATGACTCACCTCGCATCTCTGTAGTCCACAGCGCGACCCTTTGCTCACATGGCTTGAAACTGGCACGGCCAAAGCCAGTGCCCCCGCGCAAGGGCCGCCAAGCCGCGTATGCGGCGCGTTGCTTGCGTGCGCTGGGGGCGTCCCCCTCCCGCGAAGCGAGCGAGGGGGAAGGCGCGAAGCGACTCAGGGGGGGGGGCATGTCAGGCCTGGGCGCGCTGGGTACGCAGCACGCTGTTGATGGCGCCACTGAGCTTCTTGGCGTATTCGGGGTCGGTGGCATAGCCCGCCTTTTGCAGCGCCGAGGCATAGGCCATGGCCGAGCCGGACTGGGCGATAGATTCCGCCTGCTCGTAGCGCGGGCTGTCCTTGATGAGCTTTGCGTAGTCGCGGAACGAATCCTCGTACGAGTCGTAGGCGCGGAACTTCGCCATCACCTTCTGGGCCTTGCCGTTGATGTATTCGGTGGTGGTGATCTCGGCCACCTTGCCCGTCCAGCCCTTGCCGGCCTTGATGCCGAACAGGTTGAATGAGTTGGAGCCATCCTTGTGCTTGATCTCGCTCTTGCCCCAGCCGGTTTCGTGGCCCGCCTGGCCCAGCATGAAGCTGGCGGGGATGCCGCTTTCCTGTGCCACGCGTTCGGCGGTGCCAGAGAGGTGCTGCACAAAACCATCGCGGCCCTTGGGGGCCTGCTGTGTGGCCTCGGCGGGCATGCTGCCGCTGGCCGCCGGGGCCGTGGCGCGGGGCAGGGCGGACTGCAGGCTCAGGGTGGAGGGCACCGAGAACGTGGTGTCTGCACCGCCCATCTGGCGCGAAAGCTGGCGTGCAATGGCTTCAGAAAGCCCGCCCTGCTGGCCCGCCATGTTCACCGACAGCTGCTGGTCGAGCATGTCCTGGCCCAGGTTGGCCTGCTCGCCTTCCATGAGGCCAGATTTCATCGTGGCGTCGCGCATGCTCTTGATCAGCTCGCGCATGAACAGCGACTCGAACTGCTTGGCCACCTCGCGGGTGGTCTGGGCGTTGTTGGCCGTGCCCGCGTCGTACTTGAGCGCATTGAGCGAGCGGATGTCCACCGCCAGCGCATTCGAGGTGCTGCTGGTGGTGTTGGATGAAGGCAGGGTGAGGGCCATGGCTGCGCCTCCGGGTCAGATCACTTCCAGTTCGGCGTTGAGCGCGCCGGCGGCCTTGATGGCCTGCAGGATGGCCAGCAGGTCTCCCGGCGTGGCCCCCAGGGCGTTGAGCGCCTTGACCACGTCAGCCAGCTGGGGCGAGGCCGGCACCTGGATGATGTTGCCCGGCTCCTGGTTGATGCGAATTTCGCTTTTCTGCTCCACCACGGTCTGCCCTTGCGAGAACGGCGCGGGCTGGCTGATGACGGGCGTGCTGCTGATGGTGATGGACAGGTTGCCGTGCGCGATGGCGCAGGGGCCCAAGGTGACGGCCTGGTTCAACACCACCGAGCCGGTGCGGGCGTTGATGACCACCTTGGCTGCAGGGGTCATGGCGCCCAGCTGCAATTCCTCCAGGTCGGCGATGAAGCCCACGCGGGCGCCGGGGTCGGTGGGCGCGCGCACCTGCACGGTGCGGCCGTCCAGCGCGGTGGCCACGCCACTGCCCAGCTTGGTGTTGATGGCCTGCACCACGCGCCGCGCGGTCTGGAAGTCGGATGCGTTCAAGCCCAGGCTGATGGTGTCACCCTCGTTGAGCGGCGTGGGCACGGCGCGCTCGACCTGTGCGCCCTGCGGAACGCGGCCTGCGCTCAGGTGGTTGATTTGCACCTTGCTGCCGCCTGCAGAGGCGCCTGCGCCACCCACCACCACGTTGCCCTGGGCCAGTGCATAGATCTCGCCGTCGGCGCCGCGAAGCGGGGTGACGATGAGCGTGCCACCCTTGAGCGACTTGGCGTTGCCCATGGAGGACACGTTCACATCGATCATCTGCCCGGGCTGGGCAAATGCGGGGAGCTGGGCGGTGACGATCACCGCCGCCACATTCTTGAGCTGCAGCTGGTTCGCCGAGCCCGGCGGCAGGCTGATGCCCATCTGCTGCAGGTAGTTCGACATCGCCTGCGTGGTGTAGGGCATCTGTGTCGTCTGGTCGCCCGTGCCATCCAGGCCCACGATCAGGCCATAGCCTGTCAGCTGGTTGGTGCGCACGCCTTGCACGGCCGCCACTTCCTTGATGCGCAGTGCCTGTGCGGGCCCGGCAAAGCCGACGGCCCCCAGGGCCAGCAGCAGCCACAGCGCGCGCACCATGCGCTGCAGGGGGAGGTGGGACAAGGCTTTCATGGCACCGATTGTGGGCGGCCCCGCCAGAAACTAAAACCCGAAAAGCAGCCGGTTCACCAGCTTATTGCGTGGGTTTCGGAGCGGGGGGAATGCGGTCGGCGGCCTGCAGCGCGCGGGTGGGTGCTCGGGCTGTTCTATTGCGAAAAACATGAAGGAAAATGGCCGTTTCCGCGCTACCAGTAAGATTATTTTGCTATTAATAATGTAGCAATTGGCTATGGGCGGCCAAAGTGTCTCCAGGGTGTGCCTTCGCCCCTGTCGTCGGAAACTGGCGCGTCCCAGGCGCGGGCCGCCCCGCCGCGCTGGCGGCGTCCCCCTCCCGTAGCGCGCAGCGCGTAGAGAGAGGGAGAAGGCGCGCAGCGCCTCAGGGGGTGAAACCCTAAAACGGCGTGATGGTGTTGAAAAATCGGTTCATCCAGCCCATGGCCTGGGCCTCGTTCTGGGCGCCCCGGCCTCGCGATTCGACCCGCACATTGGCCACTTGGGTGGAGTTGACGACACTGCCCGGCTGCATCACGCGCGGGTCGATGGTGCCCGAGAAGCGCAGCACGTCCACGTTCTGATTCACGCCGATCTGCTTCTCGCCGGTCACGACCAGGTGGCCATTGGGCAGCACGTCCACCACCGTGGTGGTGATCGAGCCAGTGAATGTGTTGGCGCTTTCAGTGCCGCCTTTGCCCGAGAAGGTGTTTTCGGAGCTGGCGCCGAGCTTGGTTTTGTCTGCCAGTGAAGAATTGACGAATGGCAGGTTGGTGATACCTGCCGATGCCTTGGAGCCACGGTCCACCGTCGAGGACGACTTCTGGCTGGCCGTGACGTTCTCGACAATCATCACCGTCACGTTGTCGCCCACCATGCGCGCGCGGCGGTCTTCGAACGCGGGGCGGTAGCTGGCGTTCTGAAACAGGCTGCCGGTGACTGGCGGCTGTGTGCGCGGCGTTGCGGCGGCAATGGGGGGGGGCGTGGTGGGCAGGATGTCCACCGGCGGTGGTGGCGACAGGGTGGCGCAGCCCGTGGCCAGCACGGCCAGGGCGGTGGAGGCGATCAGGTGCTTCATGGCGGTGTCCTTCCCATCACAGCTGCGACAGCTTGGCCAGCATCTGGTCCGAGGTCTGGATGGCCTTGGAGTTCATCTCGTAGGCGCGCTGGGTCTGGATCATGGTGACCAGCTCTTCCACCACGTTCACGTTCGAGGCTTCCAGAAAACCCTGCTTGAGGATGCCCAGGCCGTTGGTGCCGGGCGTGCCCTGCTGAGGCTGGCCCGAGGCGGCGGATTCCTTGAACAGGTTCTGGCCGACGGGCTCCAGGCCCGCCGGGTTGATGAATGAGGCCATCGCCAGATTGCCCAGAGGTTGTGGCTGCGTGTTGCCAGGCACGGTGGCCGACACCACGCCATCTGCGCTGATGCTCACACTGGTGGCGTTGGCGGGCACGGTGATGCCGTTGGCAACGGGCAGGCCGCTGGAGTTGACCAGGCGGCCCTGGGCATCGACCTGGAACGAGCCGTCGCGCGTGTAGCCGATGGTGCCGTCGGGCATGGTCACTTCCAGAAAACCATTGCCGTTGATGGCCACGTCCAGGTTGTTCTTGGACTCCTGCAGGCTGCCCTGCACGAAGTTGCGGCTGGTGGCCACGGTGCGCACGCCCAGGCCCAGGTGCAGGCCGGTGGGAAGCTGGTTCTGCTCGGTGGTGTTGGCGCCCACCTGACGCAGGTTCTGGTAGATCAGGTCTTCGAACACCGCGTTGTTGCGCTTGTAACCGGTGGTGGAGACGTTGGCCAGGTTGTGCGAGATGACGTCGAGCTGGGTCTGCTGGGCAGACATGCCGGTCTTGGCGATCCAGAGGGAGTTGATCATGGTGCTTCCTTTTGGCGTGGCAGCGTGGGGCGCGGCCTCAGCCGTTCATGCTCAGCAACTGGCTGGCGGTCTTGTCATTGGTCTCGGCGGTCTGCAGCAGGCGCATTTGCTGCTCGAACTGGCGTGCTGCGGCAATCATTCCCACCATGCTTTCCACGGGGTTCACGTTGGAACCCTCCAGCGCGCCCGACAGCATGCGGGCGTTGGCGTCGTTGGGCATGGGGTCGCCCGATGCGGTGCGAAACAGGCCGTCGTCGCCGCGCTTGAGCGGGTCTTCGGCCGTGGGGGTTGCGAGTTTCAGGCGGCCAATCGCCTGCGCGGGCTGGCCTGCAGTCTTGGCGGTGATGGTGCCGTCGGAGCCCAGCGAGACCTCGGCGCCGGGGGGCACGTCGATGGGGGCCCCGCCATCGGACAACACCGGCAGCCCGGTGGGCGTGAGCAGCTGGCCGCCCGCCGACACCTCGAAGCTGCCCGCGCGGGTGTAGGCCTCGATACCGTCCAGGCCCTGCACGGCAAACCAGGCGTTGCCGGCGGCCATGGCATCGAGGTTGCGGCCGGTGCGCTGCACGGGCCCGGGGGTGTTGACGTAGCCCGAAGTGGCCTCCAGCGCAAACACGCGGGTTTTGGCGCCGTCGCCCTGCAGCGGCACGGACCGGAAGGTGGACATCTCGGCCCGGAACCCGCCCGTGGACGCGTTGGCCAGGTTGTTGGACAGCACGGCCTGCCGGTGGGCGGCAGCGTTTGCGCCCGTCATCGCGGTGTAGATGATGCGGTCCATGGGGGCTCTCCGGGGTCCTGGGTGGGGTCAGTGCAAGGTCAGCGGATGATCAGCGCAGGTTCACCAGGGTGGACATCACCTGGTCTTGCGTCTTGATGGTCTGGGCGTTGGCCTGGTATGCGCGCTGGGCGGTCATCATGTTGACCAGCTCGGCGGTGAGGTCCACGTTTGAGTCTTCCAGCGCCCCCGAGCGCAGCGAGCCGAAGTTGCCGTCGGTGGCGGTGCCCGCCACGGGCTGGCCGGATTCGAACGTGGCCACCCAGTTGTTGCTGCCCACCGAGGCCAGGCCCTGCGTGTTGCGGAAGCTCGACAGCGCCAGCTGGCCTTCGGCGCGGGTCACCCCGTTGGAGTAACGGGTCATGATCATCCCGTTATTCTCGATATTGATGCCGGTGAGTTCGCCCGAGGTGTAGCCGTCCTGGCTCAAGTTGGAAACAGCGAACTTGGTGCCGAACTGAGTCACTTTGTCCAGGCTCACAGCCACCGTGTAGGTAGGAAGGTTGTTGGGGTTGGGGGGCGTCGGATTGACGGTGAGTGGCAGCGAGAAGCCCGTGGCTGGCGGTGCAGCCACCGGGCCGGTAATGGCGCCGTTGTTGTCAAACGTGATCTGGCCGATGGGTGTTGCTACCACGGGTGGCACTGCTGTCGGGTCATCCAGCCTGTCGTATACGTCCCAGGTGTTGGCTGTGGCGGTTTTCTGGAAGTACAGGCTCACCGGCTTGGCCACGCCTTGGCTGTCGAACACATTGATGGACGTGCCATAGGTTGCGCGTGGTGTTGGTGGAATGGGCGGTGTGGCAGTGGGATTGCCGGCCGCATTCGTGGCGCGTGCGTCCAGGTTGAACGCTGCAGTGATTTTCGTGGTCTGCTTGGCAGGGATGGGTTCGGCGGTGGGGAACACCATCGGGATGGGATCTGTGCCTGTGCGCAGGCCTGTCACCGGGTCCACCGGATAGCCCATCACTTTGGCGTTGTCGTTGGTGATCATGTTGCCTTCCTTGTCCAGCTTGAAGTTGCCGGAGCGGGTGTAGGCAGGCGTGCCATCGGGCAGCGTGAGCGTGAAGAAACCGTTGCCGTTGATGGCCACGTCCAGGCTGTTGCCCGTGATCGTGAGGTTGCCCTGGGTGAACTGCTGCGCTACCGCAGCCACTTCCACGCCGATACCGGCATTGGAGCCGCCAGCCGATCCAATGGCCGAGGCCACCATCTCTGCAAACTCGGCCCGCGAGGCCTTGAACCCCACGGTGTTGGAGTTGGCAATGTTGTGCCCGATGACGTCGAGGTTCTTGCTGGCGGCGTTCAAGCCCGACAGGCCTTGCTGAAAACTCATGGTGTTCTCCTGATGGGGGCGGGAAAAGGGTTCGGGCCGGGTTAGACCAGGGCCTTGATCTGGCTGTAGCTGATGGTTTTGCCATTGGCCAGCGTCAGCTTGAGCTGGCCGTCTTCGGCACCTGCGGCGGTGACCTTGGACAGGGCCAGCGGCGTGCTCGACAGCTTGGTCGAGCCGTTGACGGCTGTGACGCGGAACTGCAGCGCATCGGTGGTGCCGGTGTATTTGCTGGCGTCCCACTCGAAGGTGTGGCGGCCTGCGGCCTTGGCGCCCAGGTCGATGGTGTCCACCACCTGGCCGCCTGCGGTGGTGACCTCGATCTTCACGTTGGTGGCGGCCGATGGAATCTCGAAGCCGCCCTTGCCCGCCTTGTCGGCCACGGCCAGGCTGGAGCCTTCGGTCATCACGTTGCGCCCGATGAGTGCCGTGCCCTGCATGACCTGCAGCGAGTTGAACTGCTCGGCCATGCTCTGCATGGTCTGGTTGAGCTGCTGGATGCCGGTCACCGTGTTGATCTGCGCAATTTGCGAGGTCATCTGGGCGTTGTCCAGCGGGTTCATCGGGTCCTGGTTGTTGAGCTGCGCGACGAGCAGCTTGAGGAACCGGTCTTGCGCGGCGGCGGGGTCGGTGCCGGCATTGGCTTTGGTGCCGGTCGCGTCCGTGACCGTGGGGGCGCTGGTGGCGGAGTTGAGGATCATGGCGGAGTCCGTCCTGAAGTTATTGGCCCATTTGCAGGGTCTTGAGGAGCAGCGACTTGGCCGTGTTCATGACCTCGACGTTGTTCTGGTACGAACGCGAGGCCGAGATCATGTTGACCATCTCCTCGACCGCGTTCACGTTGGAGTGCGTTACGTAGCCCTGCTCGTCGGCCGACGGGTGAGCGGGGTCGTGCACACGGCGGCCGGGCACGTCGCTCTCGCTCATTCCGCTCACGCGCACACCGGCAGCGCTTTCCGCACCCATCTCGGCCGTCTGGAAGATCACTTGGCGGGCTTTATAGGCCTTGCCATCGGGGCCCGCCACAGCATCGACGTTGGCCAGATTGCTGGCCACCACGTTGAGCCGCTGCGACTGCGCGCTGATGGCGCTGCCGGAGACGTTGAAGATGGAGAACATGGACATGGTGTGGCTCGCTTTCTGTGCTGCGCTGCTGGCTTATTGCCCCTGGATGGCGCTGAGCATGGTCTTGGCGCCGCCGTTGATGAAGCGCAGCGTGGCCTCATACCGCACGGAGTTGTCCACAAAGTTCGCGCGTTCGCGGTTTAGGTCCACCGAGTTGTTGTCCAGGCTGGGTTGCGTCTGCACCGCGTAGCCCAGGGCACCTTGCCGGTCGATGCTGGCGGTGGTGGGCACGGTGGGCAAAGGCATGTGGCGCGGGTCGGTGGTGCCTGCCGTGCCATGCGACCCACTGGTGGCCAGGCGGGTGACACCCGAGCCCGTGCCCGAGGAGCCGATACCGGTGGCTTCCCGCAGCGCGTCGCCAAATTTGAAGTCGCGCGCTACGTAACCGGGGGTGTCGGCATTGGCAATGTTGCTGGCGATGGCGCGCTGACGTTCCGCACGCAGCACCAGGGCGTTGCTGTGAAAATTCAGCTGGTTGGTCATCTTGTCAAGCATGTTTGCCTCACACCGTCGGTTACAAAGTCGCCAGCCCCAGAGGCTTTTTTGGCGTTGCCTGATTATGGAAACCGCCGCTTTTTTCTAAAGCGCGAAGAGCGTGGAAATGGATGGGCAGTTCCGGGTTTTGGGCGGGCGCCGTCTGCCTATAGTTCCTGGTGTGAAATGGCCCCTGCCCCCGGTGGGCTGGCCGCCCGATACCCAGGAGGTTCCATGTCCACTTCCCCCCATTTCCCCGCGCTGCGCCCCGCAGGTACCGCTTGGCGGGCCCTGTGCCTGGTGGTGCTGGGCACGCTGGCTCTGGGCGCCGGTGGCGCTGCCAGCGCCCAGGCGGCGGGAGATCCCTCGGCGGACCTGGGCCCGCTGACGCAGCGCTGGCTGGACGACACCCTGGCGCGCAGCGCTCCCACCGGGCTGCCCTTGCGCATGGAAGTGAGCGTTGGCTCACTGGATTCGCGTCTGCGGCTGGCGCCCTGTGCGCGTGTTGAGCCTTATTTGCCTGTGGGCTCCCGCTTGTGGGGCCGCACCCGCCTCGGGTTGCGCTGTGTCGAGGGGCCCACCGCCTGGAATGTGTTCCTGCCGGTCACCATCAAGGCGTTTGGCCCGGCGTGGGTGTTGACCGGCAATGTGGCGCCCGGCGCTGTGCTGACCGCCAACGATGCCACCGAGGCCGAGGTGGACTGGGCCGCCGAAACCGCGCCGGTGATGGCGAACCCGGACCTCTGGGTGGGGCAGGTGGCCGCGCGCCAGCTGGTGGCGGGCCAAGCCTTGCGCCAGACCATGGTGCGGGCACCCATGCTGTTCCGTGCGGGGGCCCAGGTGAAGGTGGTGGCCCAAGGGCCCGGCTATGCGGTCACATCGGCAGGGCAGGCGCTGACAGCCGGAGCCGTGGGGCAAACTGTGCGCATTCGCATGGAGAATGGGCGCATCGTGAGTGGAATAGTGAACGAAGGCGGAACAGTGGACGTCACTCTTTGATGACGCCCCGGTGATAAATGGCTAAAGTCCGGGCCAAACGGGTCGAAAACATTGCTACTGTGCCCCACATCATGCGGGGTGGTGGAGAGAGCGATGAAGATAGGTCAAAAACCGGAACTCCCGGGCGCATTGCCGCAGACGGGGCTTGCCAAGCAAGCCAAGAGTCCTGCCAGCGCTGCTGAAGGAGCCACCAAAGACGCCCTGGCTGCAGCGTCAACCGCCGGTGTGCCCGTCACCGTCTCCATCGCTGCCCAAAGCCTGAGCCCTGCCTCCCGCGTGGCCGGTGATTTTGATGCTGGCAAGGTCAAGGCTGTCCGCGCCGCCATCGAAAAGGGTGAGTTTTCCGTCGATGCCGAAGCCATCGCCGACAAGATGCTGTCCAACGCCCAGGAGATCCTGACCCGTTCGCGGGGTTGAACCCGCTTTGCAGACTGGCGTGATCCATCGCACAATGCGCCATGTCGCTGGAAGAATCCCTCTCGGCTGTCGAGCAGCTGATCGATAAAGTCACCGCCGCCCTTCTCGCGGCAGACCCCCAATCCCTGGAACAACACAGTGTGGCCCTGCGTGACGCAGCGGCCCTGTTCGCGCGCGCGCTGGAGCAATCCACGGCGCACGGGGCGCTTTTGCCTGCAGCGGTGCAAAAGCGGGTGGAAACCATCAGCGGCATGCTGACGGTGCAGCGCGACAACCTCGCGCGCCTGTCGGCCGTGACAGACCGCCAGGCTGCGGGCCTTTTGCCTCCTTCCAATGCCGCATCGACCTACGGCGACGGGCTGTCAACGCGCGCGGCCAAGCCGGGCGTGGCGCGCATCTACCGTTCTGCAGGCTGATTGAAGGGGGATGGACCTTGGCCCGGCGCGCCCTGTGGGGCGGCGGGAAAACTAGCTCAATGCAGGGTCAATGCGCGCGCATCTTGGCGCGCAGGCGGGCGATGGACTGGCTGTGCAGCTGGCACACCCGTGACTCCGTCACGCCCAGCACGGCCGCAATCTCCTTGAGATTCATGTCGTGCTCGTAGTACATGCCCATGATGTGCTGCTCGCGTTCGGGCAGGCTCTTGATGGCGTTCACCAGCGAGGTCTTGAGGCGCTGGTCGCGCAGCAACTCGACAGGGTCGGCGTCGGCGTCGGCGACATGGCGGTCCAGAAACCCGTCCTCGTCGTCGTTGCCATGGGTCATGTCTTCCAGGTACACCAGCTGGGTGCCCCGGACCTTGCCCAGCAGGTTCTGGTAGTCGGGCAGGCTCATGCCCATTTCGCTGGCGATTTCCGATTCGAGCGGGCTGCGGCCCAGTTTCTGCTCCAGCCGGTGCACGGCGTGCTCGATGTCTTTCTGGCTCTTGCGCGAGCTGCGGCTCATCCAGTCGCCCTCGCGCAGCTCGTCGAGCATGGCGCCCCGGATGCGCTGGGTGGCAAAGGTCTCGAACTGCACGCCCTGGGCGACTTCGTAGCGCGAGAGCGCTTCGGCCAGGCCCATCATGCCGACCTGGATCAAGTCATCCAGCTCCACATTGGGCGGCAGCTTGGCGATCATGTGGTGCGCAATTCTCCTGACCAGCGGGACATGCTGGCGGATCATGGCATCGCGATCAAGCTGGCCTTTGGCTGTGTACATCAGTTCAATGGCTCCGGACAAAATGCGCGGGCATGCCTGTCAAGTTGCTGGGTGGCAGCGCAGTCAGCGATCCGTTCATGGTGCCCGCATTTTCCAGCAGTTGCAAGGCCAGGCGCTGAAGCTCCTGGGGGTTCTGGGTGGCGATGGTGGTGGTCCGTACGGGGCCGCCCAGGTGGCGCTCGGCGCAGGCCTGCAGCGTCATCAGCTGCGACTGGGCCTTGCGGCGCTCGGCGGCCGTGTTGCTGTGCAGCAAAGCGGCCACCATACAGGGCAGTCCGGTGTGCAGGGCAATCTGCTTGAGGTTCTTGTAGCTGGTCATCACGCCCGCTGAACCGCCGCCCATCACCACCAGCGGTACCGTGGCCGTGTGGGTCAGCAAGGGCCCCAGCGTGGAGGCGGGGGCGTGGATCACCATCAGGCCATAGGTCCTGAAGTAAGGCAGCAGGTCCTCCATGGGGGAGCGCGTGGTGTCGCCCGCCTTGCGGCTGAGGTGCTGCAAGCCCTTGGCTGCCGGGATCACGGCCAGCGAGGACGCGGTGGCCCCCAGGTTCAGTTGCGCGCCGTCGTTCCATGAGGCGTGCTGCAGCAGGTGCAGCAGGCCCGGGCTGTTGTCTGTCTCCTGCGCCGTGCCGTCCAGCACCACCACGGGGTAGCCCAGCCGCTGCAGGCTGGCGCAGATCTGCCAGAGCGTTTCCAGCCCGCTGCCGGCGTTGCCCTGGCTGACCACCGCCAGCATGCGCAGCTCGGCCTGCGGCGTGAAACTGTGCAGGCCGGCGGCCTGGTGAAAACCCAGATCAAGCATCGACCAGCCCCCCTTCGGTGATGGTGTCGGGGGAGTGCGAGAAGAAGAAATTCAGGTCGGTGGCCTTCGGGTCGAACGCCGACTTGGCCGGGGCGCGCATCGAGGTGCTGATGAGCTGGTGCGCGTTGGCACGTTCCCAGTCCTCAGGCACGCGCTGGCCATTGGTCACGCCGCGCAGCACCATCTGGTGGCGGATCAGCGCATCGATGGCAGGGCCGAGCTTCACGGCCTCGTCCACCTTGGACAGGATGGCCTGCTGCGAGCCGTCGGTCTTGAACGCGGTGAGCACGTCGTCCAGCGTGTCGCCATGGTAGCCTGCATTGAGCACCAAGAGGCGGTTCACGTGGGGCAGGTCCAGCACGTCCAGCATGTCGCGCTTGCGCGGGTCGCGGGGTGCCACGCCGGTGGTGTCGATCAGGACCATCTTCTTGCCGCTGAGCAGACCCAGCAGGTCCTGCAGCGCGGCGCGGTCGTGCGCCAGGTGGGCCACGATGCCCAGCATGCGGCCGTAGGTGCGCAGCTGTTCGTGCGCGCCCACGCGGTAGGTGTCCAGCGTGATCAGGCCCACGCTGCCGGGGCCGTGGATGCGGGCGCACATGGCGGCCAGCTTGGCCGTGGTGGTGGTCTTGCCGACGCCGGTGGAGCCCACCATGGCAAAGATGCCGCCTTGTTCATACAGCGGGGGCTCGGCCTGGTCGGTCTTGAGGTTGCGCTCCAGCACTTCCATCAACCAGCGCACCGACTCGGCGGCCGACAGCTCCTCGGGCATGCGTTCGAGCACGGCACGGGCCAGCGAGGGCGAGTAGCCTGCGCGGATCATCTTGAGCATCAGGTTGGACTGGATCGGGTTCTGGCGCGCCTGGCCCAGCCAGGCCAGCGTGTTGAAGCGGTCTTCGATCAACTCCTTCATGGAGTGCAGCTCGTTCATCAGGCTTTGCTGGTTGTTCGACTGGACCAGGTGGGCGCTGACCGCTTCCTGCCGGCGGCGGGGGGGCTCGGGCGGGATGTCCATGGGGATGGTGCGCAGCGGGTTGTGGCGCGCCACGGTCACGGCCGGGGCGGGCATGCGTTCGCGCTCGCGCTCAGGTTCCTGGTCGCGGCTGCGCTCCGACAGCGTCGGTGCTTCTGCCGCGCCATGCAGGGCTTCATGGCGGCGGCGCAGCATGCGCTCGCGCACATAGTCCTGGAACGACAGCGTGCTCATTGCCAGCTGTTCGGTGTCCTCCTCCACCGGGTTGCGGCCCAGGCCTGCTGCAGCCGCCTGGCTGGCCAGGCTGGAGCGGGCGGGCTGCGTGCTGTTGCGTGGGGCGCTGGGGGCCAGCAGCGGTGCGCTGGAGGTGTTGCCTGCACCACCGCCGTCAAGCGCCGAGAGCGTGTCTTCGGCCGTCGCCACCACTTCGACGCCGTTGGCCGTCGGGCGGTTGGACAGGATCAGTGTGCCGTCGCCAAAGGCCATGCGCGCCTTGGCCAGAGCCTCCCGGGAGGTGGGGGCGGTAAAGCGTTTGATGTTCATGCTGATGCACCTTTAAGGATCGGCCCAATACGGATGGTGTGGGTCTCTGGGATTTCACTGTGCGCAAGCACCTGCAGGCGGGGGGCGACGCGGCGCACCAGGCGGGAGATGGCGTTGCGGATCTGGTCGGGAACCAGCAGGCAGGCGGGCAGGCCCATTTCTTCCTGCTTGAGGGCCACTTCGGCCGCCTTTTGCGTGAGGATGTCGGCCACGCCGGGGTCAAGCGCAGGGCCTGCCGTGTTGCCCAGCGCCTGCACCAAAAGGCGCTCCAGGCCGGGTTCGATGGCAATGACGTTGAGTTCGCGGGTGGGGCCGTAGATCTGCTGCACGATGGCGGGCGACAGCGCAATGCGCACGCGGCGGGCCAGCTCGACCGGATCGGAGACCGCACCGGCATGTTCGGCCAGCGTCTCGATGATGGTGCGGATATCGCGGATGTGCACAGACTCTTCCAGCAGCAGCTGGAGGACCTTCTGGAACGTTGCGATGGAGACCATTTTCGGGACCACTTCTTCGATGAGCTTGGGAGCCAGTTTGGCCACGTGTTCCACCAGTTGCTGGGTCTCTGTGCGACTCAGAAGCTTGGCGGCTTGCACTTGCATCAAGTGTGACAAATGGGTGGCCATCACGGTTTCGGAATCAACGACCGTAAAACCGGCCATTTGTGCGGCTTCCTTCTGCCGGTCGTCGATCCAGTGTGCTGGCAGGCCAAACGCGGGGTCGGTGGTGGGGGTGCCGATCAGCGGCGTGGTGATGCCGCCGGGGTTGATGGCCAGGAACATGCCGGGGAAGGCCTCGCCTTCGCCCACCACCACGCCACGCAGCGTGATGCGGTAGCCGCTGGGCTTGAGTTCGAGGTTGTCGCGCACGTGCACGGCAGGGGGCAAGAAGCCCACCTCCTGGGCAAACTTGCGGCGCACGCCCTTGATGCGGGTGAGCAGGTCGCCCTGGCGGCTCTTGTCCACCAGGCTGATCAGGCGGTAGCCCAGCTCCAGGCCGAGAAGGTCCACGGGCTGCAGGTCGTCCCAGGTGGCTTCGCCATCGCCGACCGGGGCGGGTGGTGCCTCGACTTCGGGCGGTACTTTCTGGCGCTCGTGCAGCACCCAGGCGGCATAGCACAGCAGGCCCCCCATGATCAGGAACACCAGGTGGGGCATGCCGGGGATCACCCCCAGCAACAGCAGAATGCCGCCGGTCACGCCCAGCACGCGGGGCGACATGAACAGCTGCTGCACGATCTGGCGGCCCATGTCGTGGTCCTTGCCCACGCGCGAGATCACCATCGCTGCTGCCACCGAGATCAGCAGGCCGGGGATCTGCGCCACCAGCGCGTCACCAATGGCCAGAAGGATGTAAGTGTCGGCCGCCTGTTTGGCCGAGAGGTCGTGCTGCAAAACCCCGATGGCAAAGCCGCCGATGATGTTGATGAACAGAATCAGAATGCCCGCGATGGCGTCACCGCGCACGAACTTGGAGGCACCGTCCATCGATCCGAAAAAGTTGGCTTCTTCCGCCACCTCGGCGCGGCGGCGCTTGGCTTCTTTTTCATCGATCAGGCCGGCATTCAGGTCGGCGTCCACCGCCATCTGTTTGCCGGGCATGGCGTCCAGGGTGAAGCGGGCCGACACCTCGGCAATGCGCTCGGCACCCTTGGTGATCACCACAAAGTTGATCACCACCAGGATGGCGAACACGATCAGACCCACAGCAAAGTTGCCGCCGATCAGAAAGTGGCCGAAGGCCTCGATCACCGCACCGGCGGCGCCCGGGCCAGTGTGGCCTTCCATTAGAACCACACGGGTGGATGCCACGTTCAGCGACAGGCGCATCAGCGTTGTCAGCAGCAGCACCGAAGGGAACGCCGCGAAGTCCAGCGGGCGCAGCATGTAGGCCGCGACCATCATCACCATCAGCGCCACCGCGATGTTGAGCGTAAAGAAAGCGTCCAGCATCCAGGGCGGGATGGGCAGCACCATCAGCGCCAGGATGGCCACCACCAGCAACGGGGCCGACAGCCCCTGGAGGGCACCGGCGTTGGAGCCCGCCCATTGCTGCAAAGACTTTACGGAGGTGTTCATACGGCAGCACCTTGCACGGGAGTGCGGTTCAGCGGATCGAGTTCAGGCGGCACGTAGGGCTCCACCAGGCTGTCGGGCATGCGGCCTTCGCCGCGCAGCGCGGCCTTGAGGCGGTAGACATAGGCCAGCACCTGGGCCACGGCGGTGTAGAGCGTGGCGGGGATGGCCTGGTCCAGCTCGGCGTGGGCATAGAGCGCACGGGCCAGCATGGGCGACTGCAGCACTGGAACGCTGTGTTCCTTGGCCACGTCGCGGATCTTCATGGCGACGAGGTCGGTGCCCCGTGCGATCACCTGGGGGGCGCTCATGGTCTTGTCGTCGTACTTGAGTGCCACGGCGTAGTGGGTGGGGTTCATGACCACAAAGTCGGCCTTGGGCACGGCGGCCACACTGGCGCGGTCGGCAATCTCGCGCTGCTTCTGGCGGATGCGGCCCTTGGTGTGGGGGTCTCCATCTGATTCCTTGTGTTCCTGCTTGACCTCTTCGTGCGACATCTTCAGGCGGTCCTTGAAGAAAAACGCCTGCAGAGGCACGTCCACCACCGCGGCCAGGAATACGACCAGCAGCAAGAGGCTCATGCCCGAGGTCAGCCAGTCGGCCACCTGCCGCAGGGCCAGGGGCGAGGGCTGCAGCACCAGCATGGCCACGGCCTCGATGCTGTTGCCGATGAACTTCCAGGCCACCCAGGTGAGGATCGCGCTCATGAGCACCATCTTGGCCACGTTGGCCATCTGCTGCTTGGAGAACAGGTTGGTCAGACCCGAGATGGGGTTCAGGCGGTTGAACTGGGGGGCGATGGGTTTGGTGCTGAGGATCCAGCCGCCCGCGCCGATGGCGCTGAGGAGTGCGGCGGCGCTGGTGAGCAGTGCAAACGCCAGGCTGGCCATCGTGCCCACCACCACCATGCTCTGCAGGCGCTGCAGCATGGTGCCCGGCGCCATGACGGTGGCGGAGTCAAACGCCAGCTGCTGGCTCATGGCCTTTTGCAGGTGGTCCATGAGCTGGGGGGTCAGCAGCAGCAAGCAGGCCGCACCCGCCCCCAGGATGGCCAGGTGCGACAGGTCGCGCGAGCGTGCCCCTTGGCCGTCTTCGCGCGCTTTTTGCAGCTTGCGCTCTGACGCGGGGAGGCTTTTTTCTTGGCTGGATTCCATGGTGGCATGACGGCGCTGGTGTCATGCCATTGTCGTGAGCGACCCGGAAATCTAAAGCTGGATAAGGGGGCTGCGGCCCCCTCTTTTCCCTGCTGCCGCCAGCGTTTTCAGCGGCGCGCTGGCACCCGCAAGGGGGTGCTCAAGCAGAGAGGGATTTTCAAAAATGATAGCTTAAAGCGCTTGATGGGCGCGCGCAGACGGCCATTTTGATCACGAAAACTGACAAAAAGCCAGCAGGCGGTCAGAACCCCAGACTGGCCAGCAGGTCGTCCACCTGGGACTGGTCGGTGACCACATCGGGCGTGTTCTCGGGGTCCACCACGGGG
Source organism: Acidovorax sp. Q11 (assembly GCF_054950075.1). Lineage (NCBI taxonomy): Bacteria > Pseudomonadati > Pseudomonadota > Betaproteobacteria > Burkholderiales > Comamonadaceae > Acidovorax > Acidovorax sp. Q11. The sequence continues at coordinate 40,489 of NZ_JBUDZG010000028.1, read as the reverse complement.
CCTTGCAGGTGGGCGGGCTTGGCTTCTGCTGCAGCCACATGGACGTTGGGAGGTGCAGTCTGGATGAGCAGTTGCACCAGCTGGTCTTCGATGGTGGCCGCCAGGTTCACCACACGCGCAATCACCTGGCCGGTGAGGTCGTGGAAATCCTGCGCCATCATGATCTCGGTGAGGTGCGCGTCGGCCTCCTTGGTCACGCGCTCCACATCGGTCAGGAAGTTGAAGATCTCGCCCTTGGCCACGGCGGCCACCGGGTCGGCCACCAGCGAGCTGACCACCCGGCGCGTCTCGGCCGCGATGTAGTCGTGCTGCGCCTTGGCCTGTTCCACGCGGCCCAGCACCTTTTCGGCCGCTTCGCCGGTCAGGCGGGCGATGTAGGACAGGCGACTCTGGGCGTCGGGCAGCTCGCCCATCGATCCCCGCAGCTTGTCGGCGTAGCCCAGTTCATTCAGCGAGTCGTGCAGTTGGCGGGTTAGTTGGCCGATCTTGTGATGTACATCGGCCGGCTGGCTATTGTCCGGTGTGGCGTCCATGGTCTCATAACCCCATCTTCTTCAGAATCAAGGTCACCTTCTCTTCGAGTGTGGCCTTGGTGAAGGGTTTGACGATGTAGCCTGCAGCGCCCCCCTGGGCGGCGGCAACGATGTCTTCCTTGCGGGCCTCGGCGGTCACCATCAGCACCGGCAGGTGTTTGAGCTTGTCGTCCTTCTTGATCTCGGCCAGCAACTGGAACCCGTTCATGTTGGGCATGTTGATGTCGGTCACCACGAAGTCGAACTTGCTGTTGCGCAGCTTGTTGAGGGCTGCCACGCCATCCTCGGCCTCGTCGGCATCGGAGAACCCGCTTTCTTTGAGCAGGTTGCGCACGATGCGTCGCATGGTGGAGAAGTCGTCAACGATCAGAAAACGAAGGGCTGTGGTCACTTGGGACCCTTTCGGTCGAGAATTACTGTAGGCATTGTCATGGGTGGCGGGTTAGGTGACAAGTCGTAACTGTTACCTGCTTAGGGGGGGATTTCCCCGCTTTTCATTCAGCAGTTCTGTGGAAGTGATTTCGGGGATCCCTTTGCCCATGAGACGTTCTTCGGCTTCGCGGGTCAACACCGTGATGGTGATGCGCCGGTTGGCAGGTGCGCGCGGATTCTTTGGCTCCAGCAGGTCGCTGGCCGCCAGGCCCACCACGCGGCCCAGTTTAGCGTCTGGCATGCCGGCCGAGACCAGCTCGCGCCGCGTGGCGTTGGCGCGGTCGGCCGACAGTTCCCAGTTGCTGTAGCCGCGTTCGCTGTTGCCATAAGGCACGGCATCGGTGTGGCCCGCCAGGCTGATGCGGTTTTCGACGCCGTTCAGTGCGGCACCGATCTCGCGCAGAATGTCACGCATGTAGGGTTTTACCAACGCGCTGCCGCTGTCGAACATGGGGCGGTTCTGGTCGTCAATGATCTGGATCTGCAGACCGTCGGGCGTGATGTCGATGCGGATCTGCGACTTGTACTCATTCAGGCGCGGGTTTTCGGTGATGAGCGCATCGATCTTGGCCTCAAGTGCCTTGATGCGGTCCTGGTCCTGCTTGGCGCGCTCGGCCTTGGCGGCATCGATGCTCATGCGGCGCTGTTTGGCCTCTTCCACGTCTGAGCGCCGCACCTGCCCATGCACTTTGGCCAGGTCGTTGCCGCCGCCGGGTATCACGCTGGAACTGTTTCCCGAGCCATCTCCGCCGGTCATCGCCACCTTGAGCGGCGATGCGAAATACGCCGCAATCCCTTGCAACTCACCCTTGGCCGTGGAGCCCAGTAGCCACATAAGCAGGAAGAACGCCATCATGGCCGTCACGAAGTCGGCATAGGCGATCTTCCAGGCGCCACCGTGAACGGCATGGCCGCCTTTCTTGATGCGCTTGATGATGATGGGTTGGAGTTTTTTTTCTGCCATGGTGTCGGGGGCCAAGCGGCGCTGGCGGCGCTACTTCTTGCCTTTCACATGCCCCTCCAGCTCGGTGAAGCTGGGGCGGACATCGGAGAACAGCACCTTGCGGCCAAATTCGATGGCGGTGGCCGGGTTGTAGCCCTGCATGCTGGCCAGCAGGGTGGACTTGATGCACTGCAGTTCCTTGGCCGCGTCTTCGGTCTTTTGCTCGACCAGGCCCCCCAGGGGCTCCACAACGCCGTAGGCCAGCAGAATCCCGAGGAACGTACCCACCAGCGCCGAGCCGATCATGCCGCCCAGCACCGAGGGTGGCTGGCCGACCGAGCCCATGGTGTTCACCACGCCCAGCACAGCCGCCACAATGCCGAAGGCGGGCAGGGCGCCGGCCAGGCGCGCCAGTGCGGCCACGGGGGCATGGGCCTCCTGGTGGTGGGTGTCGATCTCGCTGTCCATTAGCGCCTCGATCTCGTGGGAGTTGAGGTTGCCTGACACCATCATGCGCAGGTAGTCGGTGGTGAACTCGATCACATGGTGGTCGCTGCCCACCGTGGGGTATTTTTTGAATATCTCGGACTCGTGTGGCGCCTCGACATCCTTTTCGATCGCCATCAGCCCTTCCTTGCGGGCCTTCTGCAGGATGTCGTAGAGCATGGCCATCAGCTCCATGTAGCGGTCCTTGGTGTACTTGGACCCCTTGAGCGCCATAGGCAGCGCGGCCAGGGTGGCCTTGATCACCTTGGGCTGGTTGTTCACCACAAAGGCGCCCAGGGCGCCGCCCAGGATGGTGATGATCTCGAAGGGAAGGGCCTTCAGGATCACTGTGATGTTTCCTCCGTGCACGATGTACACGCCGAAGATGCAGCCTAAACAGACGACGTAACCAATGATGACGAACATGTTTTAGACGTATTGGGCGGCTTCGCAGCGGGGGCGGTCGCGGCAGAGGTGTCAGTGCAGCAGTCGCGGGTTTACCGAAGGTTACTGCAAATGTATCGGATTGCTGAGCGCGAAATGCCACAAGAGAGCTGCCAAACCAGGGCTTCTTGGAGGAATGGTTTTGGCGCTGCACTCGCTGGGGGGAGGGCATGCCAGGTCATCAACTTCGGCATCAAATAGGCCGTCTGCGCCTGATGGAAAAGGATTTGTTGCTATCTAATATGTAGCAATCTGGTGCCTGCACGCATCGCGCACAGCGCCGCGCAGCCGGGGCGATCTCTGCATTTGGCCCGTTTTTCCGCAGCCACAGGGCCTTTTGGCGGCACGGGGCTGGACTATGCTGCGTGCATGAAAGCCGTACTGCTCGCGGGGGGGCTGGGAACCCGCATCTCGGAAGAGTCGCACCTGCGTCCCAAGCCCATGATCGAGATCGGTGGGCGGCCCATCCTTTGGCACATCATGAAGATGTACGCTGCCCATGGCGTCAACGACTTCATCATCTGCCTGGGTTACCGGGGCTACGTGATCAAAGAGTATTTCGCCAACTACTTCCTGCACATGTCGGACGTGACCTTCGACATGGCCAACAACCGCATGGAAGTGCACCACCGCCACGCCGAGCCCTGGCGCGTGACGCTGGTGGACACCGGCGAAAGCACCATGACCGGCGGGCGATTGCGACGGGTGCAGGAATACCTGCCTGCGGGCGAGCCCTTCTGCTTTACCTATGGTGATGGTGTGGCCGACCTCGACATGACCGCCCAGTTTGCCTTCCACCGCGCCCATGGCCGCCAAGCCACGGTGACGGCCGTCCAGCCCCCGGGCCGCTATGGCGCCCTGGTGCGCGATGGCGACATCGTGGCCGGGTTCGAGGAAAAACCGCGTGGCGACGGCGGTTGGATCAACGGCGGCTTTTTTGTGCTGCAGCCCGAGGTGATCGACCACATCGAAGGCGACGCCACCAGCTGGGAGCAAGAGCCCATGGCCCGCCTGGCCACCAGCGGCCAGCTGTGCGCCTTTGAACACACGGGCTTTTGGCAGCCGATGGACACGCTGCGCGAGAAGAACCTTCTCGAAGACCTGTGGCAATCGGGCCGCGCGCCCTGGAAGTGCTGGTAAACCACGATGCGCCCTGATCCCGACTTCTGGCGCGGCAAGCGCGTGTTGCTCACTGGCCACACCGGCTTCAAAGGTGCCTGGCTGGCCCTGTGGCTGCAGCGCCTGGGTGCGCAGGTGACCGGTGTGGCGCTGCCGCCCGCCACCGAGCCCAACCTGTTCACCCTGGCCCAGCTGGGGCAGGGCGGCCCGGGCATGGAGAGCCATTTTTGCGACATCCGCAGCCCCCAGGCCCTGGCCATGCGTGTGCGCGCCGCCCGGCCCGAGGTGGTGCTGCACCTGGCCGCGCAGGCGCTGGTGCGGCCCGGCTACGCGGCGCCGCTCGACACCTTTGCCACCAACGTCATGGGCACGGCACATTTGCTCGATGCCCTGCGCGGCCTGGCTGGCGTGCGCGTGGCCGTGGTGGTCACCACCGACAAGGTCTACCGCAACCGCGAGTGGGCCTACCCCTACCGCGAGGACGACCCGCTGGGCGGGCACGACCCCTACAGCGCCAGCAAGGCCGCCACCGAGCTGGTCACCGCCAGCTACCGCGATTCTTTCCTGGCCGCCCAGGGCATTGCCGTGGCCACCGCGCGAGCGGGCAACGTGATTGGCGGCGGCGACTGGGCGCAGGACCGCCTGCTGCCAGACGCCGTGCGCGCCTGGGAAAAGGGCGCCACCTTGCACATCCGCCGCCCCCAGGCCACGCGCCCCTGGCAGCATGTGCTGGAGCCGCTGGCCGCCTACCTGCGTCTGGCCCAGCGCCTGTGGGAATCGCCCGCGCTGGCCGGTGCCTACAACTTTGGCCCGCTGCCCCACGAGGCGGCCACGGTCAAAAATGTCATTGAATTGGCCTCCACCGCCTATCCAGCAAGCGTTACAAGCTATGAAAACGAGAGCGAAGGCCCGCACGAAGCCGACTGGCTCGCGCTCGAAACCGCCCATGCCCGCCAGGCGCTGGGCGTGGCCCCGCACTGGGCGCTGAACACCGCCGTGGCCCGCACCATGAACTGGTACCGCCAGCAACACGGTGGCACCGATGCCCTTGCGCTGTGCCTGGCCGACATCGACGCCTGGGAGGCGCGCCCATGAGCCGACTGGCCCTGGCGCCACTGCCGCTGGCGGGATTGTTCCGCGTGCAACGCCGGCCGCTGGTGGACGAGCGCGGCTTTTTTGCGCGCCTGTTCTGCGCCGATGAACTGGCGGGCGCAGGCTGGGCTGGCCCGATCGCCCAAGTCAACCAGAGCTATACAGCCCTCCAAGGCACCGTGCGTGGCATGCACTACCAAAAGCCGCCGCACGCCGAGATGAAACTGGTGAGCTGCCTGCGCGGTGAGGTCTGGGACGTGGCCGTGGACCTGCGCCAGGGCTCGCCCACCTTTTTGCAGTGGCATGCCGAGCATTTATCCGCAGACAACGGCAACGCACTGCTGATCCCGCCCGGTTTTGCCCATGGCTTCCAGGCGCTGACCGACCATGCCGAGCTGCTGTATTGCCACTCTGCTGCCTACACGCCCGCTGCCGAGGCGGGGCTGCACCCGCTCGACCCGCGCCTGGCCATTGCCTGGCCGCTGCCGGTGGGCCAGATGTCACCCCGCGACGCAGGCCAGCCCTGGATGACCGAAGAATTCGAAGGAGTGCGCCTGTGAAGTGCCGACACTGCGGCAGCCCGCTGCAACTCACGTTCCTGGACCTGGGCAGCGCGCCCCCGTCCAACGCCTACCTGAGCGAAGCCGCCCTGCGCGCGCCCGAGACCTGGTTCCCCCTGCGCCTGTTGGTGTGCGAGACCTGCTGGCTGGTACAGACCGAAGACCACGCCGGGCGCGAGGCGCTGTTCACCGACGACTACGCGTACTACAGCTCGTTCTCATCGTCTTGGCTGGCCCACGCCAAGGCCTATGTCGAGGCGATGCGCGAGCGCCTGGCGCTCACCGCCGCCAGCCGCGTGGTCGAGGTCGCTTCCAACGACGGCTACCTGCTGCAGTACGTGCAGGCGGCCGGCATCCCCTGCTACGGCGTGGAGCCCACGGCCAGCACCGCAGCCGCAGCACGTGCCAAGGGCATCGAGGTGGTGGATCGGTTCTTCGGCGTGGAGCTGGCCGATGAGCTGGCCGCCGCCGGCCGCCAGGCCGACCTGATCGCCGCCAACAACGTGCTGGCGCATGTGCCCGACATCAACGACTTTGTGGGCGGCTTCACGCGGCTGCTCAAGCCCCATGGCGTGGCCACCTTCGAGTTCCCGCACCTGCTGCGCATGGTGCAGGGGTGCCAGTTCGACACGGCCTACCACGAGCACTATTCCTATCTGTCGCTCACGGCGGTGCAGCGCATTTTTGCGGCCAACGGCCTGGTGGTGATCGATGTGCAGGAGCTGCCCACCCACGGCGGCAGCCTGCGGGTGTTTGCCGCCCGCGCCGATACCGTGGGCCACCCCCAGGTAGCGGCTGAAGGCACCACCCGCGTGCAGCAACTGCTGGCCACCGAGGCAGCGGCGGGCATGCTGGGTGCCGGTTTTTACAGCGATTTCCAGGCCCAGGCCATACGGGTCAAGCGAGAGCTGCTCACATTTTTGCTGCAATGCCAGGCCGACGGCATCACCGTGGGCGCCTACGGCGCGGCCGCCAAGGGCAACACCTTGCTCAACTTTGCGGGGGTGCGGCCCGATCTGCTGCCTTATGCTGTGGACAAGAACCCCGCCAAGCAGGGCCAGTACTTGCCCGGCAGCCACGTCCCGGTGGTGAGCGAGGCGCACCTGCGCGCCCACAAGCCGCAGCGCATCCTGATCCTGCCCTGGAACCTGCGCAGCGAGGTGGCCGACCAGCTGGACTACACGCGCAGCTGGGGCGCGCAGATGGTGGTGGCCGTGCCGCGCCTGGAAATTTTCTAACGGATTCATGTTTCAAGGAGCCTTCGCCATGACCAGCAATGACCCACGCGACCTGGACGGCAAACGCCTGCAGCAAGCCATGCAAACCTTGGGGCGTGACCCCGTGCTGCGCGCTCGCCTGATTGCGCTGTTGCGCGAGAGCGAGGCGCAGATCGCCTGCGAAGGCTCGGTGCGGGACGACGTGACCGGTCCTGTGATCGATGCCCTCCATCTGGACACGGACCAGTACGAAAAGGTGCTGGCCGATGGCACGCGCTTTCAGTTCCTGTACCGCACCAAGATCGCTCGCGACTTCCTGTTGTCGGAGTCGGAGCACCCTACCCATGTGTGGGAGCCGCAAACCACCAAGCTGTTGCTGGAGCTGGGCCGCGATCTGCAAGGGGATGTGCTGGTGGGCGGTGCTTACTTTGGCGATCAGGCGGTGCTGGTGGCCCGCCAGCTGGCAGGGCGGGGCCTGCGGGTGCATTGCTTCGAGCCCAACCCCCAGCAGGCGGCCATGCTGCAGCGCAATATCGATATCAACGCACTGAGCAATGTGGAGGTGAACGTGGCCGGGCTGTGGAGCCGCAGCGGCGAACGCATGCGCCTGGATGGCTTTGACTCCTTTGCCAACATGGTCACGGCTCAGGACGGCAGCGGTTTTGAGACCGTGGCGATGGATGACTATGCCCAGCGCCACGGGCGGCGCATCGGCCTGATCCAGCTGGACATCGAGGGCGCAGAGCTGGCCGCGTTGCAAGGGGCCCAGCAGGTGCTGGCGCGTGACCGGCCCCATGTGGTCTTCGAACTGCACCGCACCTATGTGGACTGGAGCAACGGACTGCGTGCGACACCCCTGTGCCGCCTGTTCCTGGACTTGGGCTACGCCGTGTATGCAGTGCGCGACATCAACTCGCACCGCGAAATGTCTGGCCAGCCGATTGAGCTGGTGCCGCTGGACTCCGTGTACCTGGAAGGCCCGCCACACGGGTTCAACATGTTGGCGGTGTCGGATGCCGCCCGTGTGCAAGGCAGTGCCTTCCGCATTGTTGAAGGGGTCAGCCCCAAGCTGTTGCCGCACAAGGCACCGCACCTGCACCACCCCGTGGGCGGCTTCTGATGGTTTCGGTGCAAGCGCCGTTGGCTGCGCAGGGTCTGCAAGACCTGCAGGGGCTGCGCTTCACGGTGGTCGGTGCCGCCGGGTTTGTGGGCGCCCGCCTGAGTGCGACCCTGCAGGCGCGGGGTGCGCAGGTGTGGGCCCCCGCCCGCCACGAGCCTTGGCCCTGGCTGGTACCACTAGGGCACGTCATTTATTGCGCGGGGCTCACGGCAGACTATTTGGCGCGTCCTTTCGATACCGTGGAGGCCCATGTCAGCCATCTGGCCCAGGTGTTGGGGTACGGGCTGGAACAGGGGGCGTTGGAGTCTCTGGTCTACCTGTCGTCCACCCGGCTGTATGACGGGCAGGGAGAGGGGTTAGCGAACGAGGCCGCCGTGCTACCCCTGGACCCTGCCAGCCCCCGCCACCTGTATGACTTTTCCAAGGGCCTGGGCGAATCCCTGTGCCATGTGGCGGGCCAGGGGCGTGCCCGGGTGGCGCGCCTGGCCTGCGTGTATGAAGGGCCCCTGGATGCCGATGGTTTCCTGCCCGCGCTGCTGCGGCAGGTGCTGGTTGCCCGGAGCGCCGGTGTGGCGCGGGTGGAAGTGTCGTCCTCCCCCCACTTCGCCCGCGACTACGTGCACCTGGATGACGTGGTCGAGGCCCTCATCCGCATTGCCGTATCCGGCCGACAACCTGTCTATAACGTGGCCTCTGGCGTCAATGTGTCCAATGCCAGCCTGTTCGAATACCTGGCGCGCCGCTGGGGCTGTGAGGTGCTGCCCCTTCTGCAGACCGTGCCTGGCCCTGTGCCGCTGGTGGACATCGAGCGTCTGCGCACCGAGCTGCACTGGCGGCCTCGGTCTCTTTTTGATGTACTGGATGATGTCCTTGCAGCTTGCCAAGGAGACCGCACATGTTGAAGCCCCTGCACTTGTCTCGCACCGAGCTGGCCGCTTATGTGGCCCGCCAATTGGCCACCTTCTACCCCGACGGGCTCGATACCGATGCCCCGGCCGTGCTGGCTGCGCATCTGGATGCGGCACTGGTGCGGTTGGGCCGCTGCATCAACGAAGTGCGGTGGTGGACGCCGGACCAGTTCGACCATCTGCATTCCACCCAATACACGCTGTTTCTCTATTACCTGTCCAACACTGTCTGGAAAGCGACGGGCAACCGTACGCTCTGCGCCAAGCTGTTCGGGCTGAACAAGGCGCTCAACGGGATTGACCTGTTCTACGAGATCGACATGCCCGAGGTCATGTTCATTGGCCACTCCGTGGGTATCGTTTTTGCTAAGGCGACTTACGGCAACTACTTGGTGGTCTACCAGAACTCCACGGTGGGGAAGAACCACGGCGCGGCGCCCGTGCTGGGGGAGGGCGTGGTCATGTACACCGGTACCGCCATCATCGGCGGGTGCAAGGTGGGTGATGGCACCGTGCTCTCCCAGGGCACGAGTCTGGTCAATACGGATTCACCAGGCCATTGCACGGTGTTCCCAGGGGCCGGCGGACAAGTGGTTTTCAAGCCGACGCGGCGCGATGCGCTGCAGGACATTTTCCGCCGCTAGACCCGGAGGCCTGCGCGGCGGGCCCGCTACGCCTGGTTCTTCATGGCTTCGGTGGCATAGCGCAGGTAGGTCACGGCAAACTCGGTGTGGCCATGTGCGTGCTCGACCTCAGCCAGGCAGGCGAGTGCGACGGGATCATGGGGAACCGCACTTAGCACGATTTCGGCCAGCTCTGTCACTGCGATCCAGCGTTGGCTTTCCATCTTCGTGGCGGCAGATTCAGGCTCCGCCCGCACCGGAGGAGGTGCTTCCCTGGCTTTGTTCACCAGCGCCTGAAGTCGGTCATGGGCCTCGGACAGGGGGACCCGATGACCAGGGCGCAATCCCACGCCCGGTGCGGGAGGACGGGTCCATTCCTCAGGAAGCCCTGGCAGCCAGGCTTCGATGGCCTGCGCCTGGGCTTCGGCATTGTCTGGGTGGGTGGTCTGTGCCAGCCATTGCAGCCACATCACGCGCAGGCCTTCGCCAAAATGGTGGTTGAAGATATCTTCGCGCATCAGCACCGACGCCTCCACCTCTGGGCGCAGGCTCTGCCGCAATGCATCGAGAGCCTGGGGATCGGAGGCCAGCGCGCATGCGATACGGAGATAGTCTTCAGGGGTTTCAGCAAGCCATTCAGTGCGGCCCAGGTAGCTCAGCAGGCCCATGCCCATGCGGCCCTTGAAGCTGTCGCCCATCATCGACACGATGGGCACTCCCATCCACAACACGTCGAACGTGGTGGTGCCGCCGGCCAGCGGAAACGGGTCGAGTGCGATGTCTATGCGGTGGTAGGTAAGGTACTGGTTGTCGTAGCGCAGGGGCTCCAGGTCCAGTTGGGCGGGGTCCAGGCCCAGGCCGCCGCAGCGTTCGCGGTAAGCCTCGGCAAAGTCGGGGCGCTCCAGATTTTTGCCCTCGATCAGCAAGCGGGAGCCTGGAACGGACGCGAGGATTTTGCCCCACAAGGTCAGAACCTCGTCGGTGAGTTTGCCCAGGTTGTTGCACGAGCCAAAGGTGATAAACCCGTTTTCCAGCGCGGGTGTCGGGCGGACCCGGTAGCGTGGCTGATAGCGCCACAGCGGATTGCGGCTCATGGGACGGTAGCTTGCAAACAGCGTGGGCAACCTGTAGAGCCGTTCCGTGTACTGCGCCTGGGCGTCCGGAGGGTCCGTGACCTCGTCCGTGAACTTGTAGTCCACCGCCGTGAGTCCGGTGGTCGCTGGAAACCCGAGCCATGACACCTGGATGGGCGCTGCCTTATGGGCCATGGCCAGCAGGCCGTTGTTGCCGGTGTGGCCAGCCAGCTCCACCAGGATATCGATCCCGTGTGCGCGCATGGCCTCGGCCTGCTGCTCGGGGGTGAAACCTGCCAAGTGCACAAAGCGGTCGGCATGGCGCTCGACGCGTTCTGTGACATGGTCGCCACGTGCGAAAAGGAAGAAGGCAAAGACTTCGAACTGCCGCCGGTCAAGCTGGGCGAGCAAGCCTTCCACAAAGTACATCACGGAGTGCACCCGGAAGTCCGGCGAGAGGAAGCCGATCTTCAAGCGCCGCCAGGGCGCACCGCGATGGGATTCAAAGCTGGGCCATTGTGGCTTCAGGGGGGGCTCGAACACCGCGCCGAACTCCCGGGCTGCCGTGGCCAACTGGTCGGCCGTGACGGCCGGGTCTGCCAGCATGAAAAGCAGCTTGTTGGTGTAGTTGCCCGGATCTCTGGGGCTGAGCGCGATGGCCCTCTCGCAGTCCTGCACGGCCTCGCGCACCTGTCCCAGCTCCCGGCGGTGAATGGCGCTTTGCATCAGTGCACCGACTGTCAGGGGCATGGAGTCGGCCAGCTCGATAGCCTTTTGACTGGCCTCGAATCCTTTGCTATGCAGGCCAATCAAATAGCAGCATTCGGCCAGCTTGATCCAGGCCACCGCTTGCTGGGGGCGCAGCTCACAGACCTTTTCGAGATGTGGGAGCGCATCGTAATTGCGTGCCTGCTCAATCAGGGTGTTGGCGTAGTTGATCAGCAGTTCGGCATCGCCCGGCCAGTACGCATAGGCCTGCTTGTAGGCCTTGAGGGCCGCCTCGAATTCGCGCTGTTTCTGGAGCGAGAAGCCCAGCAGGCGGTGGGCAGTCAGGTGGCGACCGTTCTTGCGCAGAATCTGGCGGCACAAGCGGGTTAGCGAGGGCCAGTCGGCAGCTGCGAGCGCCGCGTGGAGGCGGGGATCTTCCTGGGCGGTGTTTTTGGATTGCACGTGGCGGCCAATCTACTGGTGGGGGTGCAGGGGCGTTGTGCAGTGTGCCATGTACTAAGGGGCCCAATGGGCCCCTTTTGTTTGTTGCACTGCACAGCGTGGCTGGGCTCCATTACTTGAGCAGCGACAGCACGCCTTGCGGGATCTGGTTGGCTTGGGCCACCATCGCCGTGCCGGCCTGCTGCAGGATCTGGGCGCGTGAAAGGTTGGCGGTCTCTGCCGCGAAGTCAGCGTCCTGGATGCGCGAGCGCGATGCAGACAGGTTCTCCGACGTAATCTGCAGGCTGGAAATGCTGGTCTCAAACCGCGACTGCATGGCGCCCAGTTTGGCACGCTCGCCGCTGATGAAGGCCAGTGCCGAGTCCACGGTCTTCAGGGCGTCGGTGGCATTGGTGAACGTGGTCACGTCCAGGTTGGCCACGGTGTGCAGCGTTGATCCGCCGTTATCCAGTTGGTTGCTGGCGGAGGTCACTGCGAAGGACTTTTCGGAGTCCAGCGTGATGTAGCCGCCTGTGGCGATGTTTTCTGCCGTGGAGTCCGCTGCCAGTGTCTGCGCAGTGCCATTGCTGGCACCTGCGGCGTCGTAGCCCGTCACGGTCACGGCGGCTGCGTTGGCGTTCACGGTGTCGCCGATCACGATGTTGTTGCCGGTGGCGTTGGTCAGGATGATCTGTGTGCCGTCGGAGCTGAGTGAGGCATTGATTCCGGTCTTGGCCGACTGCTCATTGATGGCCGAGACGGCAGGGGAGAGTCGGTCTGTACCGGTAGCAGAGGTCAGTGTGAACGAAATGGTGCGGGGCGAGCCCACGTTGTCGCCTTCCAGCGTCAGCGAATAGGAACCCGCCGAGGCCAAGCCGCCCAGGCGCACCTCGGTGCGGGCCGTGGCAGTCACGCCGGTGGTTGACTGCAGGGCGTTGACTTGGTCGGCGGTGGCCTTGGCGGTGGCGTTGGCGGCCACCGTCATGGTGCCGGTGCCCAGGTAGCCGCTGATCGAGACTGCGCCCGAGGTCACGCCGTTGGTCGCGGCCGTGGTACCCGTAACCGCAGCGGCTGCGCCGATGCCCGAGCCGTTGGACGCAATGTTCTGGTTGTTGCCATAGACATTGGTGCGCAGGTTGGCGGTGGCCGCCACGATGGTCTGGTTGGCGTTGGCACCCACCTGGAACTGTTGCGTACCAAACGTGCCGTCCAGCAGTTTTTGGCCGTTGAACTCGGTGGTTTGCGAAATCCGGTCAAGTTCTGCCACCAACTGGCCGACTTCCTGCTGCAGGGCCTGGCGGTCGCCAGCGCTGTTGGAGGCGTTGGCCGACTGCACTGCCAGTTCACGCACCCGTTGCAGGATGTTCCCCGCCGACCCCATTGCACCTTCCGCCACCTGTGCCAGGGAAATCCCGTCGTTCGCATTGCGAACAGCCTGGTTCAGGCCCCGGATCTGGCTGGTAAAGCGCTCGGAGATTGCCAGGCCCGCAGCATCATCCTTGGCGCTGTTGATGCGCAGGCCCGATGACAGTCGCTGGATGGCTGTGTTGAGCGACATCTGGCTGGTGCCCAGGTTGCGCTGCGCAGTCAGCGAGCTGATGTTGGTGTTGATGGTTGCTGCCATGGCGAAACTCCTTAACGTCGCTAGACGGATCTGTTTGCCGGTTCAAGCGCACCCGTCCGGCTGTCAATGGGGGAACGATGGGTGAATTGTGGAGATGCCGTTTTTTGGCGTTGGGCAGATAAGCGGCCAAAAAGTCGCACAACTTGTGCGTTTGCCCCTCAAGTTTTCCGGCGGCCACCCGAAAACACTTTCAACGGACCATGAGTGGCCCGCCGTTCACCAGACGCCCCAGGCGCTGGGAACCCAGGAGGCCAGCACGGTGCTGGCGCCCCGGCTGGCGGCAACGCCATATTCAGTCAGTTCTTTTCTGGAGATTTGCAATGGCTTCCACCATCAATACCAATGTGGCTTCGCTCACCGCACAGCGTAATCTGGGCATGAGCCAGACCTCGCTGAACACGTCCATCCAGCGCCTGTCGTCCGGCCTGCGCATCAACAGCGCCAAAGACGATGCCGCCGGCTTGGCCATTTCCGAGCGTTTCACCAGCCAGATCCGCGGCCTGAACCAGGCGGTGCGTAATGCCAATGACGGTATCTCCCTGGCGCAGACCGCTGAAGGCGCACTGAAGGCCTCTGGCGACATCCTGCAGCGTGTGCGTGAATTGGCTGTGCAGTCGGCCAACGCGTCCAACAGCGCGGGTGACCGCCAAGCCCTGCAACAGGAAGTGGGCCAACTGGTGTCCGAACTCGACCGCATCTCGCAAACCACGGAATTCAACGGCTCCAAGCTGCTGGACGGCACCTTTGGTACGCAGCAGTTCCAGGTGGGCGCCAACGCCAACCAGACCATTGTGGCGGCCACCGCCAACCTGCGCACCAGTGTGTACGGTAACAACCAGAACGTTGCGTCCAATGGTTCGGGCATCGGCGCAGCCGCTCCGGTGACGGGTACCACGGCCGCGACCAACGGCGTGACCTCGGGCGCAGTCTCGATCAGCGGTTACCTGGGCACTGGCACGCTGTCGGTGACGGCGAACGCCACCGCCAAGGCTACGGCGGACTCCATCAACGCCATCAAGGCCAACACTGGTGTGACCGCCACAGCCCGCACTGAAGTGCGCCTTGGTGGTATGGCTTCGGCGGGCTCCTACTCGCTGACGCTGGAAGGCGACAACGTCGGCGCAGCCCGTACCGTGTCCTTCACACTGACATCGGCGACGGGTACCGATCGCCTGTCGGCTGCGGTGTCTGCTATCAACGACCAGTCTGCGAAAACGGGTATCAATGCTTCGCTCAGCTCCGACGGCACGCAGATCATCCTGACCAATGCCACCGGCAACGACATCTTGGTTGGCGACACGACCAATGCCAACGCCGCTGCCGTGACCGTGACAGGCTACGATGCTGCAGGCGCTAGCAATGGCACGGCCCGTACGCTAGCTGCGGATACCACGGCGGAAAATGTGAGCACTGGCGGCTATATCACGCTGGACTCTGAAAAGTCTTTCGCAGTGACCTCCGCCAGCAACCAGCTGGACAGCGGCGGCTCTGCCCTGCAAACGGTGGCCAACCTGGACGTGACCACGTTCAGCAACGCGACCAACGCGCTCAAGACTGTGGATTCGGCCCTGGCCTTCATCAACGGTGAGCGTGCCAAACTGGGTGCTCTGCAATCGCGTTTTGAAACGTCGATCAGCAACCTGCAAGTGACGTCGGAAAACCTGTCCTCCTCGCGTTCGCGTATCCTGGACGCCGACTTCGCTGCAGAAACCGCCAACCTGTCGCGCTCGCAGATCCTGCAACAGGCCGGCACGGCGATGGTGGCCCAGGCCAACCAGCTGCCACAAGGTGTGTTGGCCCTGCTGCGTTAATCAGCGGCAGGCAAGGCAGTCAGGGCGTTGCAGCGCCCTGAAGTGGCCCAGGCGGCGGCAGATTTCTGTCGCCGCCCTTTGGCCTTTTGGAGCAGCGGGTGCCAGGACCGCTGGATAAGACGGGTTTCCTGGCGTGTTTACGGACGTTTGTTGTCGCCGTTCGGCGCCATAATTTCCGTTGAACCAGTTCAGGAGGTTGGTATGGCCACGATTTCATCCGTAGGTGTCGGCACGAATGGGCTGAATGTCAAAGACATCATTTCCAAGTTGGTCGAACTGGAAAAGAAGCCTCTGGGTACGCTGAAGCTGCAGGCGGCGACAGTCAACACAAAAATTTCTGCCTTTGGTCAGATCAAATCGCTGGTGTCCGCACTGCAGGATTCGGCGAGCAAGCTCACCAGCGTAACGGGGTGGAATGGCGTCGCCACTACCTCTTCGGATCCCAAATACGTTTCTGCCACAGCTGTAGGCGGCACCCTGCCCACCACTTTCAGCGTCGAGGTGCAAAGCCTCGCTAAGGCCCAGGCCACGGCGTCGGCGGCTCTTTTGCCTGTGGGCGGGGCGCTAGGTGCGGGCACGCTGCGTCTGGAGCTGGGCAAGTGGAGCGTGGCGCCTTCGTCTTTCACCCCTGGCGCTGGTCAGCCGGTCGATGTTGCCATCAGCGCAAGCGACAAACTCACGGATGTGGCTAGCAAGATCAATGGCGCCAATGCGGGTGTGACCGCGTCGATTCTGTCAGATGCTTCCGGTGAACGTTTGTTGTTGCGCAGCAAGAGCACAGGTGATGAGTTCGGTTTTCGGCTGAGCGTGATGGAGGGCGGGGATACTGACCCTCGGAGTGCTGGTAATACTGATGCATCAGGCTTGTCGCGCTTGGTCAATGGCGCCACGGTCACGCAGCCGGCGGCCAATGCCAAGGCCACGGTCAACGGGATTGCCGTGTCTTCGGCCACCAACACGTTTGCTTCCACGATCTCGGGTGTGACCTTCAAGGCTGAACAAGTCACCACGGCGCCGATTGAAATCACGGTAGGCAAGGATGACTCTGCCATCAAATCCAATATCGACGGGTTCGTGAAGGCCTACAACACCATCAACGATCTGCTGCAGGAGGCGACCAAGTACGATGCGAAGACCAATTCGGCCGGTCTTCTGCAGGGGGATTCGACCACTGTGGCTCTGCAGAACTCGCTGCGCAACGCGATCCAGTCGATCTCGACCGGCGGCGGGGGCTTTCAGCGCCTGGCAGATGTCGGCATCACGCAGCAGCTGGGTGGAAATCTGGCCGTGGATAGCGCCAAGCTGAACAAGGCCCTTTCGGAGAAACCCGAGGATGTGAAAAATCTGTTCCGCAACACTGGTGGTGGATCGGCCGATGGCATTGCTGTGCAGCTGAAGGCGTTGACCACCAATTTGCTGGCCAACGATGGTTTCTTCAAGTCTAAGGATGACTCCCTGAAGCTGAACCTTAAGCGCAACGCTCAGGACCAAACCCGCGTGAACGAGAAGGTCGATGCCTTTGAAAAAAGGATCACGCAGCGCTATAACTCGCTAGACACTCAGTTGAGTAGCCTGAACGGCCTGAACGCCTATATCTCGCAGCAGGTGACGAACTGGAACAAGTCGAGCCGCTAACTCGGGACTTCAGTTTTTCTGGCGCTCGCCGATAACTTAAGTAATACATCGGAAGGATTGTCAGCATGTTCAGCGCCTACAGCCCCCGTGCAGCCAACGCTTACCAGCGCATCAATGTAGAGACCAGCATGCACACGATCGACCAGCATCAGCTGGTCAGCCTGTTGTATGAAGGCGTTCTGAATTCCATCGCCACGGCGCGTGGCGCCATGGCGCGGGGTGACGTGCTGGGCAAGGTCAACGCCATCGCTAAGGCGGTGCGCATTCTCGAAGAAGGCCTGAGCACGTCGCTCGACAAGGTGGACGGCGGTGAGCTGGCCGAAAACCTGGGTGCGCTGTATGACTACTGCATGCACCGCCTGATCCTGGCCAACGCCCGCAACGACGACGCGATGATGCAGGAGGTCATGCGCCTGATCGAGCCCGTGGCCCAGGGCTGGAACGACATCAAGAAATCCGGCGCTGCAGCGGCTTCTGTCGACGCGCCCGCCGCCACTGGCCAGCCCGTGCTGGTGGAGGCATAAACCATGTCCCACATGCTGATTGACTATTACAAGGCGATTGAAGACAGCAGCGCCAAGATGCTGGAGGCTGCCCGGCTCAAGGACTGGGACGGCGTGGTGCGCTACGAGGGTGCCTGTGCCGTGCTGATCGAGCAGCTGCGTTTCAAGTCGCAGGAGCACGAGCTGCTGCCCGAGCACCGCCGCGAAAAGACCCGCATCATGCAGCGCATCCTGCGCAACGATGCCCAGATCCGCTGCCTGGCCGAACCCTGGCTGGCGCAGTTCGAACACCTGTTCGAAGGGCAGCCGCAGATGATGCACTGAGGCGCGCAACAAGCCTCAAGACAAAGCCGACCCTGTAAGGTCGGCTTTTTTGTGGAAAAAATGTGCTTCTCCGCGCTCCTAATAAGCGCTTTTTGCTATCAAATCGGGAGTATTGCGCAGACGCAGGCGCAGGCGCTAGATGCGGGCGCTTACCAGTGCCAGGGCAGCCGAGTAAGGGCCGCCCCGCAGCGAGGGCTGCGTCCCCCTGCCCGCAGCGCGCAGCGTTGCGAGAGCGGGGGGAAGGCGCGCAGCGCCTCAGGGGGGTGACACTGCCTATACCTGCATGTTCATGATGTCGGTATAGGCCTGCACCATGCGATTGCGCACGTGCAGCGTGGCCTGAAAGCCGATCTGGGCCTTCTGGATCGCCACCATGGTTTCTTCCAGGCTGACCGAGGGGTTTTCCAGCTGAACCTCTCTTTGCAGTTCGGACGACCGGTTCTGCGCCGCACTCACCGACTGCAGGGCGCCTTTGAGGGCGCCCGAAAATCCTACTTCGTTACCGGTTTCCTGGGGCGCTGCGGCACGGCGCGCCACGCCTGCGCCCGTCAGGGGGGCGGTAGAGCTTGAGATGCGAAGGTCCATGGCGGTATCCGTAGGGAATGGCGGTATGCTGCGTATCCTAGCCACCGCCCTGGCGCCCATCCCCCTGAAATGATGGTCAAACGGGCGGCTTATCCAGCGAACATGGTGGAGGCGTGACCGAATAATCGACACCACGCCAGGTCTGTTGCCGGACCTGCTTTACTGGAAAAGCAAGATGTCTGCTGTTGCTGAAGTCCCTCTCAATCCGCTCCCGCCGCCCGCCAGCCCCAGCTGGCTGCAGCGGCTGTCCGCCCTCGACCGGGCGCAGCGCATGCGGCTCGGGGTGGGCGTGGCGCTGCTGGTGGCCGCTGCCGTGGCGGCCATTGTCATGGGGCGCCAGCCAGACTACCGGGTGCTGTTTGCCAATCTGAACGACAAGGACGGCGGCGCCATCGTGGCTCAGTTGTCGCAGATGAACGTGCCCTACAAGCATGCCGAAGGCGGCGGCGCCATCCTGATTCCGGCAGACCGCGTGCACGACGTGCGCCTGCGCCTGGCCACCCAGGGCCTGCCCAAGGGCTCGGTGGCCGGTTTCGAATTGATGGAGTCCAGCAAGTTCGGGATGACGCAGTTCCAGGAGCGGCTCAACTTCCAGCGTGGCCTGGAGGGCGAGCTGACCCGCTCCATCCAGGCGCTGTCGTCGGTGCAGGGTGCGCGCGTGCACCTGGCGCTTCCCAACCAGAACGGGTTCTTCCGCGAGCAGCAAAAGCCCTCGGCCTCGGTGCTGGTGAGTCTGCATCCCGGCCGCATCCTGGACCGCGCCCAGCTGGCGGGCATCGTGCACCTGGTGGCGTCCAGCGTGCCCGAGCTGTCTCCCTCTGCCGTGAGCGTGCTGGACGACACGGGCAAGCTGCTGTCGCAGACGACCGACAGCACCGCCGGTGCCGAGGTGAATGCCCAGCAACTGCTGTATGTGCAGCAGATCGAGCAGCAGTACACCCGCCGCATCATGGACATCCTGGAGCCTGTGGTGGGCCGCGACAACGTCAAGGCCCAGGTCACGGCCGAGGTGGATTTCACGCAGACGGAATCCACGTCCGAGCAGTTCCGCCCCAACCAGACGCCTGACTCCAGCGCGGTGCGCAGCCAGCAGGTGCTCGAAAGCCGGGGTAGCTCCAGCAAAACCGCAACAGGCGTGCCCGGCGCCGTGGCCAACCAGCCGCCTGCGCCGTCGGCCGCCCCCATCAATGGCGCCAACCCCGCACCCAATGCCGGTGGCCAGCAGGGCACCGAGGAGCAGACGAACAAGCGCGAGTCCACCACCAACTACGAAGTGGACAAGACCGTGCGTGTAACGCGGGGCAGCACCGGTGCCGTCAAGCGCCTGAGCGCGGCCGTGGTGGTGAACTACCAGTCTGGCGAAGACAAGGGCAAGCCCATCACCAAGGCGCTCACGCCCGAGCAGATCGAGCAGATGACGGCACTGGTGCGCGAGACCATTGGCTTCAACAAGGACCGCGGTGACTCGGTCAACCTCATGAACACGCCGTTCCAGGTGACGGCAGCGCCATCGACCGACGTTCCGCTGTGGAAGCAGCCCGAAGTGATCGACCTGGCCAAGACCTTTGCTTGGCCGGTGGGGGCGGTGCTGTTTGCTGCGCTGGTGCTGCTGGGCCTGGTGCGGCCCGCCCTCAAGGCACCCGCACCGGCCAAGGCCAGCGCCGCACCGGTGCCCGGTGGCCAGCTCGATGCCCTGGAGGCCGACACGCCCGAGCGCCCCGCGCTGCCTGCGCCGTCCAAGAAGGACGAAGCGTTGCCCGCGACGCCCGAGCAGCTGCGCCTGGAAGACGCCCGCGTGCTCGCCAAGGAGAACCCGGTTGCCGTGGCGAACATTCTCAAGACCTGGCTGAACGGCGACACCGCCGCCTAGCCACCGATTGCACGGACCCCCACCATGGACGACCAAGGCCTTCACGATGCCGCCATCATGCTGATGTCCCTCGGCGAAGAGGAGGCGGCCGAAGTTTTCAAGCATTTCTCGCCCAAGGAGGTGCAGAAGCTGGGCGAAACCATCGCACGCATGCGCTCGGTGTCGCGCGAGAAGGTGGACGAGGTCATCAACAAGTTCTCGAACGCGGCAGCGGCCCAAAGCCTGCTGGTGTCCGACACGGGCAACTATGTGCGTGCCGTGCTCAAGCGCGCGCTGGGCGATGACAAGGCCGGGCTGCTGATCGACCGTATTTTGCAGGGCGGCGATGTCTCCGGCATCGAAAGCCTCAAGTGGATGGACCCGCTGTCGGTGGCCGAACTGCTGCGCAACGAACACCCGCAGATCGTGGCGGCGATCCTGGTGCACCTGGACAGCGACCAGGCCTCGGGCATCCTGATGCACCTGACGGACCGCCAGCGCAGCGAAATCCTGCTGCGGGTGGCCACACTCGAAGGCATTCAGCCCACGGCGCTCAAGGACCTCAACGAGGTGCTCTTCAAGGTGCTGGCGGGCGGCGACAAGATCCGCAAGAGTTCACTCGGAGGCGTCAAGGCCGCTGCAGAAATCATCAACCTGCTGGGCGGCAACATGGACGCTGTGGTGCTCGAATCCATCCGGGGCTACGACCCGGACCTGGCCCAGAAGATCATGGACAAGATGTTCGTGTTCGAGGACGTGCTCAAGCTCGACAACGCCGCCATCCAGTCCGTGCTCAAGGAAGTGGCGTCCGAGACCCTCATCGTGGCGCTCAAGGGCGCTGTGCCCGAGTTGCGTGAGAAATTCCTGTCCAACATGTCCTCGCGCGCTGCCGAGGCGCTGCGCGAAGACCTCGAATCCCGTGGCCCGATGCGGCTGTCCGAAGTGGAAGCGCAGCAGAAGGAAATTCTCAAGACGATCCGGCGCCTGTCCGATGAAGGCCAGATCGTGATCGGAGGCGGTGGTGATGATGCCTTCGTCTAACAACCAGCGGTCGTACTCGCGCTTCATCCCCAGCGAGGAAGTGGGCGACTTCAAGCAGTGGAAGTTCAGTGCGGTAGATGGCTCGGACCTGGTCGAGCCCACGCCGGAGCCGGTGGCGGAGATCCCTGTCGAGGTCGATGAAGCCGAGCTGCAGGCGCAACAGGCGCTGCTGCAGCAGCAGGCCTGCGACGACGCCTATGCCGAGGGCTTTGCCCAAGGGCAGGCGCAGACCGCCCTGGAGTGGCAGCGCCGCATGGACGACTACATTGCCCAGCAGGGGCAAGACGCTGCGCAGCGCCTGCAAGCGGTGCTACAGACGCTGGACGCAAGCCTGATCGACATGCAGCAGCAGATGGCCCAGCAGCTGCTGGAGCTGGCGTGTGACATCGCCCGCCAGGTGGTGCGCCATGAGCTGTCGGTCAACCCCAATGCTTTGCAGCCCGTAGTGCGTGAGGCCGTGGGCATGCTGGTGAGTGAGGGGCGGCCCGCCACGGTGCGCCTGAATCCGATCGACATGGAAGCGATGGCGCAGCCCCTGCGCGAGGAACTGGATGGACCCGGCGTGCAGTGGATGGCGGACGCCGCTGTACCTGCGGGCGGTTGCCTGGTGGAGTCTGCTGGAACGGTGGTGGACGGCAGCCTGGACAAACGCTGGCAGCGCGCCATTGCGGCCCTGGGCCTGCAGTCGCCCTTGAGCGAAGGAGAGGGCGATGAGCGTTGAGGCGCCCTCTGCCTGGACGCGCTTCATGGACGACGCGCGTGAGCGCGTGGCCGAAGGGGTGCCGCTGGAAACCAGAGGCACGCTGACCCGGCTGACGGGCCTGGTGCTGGAGGCCGTGGGCATCAAGGTGCCGGTGGGCTCGCAGTGCATGGTGCAGATGCCAGGCCGTGAACCCGTGTTGGCCGAGGTGGTGGGCTTTTCTGCCGACCGTGCGTTTTTGATGCCTGCGGGCGACATCCATGGCTTGTCGAGTGGCGCCCGGGTGTTCCCTGCCGCGCCTTACATCCCTATCCCCCGCCTGGGTGAGCCGCCAAGGCCCGTGCAGCGTGCGGGCTTACTGCGCCTGCCCATGGGCGACGGGCTGCTGGGGCGTGTGGTGGATGCCCAGGGCCTGCCGCTGGACCATGGTGGCCCGGTGCAAGACGTGGTGGCCGAGCCCATGGGCCGTCGGCAGATCAATGCCATGGACCGGGATCCGGTTCGCGAGCCGCTCGACACGGGGGTACGTGCCATCAACGCCCTGTTGACTGTGGGGCGTGGCCAGCGCCTGGGCCTGTTTGCGGGCTCGGGGGTGGGCAAAAGCGTGCTGCTGGGCATGATGGCCCGCTACACCCAGGCCGACGTGATCGTGGTCGGCCTCATTGGCGAGCGGGGCCGCGAGGTCAAGGAGTTTGTGGAAGACATCCTGGGCGCAGAGGGCCGAGCGCGCTCCGTGGTGGTGGCGGCACCGGCCGATGCGCCGCCGCTGTTGCGCATGCAAGGCGCTGCGTACGCCACGGCGGTGGCTGAGCATTTCCGCGACAAGGGGCAGCATGTGCTGCTGCTCATGGATTCGCTCACCCGCTATGCCATGGCCCAGCGCGAGATCGCCCTGGCCATTGGCGAGCCGCCCGCCACCAAGGGCTATCCGCCCTCGTGTTTTGCCAAGCTGCCCGCCTTGGTGGAGCGCAGCGGCAATGGCCTGCATGGCGTGGGCTCCATTACCGCGTTCTACACGGTGCTGTCCGAGGGGGATGACCAGCAGGACCCGATTGCCGACGCCGCGCGTGCCATTCTGGACGGGCATATCGTGCTGTCGCGGGCGCTGGCCGAAACGGGGCATTTCCCGGCCATCGACATCGAACAGTCGGCCTCGCGGGTGATGCACAACGTGGTGTCGCGCGGGCATTTTGATCTGGCGCGCAACTTCCGTGCCGTGTACTCGCGCTACCAGAAGAGCCGCGACCTGGTGCAGGTGGGCGCGTACATGAGCGGCTCGGACCCCGCGCTCGACGAGGCGATCCGCCTGCAGCCGCAGATGGCGGGTTTTCTGCAGCAGGACATGTTCGAGGCCGCCTCCATGGACCAGAGCGTGGCCGCCATGGCCTCGGTGCTGGACCGTTGATACCTGCCGGTAGTCCACCATGTCCAGCCTGAACTCCCTCACCGTTGCCGTGGATGTGGCCTCCCGCAAGCGGGACGCCGCACGCAAGGTGCTGCAGGACGCGCTGGCCGCACAGCAGGCGGCGCGTGCGCAGCTTGAGCAGCTGGAGGACTACGCCCGCGAAACCGAGTCGCGCTGGGGGATGAAGGCTAACACCGCGATGCAGCCCGAGGTGATGTACCACCACTACCAGTTCATGAACCGCCTGGGGCATGCGGCCAGCATCCAGAAGGGTGTGGTGGGTGACCAGGCGGGGCGTGTGGAGAGCGCGCAGCGCGCGTTGCTGGAGACCGAATTGCGCCTCACCAGCCTGCGCAAGGTGGTGGACAAGCGGCGCCATGACCTGGAGCTGCAGCAAATGCGCAGAGACCAGAAACAGACCGATGAACGGGCCGCGCTGCAGTACCGCACCGCGAGCCAAGGGCCCCAGGGCCAGGAGTATTGACCATGGAACAGGGAAAAATTTCCTCCTCGCAAGGCGGCACTCATGCGGCCCACGCCACACGGGCCAAAGCGCCTGCGCAGCAAGGGGCGGATGCCAGTGACGCAGCAGCGGCAGGGGGGTTTCTGGCTCTGCTGGCTGCGCTGGATGAGGTGTCTGTGGACACCGGTCCGCTGGAGCTGACAGGGACTGATGCAGGCCCTGTCGACATCGCTGCGGATGCTGTGAAGGGCGAAGCGGATGCGGCGGCCCTGGCGGCCTGGCAGGGGTTGTTTGCTTCCGCCCAGAGCGATGCCTCCGCCACCGGGCTCGTGCGGCAGGCCGATGGAATGCTGCGCCCGGACTCCATGGCGAACGGGACGCTGGGCGGCATGGTGCTGAATGGCCCGATGGCCAGCGGGGGGCTGCACCAGGGGCTGGTGGCGGAAACCGCAAAACTCGATACCGCAGCAGATTTCAAGGACCTCAAGGACGGCACCGTCCAGAGCACGGTAGCCGGGTTTGGCCGCAGCTTCTCGCGCCTGCAGAACACCCAGGCCCAGCGGGCAGGGGGATCGGGGGGCTCGGAGCTGTCCATGGTGGCGAGCACCGCCGGTGATGCAACGCAGCGCCTGTCGGTGGCCCAGGGGGCGGCAGCAGCACTCGCGCAGGCCGCCAGCAATGAGCGTTCGGCCCTGGGGGTGATGGCTCTTGGCGCCACGGTGGAGCGTGGCGTTGGTGCGCCAGCTGCGACAGAGGGCGGCTTCGCCGCGCTGGCCGACGGGTTGTTTGCGGGCGTGGCGGCAGCGCGGGGTGGCGAGCCCTCGGCGGGCGGCCGCCCCGGCGAGGGGCCTGCTGGGGGGGGCGCCTGGTCGGATGGCAGTGCGGGCGTGTCCCCTCTGGAGCCAGGAAACACCGACAGCCCTGCCACGTTTGTGGACCCCGGTGCTGCAGGATCAGAAGAACAGGTGGCCGACCAGGTGGCGTACTGGGTGAACCAGAAAACGCAGAACGCGGAGCTGACACTCAATCGCGATGGTCAGCCCGTGGAGGTTTCCGTGTCCCTGTCGGGCAATGAAGCGCATGTCACTTTCCGCAGTGACCAGGCGCAGACCCGCGAACTGCTCGATCAGAGCATGGCTCAGCTCAGGGATCTGCTGCGCAGCGAAGGCTTGGTGCTGTCCGGCATGTCGGTGGGGACTTCGGCGCGGGATGGCGCGGGTGCGCAGGGCGGTGATGGGGGGCAGCCGCGTGGCCGCGATGGCGCCCGCCAGGCGCAGGTGCTGTCCAGCGCGCCGGTGGGCACCGCATCGCTGGCGCGGGACGGCAGCGGGCCTGACCGCACCGTGGATATCTTCGTGTGACCCGCTCGCTCCCGGTGGACTGGGCGCTGACGCAGGCGGGCATCACCTGTGCGCCCTCTGAAGGGGTTGCGGCCTCGGGTGGCCTGCGCGCGCAATAAACCCACCCTGATCCGCAGCGCCCACCTGCCGCTCGATGCGTGCAGAGGATCCCAATGGCAAGAGGGAGAGGGCGGTGAATGCCATGGTTTTGGGCTTTTATTCTGGCTATTATTGGTTACACCCCCGTCCAATAATGGGCCATCCGGCTTTGCTTGCACTTTGATAGCGCACGCACGGCTTGCTCCCTACCGCAAGGAACATCCATCGTGTCAGCCCCTCCACCACCCGCAGCTGCTCCGGCGAAAAGCAAGAAGATGCTCATCATCATCATTGGCGTCGTTGTGGCGGTGCTGGTGATTGGAGGGGGGGCTGCGGCCTGGTTCCTGACCCGTTCGCACGGAGATGAAGAGGAAGGTGGCGGTGCACCGGCTGCCCGCAAAGAGGCGCCCAAGGTCGCTCCCACCTTCCTGCCCATGGAAAACATGGTGGTCAACCTGGCCGACCCCGGCGGGGACCGCTTTGCCCAGATCGGCATCACCCTGGAGCTGGAAGACGCCAAAACCGCCGAGCAGGTCAAGCTGTACCTGCCCACCATCCGCAGCGGCATCCTGATGCTGGTGTCCCAGCGCACGTCTGCTGAGTTGCTGGTGCGCGAAGGCAAGGAGAAGCTGGCCGCCGATATCCGCCGCGAAGTTTCGCGCCCGCTGGGATATTCGGTGCCCACTGAACGTGAGCGAGAGCGTGCACGTGCTGCAGAGGCCGAGCAGGACGGAGACGCAGAAGACCGCCCGGCGCGCAAGCGCACCGAGCGCAACCCCGTGCTGCGTGTGCTTTTCTCCAATTTCATCATTCAGTGAACCGGGGCAAGGACCAGCCATGAGTGATTCATTTCTTTCGCAGGAAGAGGTTGATGCCCTTCTGGAAGGGGTCACTGGCGAGAGCCAGAAGTCGGTCGAGGAAGTGGCCGAGGCGGGGTCCGTACGCAACTACGACATCTCCAGCCAGGAACGCATCGTCCGTGGCCGCATGCCGACGATGGAAATCGTCAACGAGCGGTTTGCGCGCAACTTTCGCATCGGGCTTTTCAATTTCATCCGGCGCAGTCCCGAAATTTCGGTCGGCACGGTGTCCGTGCAGCGCTACAGCGCTTTTCTGCGCGAGCTGGCGGTGCCCACCAACTTCAACATCGTGGCGATCCGCCCCCTGCGTGGCAGCGGGCTGATCGTGTGCGAGCCCTCGCTGGTGTTCGGCATCATCGACACGCTGTATGGCGGTGTCGGCAAGTTCCAGACCCGGATCGAAGGGCGTGATTTTTCGCCCACCGAGCAGCGCGTCATCAACCGCCTGGTCGATGTGATCTGCACCGAGTACAAGAAGGCCTGGCAGGGCATCTACCCGCTGGAGCTGGAGTACCAGCGCTCGGAAATGCAGCCCCAGTTCGCCAACATCGCCACGCCCAGCGAAATTGTGGTGTCCACGGCCTTCCAGCTGGAAATCGGCGACCTCTCCGGTGCCATCCATGTCTGCATGCCGTATGCCACGCTGGAGCCGATCCGCGACGTGCTGTATTCGTCCACGCAGGGCGACTCCATCGAGGTGGACCGCCGCTGGGTGAATGTGCTCAAGCGCGAAATCCAGTCGGCAGAAGTCACGCTGGTGGCGGAGCTGGCCAAGGCCGACGCCACGGTGGAGCAGTTGCTGGCCATGAAGCCGGGCGACTTCATCGAGCTGGACCGAGAGCCCCGTATCCGGGCATCGATCGGAGGGGTTCCTATTTTTGAATGCCAGTATGGAACCCACAACTCCAAGTACGCCATCCGCATTGAGGAATGCTTGCGTAATTCGGACATGAGCTGGCTGGGAGAGAAAGATGGCAACTGAAGAAGACAACAAGGACGCTGGCGCAGAAGACCCGTTTGCGGGCTGGGCCGAGGCGCTGGAAGAGCAAAAGCGCACCGACGACAAGCCTGCGGACGCAGAGCAGGGCGGCCCGCTGTCCGGCGAGCCCGTGCGGCCGTTTTCCGGCTCTGCAGGTTCGGATGGAACCGTCAACGACATCAACATGGTGCTGGACATTCCGGTCCAGTTGTCGGTGGAGCTGGGGCGCACCAAGGTGCCCATCAAGTACATCCTCCAGCTGGCGCAAGGCTCGGTGGTGGAGCTGGATGCGCTGGCGGGCGAGCCCATGGACGTGCTGGTCAACGGCTACCTCATCGCCCAGGGCGAGGTGGTGGTGGTGAACGACAAGTTCGGTATCCGTCTCACTGACGTGGTGACGCCTTCCGAACGCCTGCGCCGGGTCAGCCGTGGATAGTGGGAGCATGACCCAGACCCTCCTCGTCGTGGTGCTCTTTGTGGGCGCCATGGCGGCGCTGCCCTGGCTGGTGCGGCGCCTGCAGCAGCGGCATGCCGGCGGCGCCTTGGCTGCGGGGGCCGCATCGCGTGTGGTGTCTGCGGTGGCGGTCGGGCCGCAGCAGCGGGTGGTGACGGTCGAGGTCGGCCCCGAGCACGCGCGCACCTGGCTGGTGCTGGGCGTGACGGCCCAGCAGGTGAGTTGCCTGCATGTGCTGCCGGTGTCGCCTGTGCCAGTGCCGACCACGGTCGGTGCGGGCGCCGTGGTGGCTGAGGTGCCCTCTTTTGCGCAGCAGATGGCTGCAGTGGCCGGTGCGCCGGAAAAGGCAAGCCATGGCTGACCGACTGCCCATGCCCGCCCCGGTCAAGGGACCGCGGGTCGGTCACCACTGGCTGCTGGCTGCCTTTGTGGGACTGCTGGCGCTGGCCGTGCAAGGCCCCGCCTTCGCGCAGGCGGCGGGAGGCCTGCCCCTGGTGGTGGGCAGTGGCCCATCGGGCAACAGCTACTCGGTGCCGATCCAGACACTGCTGTTCTTCACGGCGCTGTCCTTTTTGCCCGCCGTGCTGCTGATGATGACGGGCTTCACCCGCATCGTGATTGTGTTGTCCCTGCTGCGCCAGGCGCTGGGCACGCAGTCTGCGCCGCCCAACCAGGTCATCATCGGCCTGTCGCTGTTCCTGACCTTCTTCGTGATGGGCCCCACCCTGGACCGTGTGTACCAGGAAGCGTATGTGCCCTACACCAACAACACCATCACGTTCGAGCAGGCGCTGGACAAGGCCGAGGCGCCCATGCGCGGTTTCATGCTCAAGCAGACCCGGCAGTCCGACTTTGCGCTGTTCTCGCGGC
This sequence comes from Acidovorax sp. Q11, assembly GCF_054950075.1. Lineage (NCBI taxonomy): Bacteria > Pseudomonadati > Pseudomonadota > Betaproteobacteria > Burkholderiales > Comamonadaceae > Acidovorax > Acidovorax sp. Q11. The sequence goes on along the minus strand of NZ_JBUDZG010000028.1, from coordinate 12,248 downwards.
TCGCCCGCCTGGACCCGAACGTGACGGCAGAGACTGCCCCGATGCGGGTGCTGGTGCCAGCGTTTGTGACCAGCGAGCTGAAGTCGGCGTTCCAGATCGGCTTCATGATCTTCATCCCCTTCCTGGTGATCGACATGGTGGTGTCGAGCATCCTGATGTCCCTGGGCATGATGATGTTGTCGCCGGTGCTGGTGGCCTTGCCGTTCAAGCTCATGCTGTTTGTGCTGGCCGATGGCTGGAACCTGCTGATCGGCTCCCTGGCCGCCAGCTTTGTAACCTGAGGGAGGAGCACGCGATGACTCCACAAGTGGTATTGACCATCGGGCGCGACGCCCTGACCCTGCTGCTGATGATCTCCATGCCCGTGCTCGGGGTGGTGATGGCGGTAGGGCTGATCGTGAGCATCTTCCAGGCGGTCACGCAGATCCACGAAGCCACCCTGGCCTTTGTGCCCAAGCTGATTGCCGCGATGGTGGTGTTTGCCATCGCCGGGCCGTGGATGCTCAGCACGCTGGTGGACTTCATCCGCCGAACCATCGAGTCGATCCCATCGATGATTGGCTAGTTTTTTGATAAAAACAGGCCTTTTGCGCGCGACCATCAAGCGTTTTGTGCTATGTTTTGTATAGCAAACTGATGCCATGATCACCTTCAGCGAAGCGCAGATCATGGCTTGGCTCTCGCCCATCCTGTGGCCCTTTCTGCGGGTCCTGGCCCTGTTCTCGGTGGCCCCGGTGTTCTCCATGCGCGTGATCCCCATGCGCGTGAAGATCGGGCTGGCCTTCCTGGTGGCGCTGTGTGCCCAGGGGGTGCTGGGAGAGCAGCCGGTCATCAGCGTCAATGGCCGCGAGGCCCTGGGCGCCGTGGCACAGCAGGTGGCGGTGGGGCTGGCCATCGGATTCTCGGTGCGGCTGGTGTTCGCGGCGGTGGAACTGGCGGGGGAAATCATTGGACTGCAGATGGGGTTGAATTTCGCCTCCTTCTTCGATCCCTCGTCCAACGCGCAGATCAGTGCCGTGGCCCGCTTTTTTGGCCACATGGCCATGCTGCTGTTTGTGGTCATCAACGGCCACCTGCTGATCCTGATGGCGGTGGTCAAGAGCTTTGACCGCTTTCCGGCCAACGGCAACTTCCTGCAGTCGCTGGCGCAGATGCGGCTGCACGAGCTGGGCGCGTCGCTTTTCTCCAGCGCGCTCTGGATTGCCCTGCCCATGATCGCGCTGCTGCTGTTCGTCAACCTGACGATGGGCATCATCTCCCGCGTGGCGCCGCAGATGAACATCTATGCGGTGGGTTTCCCCGTCACGCTCACGGTCGGCATGCTGGGCATTGCCGCCACCCTGCCCATGCTGGAGCAGCCCGTGCTGGCGCTGATGCAGCAGGCGGTGGATCTGTTTGCCGCGCAGCGGTAGGGCGGTGCAGCGGCGGCACCAGCAGGCTCAGACCAGCTGGTTGCGGATGGCGTAGACGGTGAGTTCGGCGTTGTTGGACAGCTTGAGCTTCTCCAGCACGCGCGAGCGGTACACGCTCACGGTCTTGGGGCTCAGCATCAGTTCCTCGGCAATGTCCGACAGCCGCCGCCCGGAGGCGATCTTGATCAGCGTCTGCAGCTCCCGCTCCGACAATGTGGTGTGCAGGGCTTCGGGGGTCGGCTGGGCCAGGCTGTCCGCCAGCATCTGCGCCACTTCTGCGGTGAGGTACTTGCGGCCGTGCATCACCGTGCGCACTGCGGCGATCAGCTCGACCGGGTCTCCCGCCTTGTTGGCATAGCCCTGTGCACCCGCCTTGAGGCAGCGCAGCGCGTATTGGTCCTCGGGGTACATGGACACCACCAGCACCTTGATGGCCGAATGGGTCTCCCGCAGGCTGGTGAGCACTTCGAGCCCACTGCGGCCAGGCATGTTCAGGTCCAGCAGCAGCACATCGCAGGCGGCGGAGCGCAAAACCTCGCGCAGCTCGGAGTAGCCCCCTGCTTCGCCGGTGACCTGGATATCGGTCGCCTCGGTCAGGGTGTCGCGTATCCCGCGCCGCAAAACGGCGTGGTCGTCGCACAGGACCACATGAATCACGTCGCATCTCCTGGGGCTGTTGGTGGAGCTGATGGTAGCGGGATGGACAGGATGACCGATGTGCCCTGGCCCGGTCGGCTGCTGATGTCCAGCCAGCCCCCCACGGTGCGCGCCCTTTCCTGCAGGCCCTTGAGGCCGAAGGCTTTGGGCTTGTCCCGCATCTCCGGCGCAATGCCCCGGCCGTTGTCTGCCACTTCGAGGGTCAGTACCCCTTCCTTGTCAGAGAGTTCGATGTCCACCTTGCCAGGCTGGGCGTGTTTGGAGATGTTGGTCAGGGCTTCCTGCGCGGTGCGGTAGGCCACGAGCTGGATGTCTGCAGGCGTGTCGATGCTGTCGCTGCTGCTCCGAACACGGGTGGGAACCCCCGTGCGGCGTTCAAAACCCGCCGCCAGCCATTGCACGGCCGCCACCAGGCCTTGTTCCAGGATGGGGGGGCGCAGGTTCATCATGATGCGCTGGCTGGCGCCGATGGCGTGCTGCAGCATGTCGGCGGCGGAGTTGGCGTGCTCCTGCATGGCCGGGTCGGTGCTGTGGCGGCCGATCCAGGCCACATCAAAACGCACTGCCGTGAGTGCGCCGCCAATGTCGTCGTGGATCTCGCGCGCAATCGAGGCACGCTCCTGCTCGATGGAGGTTTGCAGGTGTTCCGCCAGCTCCGCGAGCCTGCGCTCTGATCTGGCCAGCTCGGCCATGGCGTGTTCGCGCATGCGCCGGGCCTCGTGCACCTCCAGCGCGCGCGCGATCACGTGGGGCAGGCGCTGGATATTGTCCTTGAGCAGGTAGTCGGCCACGCCCAGACGCATGGCGTCTACCGCCGCCGCCTCGCCAATGGCGCCTGAGAGCAGGACAAACGGCGGATGCTGATGCTTTTGCGCCACATGTGCCCACGCATCGAGTGCCGTGAAGCCGGGCAGGCGGTAATCTGCCAGGATGATGTCGAACGCCCCGGAGTCGGTGAGGCGCTGGAATTCAGAGAGAGTGTCTACCAGGCGCAACTGGCACTGGAGCCCTGACCGCCGCAGCGTTCTGGCTGCAAGTTCATGGTCAGCCAGTGAATCTTCAAGATGCAGGATTTCAAGGGTCTGGTCTGGTGTTGCAGTGACCATAGGAGCGCTATCATAGGATACAAATTGGAACAAACAAGGGTGTTTGTCCCGTTGGGTTGGTTTCGGCGTCGGCGTCCAATGGGCGCGGATGTTACGGTGTGCGCAAAGCCAGCAAGTCTTTGAGGCATGTATCGTAGTCCCGTGTTTTTGCGTGCTTTGCTGCTACGTGCTGCGATGGAGAAACGATGCAATCTACGCTAACAACGCCTGGAGGGCCTGCAGTCCAGGTACCCGTCATGGTGGCGGCGGAACTGCAGGACTCATTGCTGGTGGTGATGCACGACCTGCACCGCCTGGAAGGGCTGTTGAACCACGCGACGGACAATCTGCTGGAGCGTTTTGGCGAGGCCAATGCGATGCTGACAGACGCAGTGGTATCGGACTCTCCCGAACTGGTGGCCGCACGTGCTGCGCTGCGCAGTGCCGTGACCGAGTTGCAGTTCCAGGACATGGCCTCCCAACTGATCTGGCACACCACCAAGGTGCTGCAGGGGTGTGCCTTTCGCCTGGCCTCGGAGGCCATGGGTCATGAAGATGGCGAGGATGCCGCGCCCTTTGCAGAGATGGCGCCCGACAGGCCGAATCCTGTTACGCAGAGCGAGATGGATGCAGGTTCTGTGGACCTTTTTTGATCTTCACATCATTGGTTAGCCTATATATTCAAGTCAGTTGGAGCCATACATGCAATCGATCCTTGCCGTAGATGATTCACCTTCCATGCGGAAAATGGTGTCGTTCACCCTCACGGGCGCCGGCTATCACGTCGTGGAGGCAGTGGATGGGCAAGACGCCCTTGAAAAAGCCGAGACGCACAACATCGATCTGGTGCTGGCAGACCAGAACATGCCCCGGCTCGATGGCATTGGCCTGACCCGCAAGCTGCGAGAGCACCCCAAGTTCAAGACCATCCCCATCCTGATCCTGACGACGGAGTCGAGTGACCAGATGAAGCAGGCCGGGCGCACAGCCGGTGCGACGGGCTGGCTGGTGAAGCCTTTCGATCCCAATCGTTTGATCGAAGTCATCCAGAAGGTGATCCGCTGAGCCGGGTTGACTGAGACCATCAAGTACACAGGAGCCCACCATGGCGGAAAGCTACCAAGAAGGATCGGGTGCAGGCGCTGACTTCGACCTGAGCCAGTTCTATCAGATATTTTTCGAGGAAGCGGGCGAGAACCTCGACCAGATGGAGCAGATGCTCCTAGATCTAGATCTGAGCAGTGCCGATGATGAAGAACTCAATGGCATCTTCCGCTGCGCGCATTCGATCAAGGGCGGCTCTGCCACCTTCGGCTTTTCTGACGTCGCCGAGCTGACCCACCAGATGGAGTCGCTGCTGGACCGCCTGCGCCGCCATGAGCTGCAGCCGATCCCGCAGATGGTGGACGTGCTGCTGGAGTCCGCCGATGCATCGCGCAGCCTCCTGGCCCGGCACCAGGCGGGTGGCCAGGGCGAGGCGGTGTCCACCACATCCCTGGTTCGCCGCATCAGCGATCTGGCTGCGGGCCTGGTGCCCAGTGATGCCCCTGCTGCCGCAGCACCACCGCCACCGCCGCCCCCACCTGCAGCCGCGGCGCCCGCACCCGCTCCCAAGGCTGCCGCCCCTGCTGTGGCCGGACAGGCGCGCCAGCTCGAAATCCAGATCGGCCCCCTTGAGCGGCCGGAACAGGCAGACGCCATCAAGGAGCTGTTCCGCGACATTCCTGGCCTCGGTGCCATCCGCGATCTGACAGCCACCGAGCCCAATACGCGCCTCTTTGGGGTGGAGACCAATTCCACCAACGACGATCTGCTGGATCTGTTTGCCTTCCATGTGTCTAAGGAGCAGGTGCTCATTCGGGACGCTGGTGCAGCAGCGGCCGAGCCTGGCGCAGAACCGGTGGACGACGAAGCCACGATGGCAGTGGATACGTCCGGTGGCGAAACGCCTTACGGCTTCTTTAGTGGTGCTCCCGGGGCTCCCAACGAGGCTTCGCAGGCCGCCACACAAGCCCCTGCCCTGGCTGCCAAGGCGACCGCTGCCAAGGCGGAGCCCAAGGCTGCGGCGCAGGCGCAGATGGAGTCCACGACCATTCGGGTGGACGTCAAGAAGGTCGATCAACTCATCAACCTGGTGGGCGAGCTGGTGATCACGCAGGCGATGCTGGCGCAGAACAGCCGTGGGCTGGATGCCGGTGCCTACCAGCAGCTGCTGGCGGGTCTGGCCGATCTGGACCGCAACACCCGGGACCTGCAAGAGTCGGTGATGTCGATCCGCATGATCCCGATGTCCATCGTCTTCAGCCGCTTCCCGCGCATGCTGCGTGATCTGGCCAACAAGCTGGGCAAGAAGGTGGAGCTGGTCACCCTGGGTGAAGCCACCGAACTGGACAAGGGTCTGGTCGAGAAGATCACCGACCCGCTGACCCATCTTGTGCGCAACAGCTGCGACCACGGCATCGAGATGCCCGCTGACCGCTTGGCCAAGGGAAAGTCCGAGCACGGCACCATCACGCTGTCGGCCTCGCACCAAGGCGGCTCGATCGTGATTGAGGTGCGTGACGATGGCAGGGGCCTTTCGCGCGACAAGATTCTGAGCAAGGCCCAGGAGCGGGGCATCGAAGTGTCCGAGCAGATGAGCGATGCCGAGGTGTGGCAACTGATCTTTGCCCCGGGCTTCTCCACGGCGGATGAGGTCACGGACGTGTCCGGGCGCGGTGTGGGCATGGACGTGGTCAAGCGCAACATCGCTGCGCTCAACGGGTCGGTCGAGATCGATTCGGCCGAAGGCTACGGCATGAAGGTGTCTGTGCGCCTGCCGCTGACGCTGGCCATCATGGACGGCATGTCGGTGGGGGTGGGCGAAGAGGTGTACATCCTGCCGCTGTCTTCTGTGGTCGAGTCGTTCCAGGTCAATGCCGACGACGTGAGCACGGTGGCGCAGGGCTCGCAGCTGGTGAAGGTGCGCGACGAATACATGCCCGTGATCGCGCTGGAGAAAATTTTCCAGGTGCCGCGTTTCGACCTCAACAAGTCCAGCAACATCATGGTGGTGGTGGAGGCGGACGGCAGCCGTGTGGCGCTGCTGGTCGATGAACTGCTGGGGCAGCACCAGGTGGTGGTCAAGAACCTGGAGTCGAACTACCGCAAGGTGCCCAACGTGTCGGGCGCCACCATCCTGGGCGATGGTACGGTGGCCTTGATTCTGGACACGGGTGGCCTGGTGCGCCGGGCGCGCCACTGAGGATTCAAGCTCCCCGGTCCGTCAGGGCTTGGGCGCTGTCATGAAAGGAGAATGCACCATGAGTGTGATTGGTAAGACGGCAGACGCTGCGCCGACGGGTGCACGTGAATATCTGACATTCCGCCTGGATCAGGAAGAGTACGGCATCGACATCCTGAAGGTGCAGGAAATCCGGGGCTACGAGCCTCCGACGCGCATTGCCAATGCGCCCGAGTTCATCAAGGGCGTGACCAACCTGCGCGGCACGATTGTTCCCATTGTGGACATGCGCCTGAAGTTCAACTGCGCGCAGGCTGACTACAACAGCTTTACCGTGGTCATCATCCTCAACCTACGCAACCGGGTGGTCGGGATCGTGGTGGACTCGGTCAGCGATGTGATGGAGCTGACGCCCGAGAGCATCCGCTCGGCGCCCGACATCGAGAGTGCCATCGACAACAGCTGCATCCTGGGGCTGGGCTCGGTGGGTGAGCGCATGCTGATCCTGCTCGACATCGAGAAACTCATGTCGAGCGTGGATATGGGTTTGGTTACTGCCAACGAATAGGGCGCAACGACGGTCAACAACCATTGGTGGCCCAGGCACATGTCAGGCCGCAAGCAGGGCTTGCGGGCCTCTTGGAGCGAACAGGATTTCCCTTCGGACGATCAATATGGCCCACACCACCAGTGCCTCCGTTTCAGCCCGGTCTGCCCCACCACGGGGAGATGCGGCCTATGCTGCGGCAGAGGCTCCCTCGGGGCCCTTGGCCCAGGGGCGTGAATTCGTCTGGACCAACGCAGACTTTGCCCGAGTCCAGGCGCTGATCTACCAGCGCGCCGGCATCAGCCTGCATGACGGCAAACATGCGATGGTGTACAGCCGACTGTCGCGGCGGCTGCGCGATACCGGACACACCAGTTTTCACGACTACCTCAGTTGGCTCGAAAACCACGACGGGCCAGAGTGGCAGGAGTTCGTCAATGCGCTCACCACCAACCTGACGGCCTTTTTCCGCGAGCAGCACCACTTCGAGATTTTTGCGTCGCACCTGCGCTCCAAACCCTCGGCCAACTGGAAGGTCTGGTGCAATGCCGCGTCCACAGGCGAGGAGCCGTACTCGATTGTCATGACGGCGTTCGAAGCGCTGGGGGCCAATGCCTCGTTCAAGCTCACCGCCAGCGACATCGATTCGCGCGTGCTGGCCACGGCCGCGCAGGGCGTGTACCGGCTCGACGGGCTGAAAGGGGTGAGCCCCGAGCGCATGCAAAAGTTCTTCTTGCGCGGCAAAGGCGGCAATGCGGGAATGGTGCGTGCCAAGCCCGAGTTGCGACGTGTCATTGACTTCATGAGCGTGAACCTCATCCGTGATGACTGGCCGTTCAAGGAGCCCTTTGATGTGGTCTTCTGCCGCAACGTGATGATCTACTTCGATGCGCCCACGCAGCGGAAGGTGCTGGAGCGGATCCATCGCGTGCTCAAGCCAGGGGGAATGTTGTTTGTCGGCCATGCCGAAAACTTCAGCGAATCCCGCGATCTGTTTACCCTGCGTGGCAAGACGGTGTACGAGCGCCGTTGACCTGTCCATGTTGTCTTGCAAAAAGCACCCATGACCAACATCCAAGCAGGCACCTCTTCCACCATGACCACCCAGACTCCAGGCTCATCCGAACGGCGCCGCGCACCGCGCATAGCGCCCTTGAGTGCTGATATCTATGCAGCGGGTGCGGCGCCTGCGCGCGTGTCTTCTTTGCAGGAACTCAAGGCGCAAAGCCGCAAGCCGGGCGAGGCGTCTTTCTTCTATCTGGACCACCATTTCCAGCACAACGCCGTGAAAGTGCTGCCCGGGGAGTATTTCGTGGCGGACGAGAGCATGGTCATCATGACCGTGCTGGGCTCGTGCATTGCGGCTTGCTTGTGGGACAGCCGTGCACGTGTGGGGGGCATGAACCACTTCATGCTGCCCGATGGTGACCTGGCCGATGCGTCTGGGCGGTACGGCTCCTACGCCATGGAGTTGCTCATCAACGAGATGCTGAAGATGGGGGCGCGCCGCGAAACCATGCAGGCCAAGATTTTTGGTGGTGCCCAGGTGATGCACAACTTCACCACGATGAATGTGGGCGAGAGGAACACCAATTTTGTGCTCAACTACCTGCACACCGAGCGCATTCCCATCGTCTCCGAGGATGTGCTCGATATCTACCCGCGCAAGGTGGTCTTCTTTCCTGTGACGGGAAAGGCCATGGTCAAGCGCTTGGCGCATGCCCATCCCGAGGCCTTGGCTCAGGAGGCACGTGGCAACGCTGTCACGGTGGTCAAGTCCACTGCCGGTGGTTCCGTTGATCTGTTTTGAGGAAGGTTCGCGTTAATGAGCAGTAAAATCCGGGTGATCGTGGTGGACGATTCGGCGTTGGTCCGCAGTCTGCTGTCCGAGATCATCAACCGGCAGCGCGATATGGAGTGCATTGGTACAGCCAATGACCCGTTAGTTGCGCGCGAGATGATCCGTGAGCTGAATCCGGATGTCATCACGCTGGACGTCGAGATGCCCCGCATGGATGGCATCGATTTTCTCGGCCGCCTCATGCGGCTGCGCCCCATGCCAGTGGTCATGATCTCTACGCTTACGGAGCGCGGGGCCGAAGTCACGATGAAAGCACTGGAGCTTGGCGCCATCGATTTTGTCGCCAAGCCGCGTGTGGGTCTGGCCAGCGGGCTCAACGACCTGGCAGCCCAGATCGTGGACAAGATCCGCGTGGCGGCGGTGGCGCAGGTTCGCCGTGCTCCGGTGCGTGATGCGGCGCCTGCCGGGGGCGGGGGCGCACATGCGCCTGCGCCAGCCTCTGCGCTGTTGGGCCGCCTGTCAACGGAAAAGCTGATCTGCATTGGCGCCTCTACCGGTGGGACCGAGGCCATCAAGGAAGTGCTGGTGCAGATGCCGGCCGACTCACCCGCCATCGTGATCACCCAGCACATGCCGCCGGGTTTCACCACCAGCTTTGCAGCCCGCTTGAATGGGCTGTGCCAGATCACGGTGAAAGAAGCCGTCAATGGCGAGCGCATCTTGCCGGGCCATGCCTACATTGCGCCGGGTGGCACCCAGTTCCATGTGGCACGCAGTGGCGCCAACTATGTGGCCGTGGTTGATGACGGCCCCCCGGTCAACCGCCACAAACCATCGGTCGAGGTGCTGTTCAAATCAGCGGCTGCGGTGGTGGGGCGCAATGCCTTCGGCATCATGCTCACCGGCATGGGTAACGATGGCGCTGCGGCGATGCGCGAGATGAAGGATGCGGGCAGCTACAACTACGTGCAGGACGAAGCCACCTGCATCGTGTTCGGCATGCCGCGCGAAGCCATTGCCCATGGCGCGGCCGACGAGGTTTTGCCCCTCGGCCAGATCGCTCCGGCGCTGATCACGCGCTTGCGTGGCGCAACAGACCGGCTGCACCACCGCATCTGACAGATTTGCGGCCCCGGCGTCGGCCGTCACTGGGGGCTGCTATCAGCTTGCATGTGGCCCCGGTGCGTCGTCCGGGGCGCGCCACCCTCACGCAGACAGTTCTGTCCAGCGCTCCAAAGCGACCATGAGTTCGTCGTCGATGGTGGCTGCACGGGTCGCCATCTCGGCGGCACGCGCCGGGTCTTTGCTGTACAGGCTTCCGTCGGCCAGCGCCTCCTGCAGTACCTGTTGCTCCGTCTCCAGGGCGGTGATCTGGGCAGGGAGCTGTTCCAGCTCACGTTGCTCTTTGTACGAAAGCTTCTTTTTTGATAGCTGCTCAGGCTTATCTGGCGCGCGCAAGGGGCTATTTTTGCTTGAATTTTCAGCAGCCGATGGCTTGGCCGCAGCAGCGGCTGTCGAGGCCTGAATGGCCTTGCTGCGCTTGGATTGCTCCAGCCAGTCTTGCACGCCCCCTTCATACTCGCGCCACAGGCCGTCACCTTCAAAAGCGATGGTGCTGGTCACCACGTTGTCGAGGAAGGTCCGGTCGTGGCTGACCAGGAACACGGTGCCGTCGTAGTTTTCCAGCAGCTCTTCCAGCAAGTCCAGGGTGTCGATGTCCAGGTCGTTGGTCGGTTCGTCCAGCACCAGCACATTGGCGGGGCGCGCAAACAAGCGCGCAAGCAAAAGCCGGTTGCGCTCGCCGCCCGACAAGGAGCGCACGGGCGAGTGTGCGCGGGCTGGTGAGAAAAGGAAGTCGCTCAGGTAGCTCTTGACGTGTTTGCGCTGGTTGCCGATTTCAATCCACTCGCTGCCGGGGCTGATGAAGTCCTCCAGCGTGGCATCAAGGTTCACGGCATGGCGCATCTGGTCGAAATAGGCCACCTGCAGGTTCGCTCCCTGGCGGATGGTGCCCTTGTCGGCAGGCAGCTCCCCCAGGATCATCTTGAGCAGAGTGGTTTTGCCTGCGCCGTTGGGGCCAATCAAGCCTACCTTGTCGCCCCGCAGGATGGTGCCCGTGAAGTTGCGAACAATCGTCTTTTCGCCGAAGGCTTTGCTCACTCCCGTCAATTCCGCCACGATCTTGCCCTGGTAGCCATTCGAGCCGCCGGTGGCCACATCCATGCGCACACTCCCCACCACATCGCGGCGGGCCTCGCGGCGCGCGCGCAGCTGTTCCAGCCGGCTGATGCGGCTCTGGCTGCGGGTGCGGCGCGCCTCCACCCCCTTGCGTATCCAGACCTCTTCCTGGGCCAGCAGCTTGTCGGCCTTGGCGGCGATCACAGCTTCCTGGGCCAGCTGCTCTTCCTTCTGAATCTGGTACTGCGCAAAGTTGCCTGGGTACGAACGTAATTGCCCCCGGTCCAGTTCAACGATCCGGGTGGCGACACGGTCCAGAAACGAGCGGTCATGGGTGATCGTGACAACGCTGCCCGGAAAGTCGAGCAGCAGGTCCTCCAGCCATTCGATGGAATCGAGATCCAGGTGGTTGGTGGGCTCGTCCAGCAGCAGAACATCAGGTCGGGCAACCAGCGCCTGGGCCAGGGCAACCCGCTTCTTGGTCCCCCCCGACAAGGTGCCGATCACTGCCTCCGGGTCCAGATGCAAACGTTGCAGCGTTTCCTCAACGCGCTGTTCCCAGTTCCATGCGTCATAGGCCTCGATCTCGGACTGCAAGGCGTCCAGATCCAGGCCCTCGGCTCCAGACAGGTACTGATCGCGGATGCCGATCACCCGTTGCAGACCTTCGGATGCTGCCTTGAAGATCGTGGCGACTGGGTCCAGGGTGGGCTCTTGGGCGACAAAGGCAATTCGCACCCCTTGCTGTACTTGCAGTGCGCCATCGTCAGGCTTGGCCAGGCCTCCCAGTATCTTGAGAAGCGAAGACTTGCCCGCGCCATTGCGGCCAATCAGGCCAACACGCTCCGCAGTCTCCAAAGAAAAGCCGGCGTGGTCCAGCAGTGCAACATGCCCAAATGCGAGTTGGGCGTCCAGTAGGGTGATAAGTGCCATAGGGGCAGGATTATCGGTGGCGAGCACAAAGAGGGGCATGCAGCCCCTTTGTCGCCACCGGCTTGACCTCAATGAGAGGGGGCCGTTTGACCGTGGATCGCTTGAGGCCGGCTGGGGCGTTGGCATGACGCCAGATGGCATAGACGGGGAAGGTGGCTGGCTTCTTTCCACACCCCCTTCAACCCGTGCTATAGTCGAGGGCTTCGCTTCTGAAGCACTTTCCCCGGATGATCTGATCGTTTAGGGGTGTGTTCGGTGGCTGGTGGTGGTGCTCTTTGGGGCTGCGCTGCTGGCGATCGAGGGGGTTGAAGAAAAGTTTTGTTTTGTTGTCTGGGTGCTTAAAAACTCGGTATAGAATACAAGGCTTCGCTGAGTAAAGCGGGTTGTTGGCAGGTGCTGATGGCTTCGAAAG
>NZ_JBUDZG010000027.1:0-62187 GCF_054950075.1 Acidovorax sp. Q11 | reverse complement strand
CCGCACCCGAGGCGATGGTGTCGCCCTCCCAGTCACCCAGGCGCGCTCGCTTGTCCACGATGGCGGGGCGCTGTGCGATGCCCACGCGATCGCGCAGCTGCCCCGCACCCGTGTGTGCCTTGCGCCGACGCTGGCCGCAACGCAGGCGCGGTGCAGCTTGTCCCATGCGGCGCAGCCGGTTGTAGATGCAGGTGTGGCTGATACGCAGGCGCCTTTCCAGCCCCAGGCGGGCTGCTGCCTGCTGAGGCGACAGATCCAGCTGCAGATACGACAGCACCAGCGCCCACTGGGCATCGTCAAAGCGCTGAGCGTTGATCTGGCCGCTTTGGCGCGCAAGAGCCTGTTGATGGGCACTGTGGGCTTCGTACGCAGTGCTGGCGCTACTGTTGCGCCGGATCTCGCGGGCAATGGTGCTGCGGTGGCGTCCCAGGCGCAGGGCTGTCTGTGTGATCGACAGCCCCACGTCGCGAAGGCATTGGATTTGGTAACGTTCGCTTTGGCTCAGATGGGTGTAGTTCATGGTGCACTTGGGTTGACTGGCAGGTCACACAAGTCATCTTCACTTACTTGTCTGGGCCTACCTTTTGGCAACGTGCACTTCGTTGTTTAAACCGCAAATCAAAACAGCCTCTTGCGCGCGACCATATTGCTTTTAAAGCTATGTATTCAATAGCAAACAAATGACACCGTGCCTGGGACCATCCCTACAACCATGACCCTGCGCCAAACCCTCCACGCCCTGCCCCGCGACGCCCGCGACACGCTGTTTCTGCTGTGTGTGATCGCCTGGGTGATTGCGCCGCAGGTCAACGTGCTGCCCGTCTGGGCGAGTCTGCTGGCGGGCGGCTTGCTGCTGTGGCGCGGCTGGCTGGCCTGGAAGGGGCGGCCCCTGCCCACACGCTGGGTGCTGGCCATTCCGCTGATCCTGGCCGTGGGCGGCACGCTGTACACCCACCGCACCATCCTGGGCCGCGACGCAGGGGTGACGCTGATCGTGATGCTGCTGGCGCTCAAGATGCTGGAGCTGCGCGCCCGGCGCGATGCGATGGTGGTGTTCTTCCTGGGCTTCTTCACGATGCTCAGCAACTTCTTCTTCTCGCAGTCGCTGTTCACCGCCGCCGCGATGCTGGTGGCGCTGCTGGGGCTGCTGGCGGCCCTGGTCAACGCGCACATGCCGGTGGGGCGGCCGCCGCTGGCGCACACGCTGCGCACGGCGGGCACCATGGCGCTGCTGGGTGCGCCCATCATGGCGGCGTTGTTCATGCTGTTCCCGCGCATGGCGCCGCTGTGGGGCATGCCCAGCGACACCATGGCCGGACGCAGCGGGCTCTCGGGCGTCATGAAGGTGGGCAACATTGCCGAGCTGGCGCTCGACGACAGCGTGGCCATGCGTGTGCGTTTTGACACCCCCAACGGTGCGCCCCCGCCACAGAACGAGCTGTACTTTAGGGGGCCGGTGTTTGGCGCCTTCGACGGCGTCGAGTGGCATCCGCTGGGCGCACGCAGCGGCGACATGCTGCAGTCTAGCCCCAGCACCCTGGCCAACCTGCAGGTGCGCGGCGAGCCCGTGCGCTACGAAGTGACCCTGGAAGCCCACCAGCGCCCCTGGCTGCTGCTGCTCGATGCCGCCGCGACCAAGCCCGCCATCTCGGGCATGGACACGCTCATGACGCAGGACCTGCAGTGGCTCACCAACCGCCCCATCACCGCTGTGGTGCGCTACAAGGCCGAGAGCCACCCCGATTTCAGCCATGGCCCCAGCGCGCCCACCCCCAGCCTGCGCGCCTACACCGAGCTGCCCGCAAGCTTCAACCCCCGCACGCTGGCGCTGGCCCAGCAAATGCGCAATGACCCGCAGATCGCACCCAACCCAGCCCAGAACAACGCCGAAGCCCTGGTCAATGCCGCGCTGGCGCGCCTGCGCACCGGCGGCTACACCTACACGCTGGAGCCCGGCGTGTACGGCCAGCACACCGCCGACGAGTTCTGGTTTGACCGCAAGGAAGGCTTTTGCGAGCACATCGCCTCCTCCTTTGTGGTGCTGATGCGCGCGCTGGACATCCCGGCGCGCATCGTCACCGGCTACCAGGGCGGCGACCGCAACCCTGTGGACGGCCTCTGGACGCTGCGCCAGGCCGATGCCCACGCCTGGGCCGAGGTCTGGCTGGCCGGGCGCGGCTGGGTGCGGGTGGACCCCACGGGCGCCGTGGCCCCCGGGCGCACCGGTGCCTTCGAACGGCTGCGCGCGCCGCAGGGTGCACTGGCCGCCGCCATGGGCACGGTGCTCAGCCCCGGTCTGGCCCAGAACCTGCGGGCCATGTGGGAGGCCGTCAACAACAGCTGGAACCAGTGGGTGCTCAACTACACCCAAAGCCGCCAGCTCGACCTGCTCAAGGCACTGGGCTTTGAAGCCCCCAGCTGGCAGGACCTGACCATGGTGCTGGGTTTCCTGATCATCTTTGCCGCCCTGGGTGGCATGGCCTGGAGCCTGTGGGAACGCAGCCAGCACGACCCCTGGCTGCGCCTGCTGGACCGCGCCCGCCAGCGCCTGGCCCGCGCCGGGCTGGTGCTGCCGCCCACCCTGCCCCCCCGCGCCATGGCCGAGCGCGTGCAGGCACAATTCGGCGCCCCGGCCGCGGCGGTGGCCGACTGGCTGCTGCGCCTGGAACGCCTGCGCTACGCCCCCCAGCCCGATACCGAATGGAGCCACCTGCGGCGCGAGTTCAATACCTTGCCCTGGCCCCCCGCATCCAAACCTTGACCCCGGACATGCCGAAGACCCACCGACCGATTGCCCTCATTGCTACGTTATTAATAGCTGTTTGCGCAATACCAGCGGGCGCAAAGCCCGAAAAACCCTCAAAAACCACCAGCGCCAGACAGCCTGCGGTGCTCTACGCCTCGCGTCCCGAGGCCCTGCAGTTTGCCGACGACCTGGCTGCGCGCCGCGACCTGGACCGCGAGTGGGTGCGCCAAGCAATCGGCCAGGCGCATTTCCTGCCCCAGGTGCCCAAGCTCATGCTGCCGCCGGCCAAAGGCACGGCCAAGAACTGGCGCGTGTACCGCAGCCGCTTTGTGGAGCCGATCCGCATCCGCGCCGGTGTGCGCTTCTGGCAGCAGAACCAGGCCGCGCTGGAGCGCGCCGAACGCGAGTACGGCGTGCCCGCCGAAACCATCGTGGGCATCATCGGGGTGGAGACCATCTACGGCCAGCAGATGGGCAACTTCCGCGTGATGGACGCGCTGGCCACGCTGGCGTTTGACTTCCCCTCGGCCCACCCGCGCGCCAAGGAGCGCACCGAATTCTTCCGCCGCGAGCTGGAGCAGTTCCTGAGCTTCACCAACCGCAGCAACACCGACCCCTTCGAGCCGCGCGGCAGCTACGCCGGGGCCATGGGCCTGGGCCAGTTCATGCCATCGAGCTGGGTGCGCTACGCCATCGACTTCGACGGCGACGGCCGCGTGGACCTGTTCAACAGCCCGGCCGACGCGATTGGCTCGGTCGCCAACTACTTCCGGGGCCACGGCTGGACACCAGGCATGCCCACGCACTTTGGCGTGCAGTTCGACAACGCACGGCTGCAGCTGGACGACCTGCTGGCCCCCGACATCCTGCCCACCTTCAGCGCGGCCAGCATGCTGGCCAAAGGCGCCGTGCTGGATGCCCAAGGCGCCCAGCACACGGGCCCGCTCGCACTGGTGGAGCTGCAGAACGGCAGCGAGGCCCCCAGCTACGTGGCGGGCACCGAGAACTTCTACGCCATCACACGCTACAACTGGTCCAGCTACTACGCGATGGCGGTGATCGAGCTGGGGCGCGAGGTGGCCGCCGCACGCGGCACGCCGTGATCGGGCGTTTCCACGGCCTGCGCGGGTGACCAGCCCAACACGGGCGCGATATACCGCGCGGTGTCGCTCAGGATCTGGGCGTACTCCTCGCCCGTGAAGTCGTACGGCAGCTCCAGCCGCAGTTCCTGCACGCTCGGCACGAGGGGGTCCTGGCGCAGGCTCTCCAGGATTTCGTCGGAGGTGCCCACCAGATCGCGCGCGAACAGCGTGCAGCGATCGCCCTGCGGCCCCAGCGTGCGCGGCACCCTGAGCGCAGCCCAGGCGCGGTAGCGCGCACGGGTGGCGGCGTCCGCACTGTCCAGCGGCACGATGACACGGCCCAGCGCCACGCGTGGGGCATAGGGCGCCGACCAGCTCGCGTGGAACAGGTCGAGCTGGCTGCGCTGCGCCTCGAAGAAGTCGTCGGTCAACTCGCCCCGGTTGAGGTTGCCGATCAGCAGGTGGTAGCCCTGCGCGCCCGCCCACTGCGCCGACTTGAGGGAGCCGCCGCCGTACCACAGGCGCTCCACCAACCCCGCTGCATGGGGCTGCACGCGTGGGCGCTGGCGGCCTGCGGGTGACTCCACGAAGAAATCGTCGTCACCGAAGAAATCGCCGCGCAGGTTGCTGCGCAGCCGCTCCACGCGCGCATGCGAGAAGTCGATGCCCTGCGCATCGCCGTCGAACAGGCGCCCACCCAGCAGCGGTCCATACGGCGGCGCGCCCGCACTCAGCCCCACCTGCAGCCGCCCGCGCGAAAGCACATCCACCGTCGCCAGGTCTTCCGCCAGCCGGAAAGGGTTCTCATACCCCATCTGGATCACCGCCGTGCCCAGCGCGATGCGGCGCGTGCGCTGCGTGGCGGCGGCCAGCAGCGTGGTGGCGGACGACACGGCCCGCTCCAGATGCCGCTGGCGCACCCACGCGCCCTGGTAGCCCAGGGCTTCCCCTTGCTCGAACAGGCGCAAGGTGTCTTCCAGGCCCTGGAAGGGGTTGTCTTCGGCATAGTTGCCGGGCGTCAGAAATGCGAGGTGCGCAATGGCCATGGTCAGAACTTCGGCAATCCGGGGGGGTTGGTCTCGGACTTGGGCAAGGCCTCTTCCAGCAAGCTCCAGCGCTGCAGCGCCTGTGTGTACTTGCCGGTCTTGATGAGCCCGTTGGTCGCCAGCGTGAGCGCGTCGGCCAGGCCCGATCCCTTGCGCGTGGTGATGGCCACGTCGGACTTGAGCGGCCAGCCCGCGTTCACCGTGCCCACGAGCTTGATCTTGCCGTCCTTGGCCGCGTGGTAGGCCTGGGGCGCGTTGGGGTTGAAGTTGGCGTCTGCACGGCCCGACACCACCCCCAGCAGCCGCGCGGCGTCGTCGTCAAAGTACACCGCTTCCACGGGTTTGAGGCCCGCAGCGATGTTCTGCTTGTTCCACTCCAGCAGGATGCGCTCCTGGTTGGTGCCCGAGCCGGTGATGACCTTGAGCCCGGCAATGTCCTTGGGCTCCTTGATGGATTTGATCTTGCTGTCGGCGCGCACGTAAAAGCCGTGCAGGCCCAGGCGGTAGGTGGAGAAGTCGTACTTCTCCTTGCGCTGCTCCGTCACGCCCACGTTGGAGATCACAGCGTCGTACTTGCCCGAGGAGAGGCCCAGCGGCCAGTCGGCCCAGGCAATCGGTAGCAATTCGAGTTTGAGTCCCAGCGCGTCGGCGATGAGCTGCGCGTAGTCGGGGTCGAAGCCCACCACGGTCTTGGCGTCGCTCGCGTAGGTGGCGATGGGCGGCGCGAAGGGGGCGATGGCCACGGTGAACACGCCGTCCTTCACGAACTTGAAGTTCTTCGGGATCGCCTGGACGGCAGCGGCGTCCTTCTCGGCGCGGACGCGGCCCTTCTGCTCGGGACTGAAATCAAATGCGGCAGCAGCGCTGGCAACGGTCCATGCACAGGACAGCGCACACGCCGAGGCCAGGGCCACGAGGCTGCGGCGCGATAGGGAATGGAGAGTCATGGAAGGTCCTTGAACGCTGCAGGCTTACTTCTTGGGCAGGCCGGGTGGGTTTGTGCGCGCGACCTGGATCGCCTCGGACTGCAGGTTCCAGCGCTCCAACGCCTTGGCATAGTTGCCGTTCTTGATCTGCGCGTTCAGCGCCACCGTGATCGCGTCGGCAATGCCGGAGCCCTTGCGCGAGGTCACGGCGATCTCGGCCGCCTGGGGCCAGCCGCCCGAGAAGGTGCCCACCAGCTTGGTCTTGCCGTCGCGCGCGTTGTGCGCGGCGATGCCGTTGGGGGCCAGGTAGGCGTCGGCACGTCCGGAGGCCAGTGCCAGGTACAGCACCACATCATCGTCGTAGTACTGGATGTCCACCGGCTTGAGCCCTGCGGCAACGTTCTGCTGGTTCCAGCGCAGCAGGATCTGCTCCTGGTTGGTGCTTGCGCCCACCACCACCTTCAGGCCCGCGACGTCCTTGGGCTCCTTGATCGACGTGATCTTGCTATCGGATTTCACGTACACGCCCAGCTGGTCATTGCGGTAGGTGGAGAAATCGAACTTCTCCTTGCGCTCCTCGGTCACGGTGACGTTGGAGATCACCACGTCGAACTTGCCCGACTGCAGGCCCAGCGGCCAGTCGGCCCAGGCCACGGACACCAGCTCCAGCTTGCGGCCCAGGCTGTCGGCCACGAGCTGCGCGACGTCGGGCGCGTTGCCCACAGGCGTCTTGTTGTCAGTGGCGTAGGCACCAAACGGCAGGCGCCCCGTGGTGGTGCCCACGGTGAGCACACCCTCCTTGGCGAACTTGAAGTCCTTGGCGACGAGCTTGATCGCTTCGTCCACCTTTTGCGAGCGGGGGCGCCCTGGCTGCTCAGGGCTCAGGTCGATGGCCTGCGCGGACGCATGGATGGGCGCGAGGGCGGCAATGGAGGCAGCGGCCAGCGCGAGGGCGGCCAGGGTCTTGTTCAGAAGGGTCATGGATGGGCTCCGGGATGAAAAAAGGTTGTCGGGATGGTTGAGAAGAAAGAACTGCGTCGCCCACGCTGCCGCCAGGCCTGGGCACAGGCCTGCAACAACGGCACGCGTGCGAGGTCTAGAGCACCTTGGCCAGGAAGGCCGCCGTGCGCGGGTGGTCGGGCTGGCTGAATACCTTGGAGGGCGTGCCGGTTTCCACCACCCGGCCTTGCTCCATGAACACCACGGTGTCGGCCACTTCGCGGGCGAAGCCGATCTCATGCGTCACGATGACCAGCGTGGTGCCGGTGCGCGCCAGCTCCTTGATGACATCGAGCACTTCGCCCACCAGCTCGGGGTCAAGGGCCGAGGTGGGCTCGTCGAACAGCAGGACCTTGGGCTTGAGCGCCAGCGCCCGCGCGATCGCCACGCGCTGCTGCTGTCCGCCCGAGAGCTGTCGGGGGTAGCTGTGCGCCTTGTCCGACAGGCCCACGCGGGCCAGCAGCTCCAGCCCCAGGGCCTCAGCCTCTGCACGCGCCAGCTTGCGCACGGTGACCGGCGCTTCGACGATGTTCTCCAGCACCGTGAGGTGCGGGAACAGGTTGAAGTTCTGGAACACCATGCCCACGTCCACACGGCGCTTGAGGATGTCTTTTTCGCCCAGCTCGTAGAGCGTGTCGGCGTCCTGGCGGTAGCCGATGAGCTCGCCGTCGATGGCGATGAAACCGCCGTCCACGCGCTCCAGGTGGTTGATGGAGCGCAGCAGCGTGGACTTGCCCGAGCCCGATGGGCCGAGGATCACCGTCACGCTGCCGGGCAACACGGTCAGCGTGACGTCCTTCAGGACCTCCAGCGCACCATAGCGTTTGGACACGCCGTGGATGGTGACCTCGCCGCCGCGGTTGAGTGCGCCTGTCCAGCGGGGAACGGCCGCAGGCGCAGGCGCAGCCGGCACCACAGGCTCCACCGCCACAATGGCCCGCCGCGCGGGCCACAGCCAGGCCGCGACAGCGCTGAAGATGGAGGGCGGCGGGCTGCGCAACGCGCCCTTGGAGAAATGCCGCTCGATGTAGTACTGCAGCAGCGACAGCACCGTGAGGATCACCAGGTACCACACGGTCGCCACCATCAGCAGCGGTATCACCTCCAGGTTGCGGCGGTAGATGATCTGGATGGTGTAGAACAGCTCGGGCAAGGCCAGGATGTACACGTTGGACGTGCCCTTGGCCAGCCCGATGATGTCGTTGAAGCCCGCCGGCAAAATGGACCGCATGGCCTGGGGCAGCACGATGCGAAACGCCTGCCGACGGCGCGGCAGGCCCAGTGCGGCCGCCGCTTCAAGCTGCCCCTGGTCCACCGACAGGATGCCGCCGCGCACGATCTCCGACGCGAAGGCCGCCTGGTTGAGCGTGAGGCCGATCAGCGCCGCCACGAAGGGGCTGATGAGCTGCGTGGTGGGGTACGAGAAAAACGTCCAGTCGGTGAACGGCAACCCCACGCTGACGGTCTCGTACAGATAGCCCAGGTTGTTGATGATGAGCAGCAGAACGATGACCGGGATGGACCGGAAGATCCAGATGAAAGTCCACGACAGTCCCGCGAGCAGTGGTGAGCGCGACACGCGGGCCAGCGCCAGCGCCGTGCCCAAGGTGAAGCCGAACAAGGCTCCCAGCGCCGTGAGCAGCAGGGTGCGGCCCAGGCCCACCAACACAGGCTCCGAGAAGAAATACTCGCCGAACACGCCCCAGCCCCAGCGCGGGTTGGTAAGCACCGAGTACAGCACCAGCGCAATGACAACAGCGGCAAACACGGTGCCCACGGCCCGCGCCCGGTGCCGCGCGGGCACGACCCGGTAGTGCGAGTAGTCGCCCTTGGCGGGCGCGGGCGACAGCATAGCGGGGGAAGTGATGTGCGCGTGGCTGCCAACAACGGGCGCAACGGGGTTCACGGTGCCTCGCGGCAGACCTGAAGCTGCGTCCAGGGTGGTGGATGTGGACATGGTCGAAACTCTTGGGATTGATCGATTGACGAAGGGCGGAATCAGGCAGCGCGGGCCAGCGCAGCCACCCGCAGCCATTTCTCGAACGGCAGGTGCCGGTAGGTCTCGTGCGGCAGCGAGGTATCGAACAGCGCGGTGTAGCCGTGGCGCAGGTACAGCCCCACGGCCTCGGGCTGGCGAAAGCCGGTGGTGAGGTACAGCCGCGCGTAGCCCTGGCGCAGCGCCTGGGCCTCCAGCTCCTGCAGCACGTGGCCCGCCAGGCCCTGGCGGCGATGGGCCGAGTGGGTCCACACGCGTTTGAGCTCGGCCGTATCGGGGTCGTCATGGCGCTTGAAGGCGCCGCCGCCAATGGCCTGCCCATCGCGCAGCAGGAGCACGAAGTTGCCGCCTTGCGCGGGCGAGAACAGCTCGGGCGCGTATTTGTCCATTTCGCGCGGGCCGCCGTCCTGCTGGTAGAACTCGCCATAGCGGCTCTCGTACTCGTGCGAAAGCTCGTCGATCAGGGGCCGGGCCAGCGGGTCCAAAGGCGTGGTGTAGATGAATCTGTCGCTCATAGGCAGGCTTTCTTGAGAGGCGAGGTCAGGCCAAGAACCGCTCGGCCAGCCGCACCCAGTAGGTGGCCGAGGGCGCGAGGATGGCGTCGTTGAAGTCGTAGTACGGGCTGTGCAGCGACGCCCCATCGCCATTGCCCACGAACACATAGCTGCCAGGTCGCTTGAGCAGCATGAAAGCGAAGTCCTCGCTGGCCGTGCGCGGGCGAAAACCCGCATCGACGCGTGCATCGCCAAAGGTGTCCCGCGCCACACTGCGCGCCAGTTCCGTCTCGGCTTCGTGGTTCAGCACGGCGGGGTAGCCCGGCACGTACACCACCTCGGCGGTCGCGCCAAAACTCTCGGCCTGCGCGCGGGCAATGGCGGGAATGCGCTGTTTGAGGATCTCGCGCACCTCGGGCTTGAAGGCGCGCGCAGTGAGCTTGAGTTCCACGCTCTCGGGCACCACGTTGGGCGCATTGCCGCCGTGGACGGAGCCCACCGTGACCACGCCCATGTCCAGCGGGTCCACGTTGCGCGACACCACCGTCTGCAGCGCGGTGATGATGTGGGCGCTGGCCACCACCGGGTCCACCGTCTCGTGCGGTGCGGCGCCGTGGCCACCCTTGCCGCGCACGGTGATGGTGATCTGGTCCACCGAGGCCATGGCCGGGCCGGTCACGCAGCCAAAGTGCCCCTCGCCCACACAGGGCCAGTTGTGCAACCCGAACACGGCGTCGCACGGGAAGCGCTCGAACAGGCCCTCGCCGATCATGCGGTTGGCACCGCCACCATGCTCCTCGGCGGGCTGGAAGATCAGGTTCAGCGTGCCGTCAAAGCGGCCCGACTCCGCCAGAAAACGCGCAGCCGCCAGCAGCACCGTGGTGTGACCGTCATGCCCGCAGGCGTGCATCACCCCGGCGTTGCAGCTGGCATAGGGCAGGCCGGTGGCCTCGGTGATGGGCAGTGCGTCCATGTCGGCGCGGATGCCCAGGGCCTTGTTGCCCTGCCCCCGGCGCAGCGTGCCCACAACCCCGGTGCCCGCAATGCCGGTGGTGACGGAATAGCCCCAGGACGCCAGGCGCTCAGCCACAATGGCCGAGGTCCGGTGCTCCTGGAACGACAGCTCGGGATGCTGATGCAGGTCGCGGCGCAATGCCTTGAACTCGTGGATGAAGGCGGCAATGCCTGCCTCCACACGTTCTACGTCCTGCTTCGGCGCGGCGGGCAACGCAGCTCCCATCACGCCACCTTCCGGGCTGGCGCCGGTGCAGCACCTGCATCGGCTTGCGCGTAGCGGCTGGCCTTGCGTGGCAACCCAATGTGGTCGCGCAGGGTGTGGCCCGGCAGCGTGCGCTGGTAGCGTCCCCGCGCCTCCAGCACGGGGATCACGTGGGTGATGAAGTCATCCAGCCCCTGCGACAGCACCGGGAAGCCCAGGATGAAGCCATCGGCCGCGCCTTCGTCCACCCAGCGAATGATCTCGTCGGCCACACGCTCGCCGGTGCCCACGAACTGCGAACGCGGTGTGGCGGCCTCCAGCGCCACCTGGCGCAGGGTCAGGCCACGCGCCTTCGCATCGGCCTTGATGCGGTCGGTGGTGGAGCGAAAGCTGTTGCGGCCGATCTCGCCCAGGTCCGGGAAGGGCTCATCGAGCGGGTACTGGCTGAAGTCGTGGTGGTCGAAGTAGCGGCCCAGGTAGGCCAGCGCTTCCTCGACCGTGAGCAGCTCGCGGATGGCCTGGTACTTGGCCTCGGCCTCTTCCTGCGTGGCCCCAACCACGGGCCCGATGCCCGGGAAAATTTTCACGTCGTCGGCCTGGCGGCCGTGCACCACGGCACTGGCCTTGACCTTGCGCAGAAAACTGCGGGTCTCTTCGATGGAGGGCGAATGGGTGAACACCGCATCGGCGTACTTGCCCGCCAGGCCAATGCCCGCGTCCGAAGAGCCCGCCTGGAAGATCACCGGCTGGCCCTGGGGGGAGCGGCCGATGTTCAGCGGCCCCGCCACCTGGAAGAAACGCCCCTTGTGGTTCAGCGTGTGCAGCTTGTCACGTTCGAAGAACTGGCCGGTCTCGCGGTTGCGCACCAAGGCATCGTCGTCCCAGCTGTCTCACAGGCCCTGCGTCACCTGGAGGTATTCGTCGGCGATCTCGTAGCGCAGCGCATGGTCGGGGTGGTTGCGGCTGTAGTTGGTGGCCGTGCCCTCCAGCGGCGTGGTCACCACGTTCCAGCCTGCGCGCCCCTGGCTGATGAGGTCCAGCGATGCGAACTGCCGAGCGACGGTGAAGGGCTCGCTGTATGAGGTGGAGATGGTGCCCGCCAGGCCGATCTTGGACGTCGCCACGGCCAGCGCCGACAGGATGGAGATGGGCTCGAAACGGTTCAGGAAGTGCGGGATGGACTTCTCGTTGATGAACAACCCGTCGGCCACGAAGGCGAAGGCAATGCCGTTGGCTTCGGCCTTCTTCGTGGTCTCGATGTAGAAGCCCAGGTTGACGCTCGCGTCCGCCGGGCCTGCAGGGTGTTTCCACGAATTCATGTGCCCCCCCGCACCGTGCAGCATGACGCCAAAGCGGATGGGGGACTTGTTGTTGTGGTGGTGGCTCATGGTTTTTTTTCCAGGGGATGTGGGGGGGCTAGCTCAGGCTTCGGCCGTGGCGTAGGCGCTGGCCAGCAGCTCGACCGAGGCCCGCCGCTCGGCAAAACCCGTGATGGGCGTATCGATCACAAACTCCTCAATGCCGTAGCGCTCGCTGAGCGCATCAAGCTGTTCGCGCACATGCTCGGGCGAGCCCGCAATCACATGGGGGCGGGTCTCCTCCAGCCGGTAGTCCGCCACGCCAGCTTGGCGCGCAAACTCCGCTGCGGCCTGGGCACTGGGCAGGTTGACGCTTTGCCCCGTGGAGAGGTGCAGCTTGAACACACACAAAGCACCCACCAGGCTTTCAGCCTGCGCCTGCGTGGGGGCCACCAGGGCATACAGCGCCAGCGATGGAGAACGCCCCGAAGCCTCGCGGTACACACGCACCGTGCGCTCGATGTTCACCGGGTCGCCATTGAAATGGCCCGCGTAGGTAAAGTGCCAGCCATGGCGCGCGGCCAGCGCGGCGCTGTCGGGGCTGCCGCCGAGCAGATGGCGCTCGGGCAGGCTAGGCGGGCTGGGGAAGGCGATGGCACCGGCCAGCGCATGCTCCGGGTCCAGCGTGTTGTGCAGGAAGGCGTCCAGCTCCGCAAAGCGCACATCGAAGCCTGAAGCCGGGGACTTGTCGTGCAGTGCCTGCAGCGCCCGGGTGGACAGCGGCAAGCCACCAGGGGCCTTGCCCACGCCCAGGTCCACCCGGCCCGGCGCGAGCGACGCCAGCACCTTGAAGACCTCGGCCACCTTGAACGGGCTGTAGTGCTGCAGCATCACGCCGCCAGATCCGATGCGGATGCGCGAAGTGCGCGCCAGCAAGTGCGCCACCAATACTTCGGGGGCCGATCCGGCCAGGCCCGGGTTGCCATGGTGCTCGGCCACCCAAACGCGGCGATAGCCCAGTTGTTCTGCGCGCTGGGCCAGCGCTACGGTGCGTTGCAGCGCCTCGGCCGCCGTGGCCCCTTCGGGGATGGGACTTTTGTCGAGCAGGGAAAGGGCGTAGGACACGGTGGGAGCAGCAATTTGCGCATGAGTGATCAATGCGACAAATTCTGTGGCCCGGAGGCCTGCACCGGTTGCGCTAACTTTTTATATCGATATGCGGCGCGCGCTGCGCAGGGCAGCACCGCACATACTCGCGAGGCTCTGCACTTCCCCCTGGCGCGCGCTCCGTGCATGGGCACAGGCCCCGCCAGAGCCACCGTGGAACTGGCTTTGCCAGGCCATGGGTGCGCCCCCTCGGGGGAAGGCGCCGAAGGCGACTCAGGTGGGTTTAGAACCTCGCCATGGTGCAGCTGTGCGGCTGCTGCGCCTTGGCCGCAGGGATCTGCCGCACCACGCGGAAGCCGTAGCCCGAGCCTTCCACGTCGAACTTCACACCCGGCGCGCCCTTCTTGTCCATCACGCCCACCACCAGCGCCTGCTGGAACTGGTGGTCGGCCGCGCGCATGGTGCCGCCCTGGCCGGAGAGCTGCACATTGGCGTTCTCCATTTGCCGAGCGATGGCCACGGTATCGGTGCTGCCCGCACGCTCGATGGACTGGGCCAGCGCCTCGATCATGAGCTGCATGCGCATGTGCACGTAGTCGTCCTGCGGCTTGGGGAAGCGGGTGCGGAAGGACTGGTAGAACGCCTCGCTCTGCGCGCCCGGCACATTGGGCAGCCAGTCGGCCACGGCCACCACCTTGCCGATGCCCGCGTCGCCGATGGCGGCGGGCGCGCCGAGTGCATTGCCGTAGAAGGTGTAGAAGCTGCCTTCGTAGCCCACCTCGCGCGCCGCCTTCACCAGCAAGGTCAGGTCATTGCCCCAGTTGCCGGTGACCACAGCCTGCGCGCCGCTGGTCTTGATCTTCACGGCGTAGGGCGCGAAGTCCTTGATACGGCCGATGGGATGCAGCTCTTCGCCCACCAGGGCCACATCGGGGCGCTGCGCGGCCAGCTGCTTCTTGGCTTCGCGCAGCACGGCCTGGCCGAAGCTGTAGTCCTGGCCAATGAGGTACACGCTCTTGAGGCTTTTATCCTCGCGCATCACGTCCATCAGCGCGGCCATGCGCATATCGGCATGGGCGTCGAAGCGAAAGTGCCAGAAGCTGCATTTCTCGTTGGTGAGGATGGGGTCCACCGCCGAGTAATTGAGGAACAGCACGCGCTTGTTCGGCTCGCGCTCGTTGTGCTTGTTGATGGCCTCGATCAGCACCGCCGCCGTGGCCGAGGAATTACCCTGCAGGATGATCTGCGCGCCATCGTCGATGGCAGCGCGCAAGGCCGAGAGCGCCTCTTCGTTCTGGCCCTTGCTGTCGTAGCGCTCCAGGGCCAGCGGGCGGGGGCCACCGCTGCTGGCGGGCAGCTGCACGCCACCGCGCGCATTCACGCGCTCCATGGCCCAGTACACATTGCGGTACACCGCCTCGCCGGTGTTGGAGAACGCACCCGACAGGCTTTCGATAAGCGCCACCTTGACGGGCTTGGCCTGGGCCGCAGCAGCGGCTGGCGCCGGGGCCTGCGCCCAGCTGCCTGACACGGGGGCCATGGCACCCGCCAACGCCACGGCAGCGGCCCAAACGGTGTGACGTAATGCTGCTGCGCCCGATTTCAAGCCCACGGCTTGCAATTTATTCATGCCACTTTTTCCCTTGAAAAGCGACGCGGGCGTACACAACTCCTTGGCATGCGGCGACCACGTCGAGAGCCGCGCAGTTTATAGGAGTTACCCATGATCTTCGCCCCTGTGATCCGCCGCGCCGCCTACTCCCAGGCCCCCCGTTCTGCCGATCTCGCGCTGCAGCGTTTTCTGATGGGCACGCTGGCAGAGCCCGCTGCAGCCCGTTCAGCAGGCTGCACCGTGACGCAGGACGACAAGGCGACCACGCTGCAACTGGACGTGCCGGGCCTGGCCCGCGAGCAGCTGCAAATCAGCATCGAAGGCAATGTAGTGCACCTGCAGAGTGTGGCAGGTGCCCCGCGCCAGGTGCAGCGCGCCTGGGAACTGGCGGCAGACATTGATGCCGCCAACAGCAGCGCCAAGCTGGAAAACGGCGTGCTGACGCTGACCCTGGCCAAGCTGGAGCCCGCCAGCAAGGCCACCACGCTCACCATTCATTAAAAACTACTGAATTGATAGCTAAAAGTGCCCGTACCGCAGGCGGTACGGGCACTTTTTATTCATAAAACGGGCCGCTGTGCATGCACCCGCTACTCACTCGTGCCGCAGCGCGTCGATGGGGTCCATGCGCGCCGCGCGCCGTGCCGGAAAGTAGCCAAACACCACGCCGATTCCGGCCGAGAACACAAACGACAGCAGGTTCACGCCGGGGTTGAAGAGGTAGGGCACGCCCATCAGCCCCGACAGCGCGAGCGACGCACCCGTGGCCAGAACGATGCCGATGAGCCCGCCCAGCGCGGCCAGCACCACGGCCTCGATCAGGAACTGCAGCAGCACCTCGCGCTCCAGTGCGCCGATGGCCAGGCGCAGGCCGATCTCGCGCGTGCGCTCGGTCACGCTCACCAGCATGATGTTCATGATGCCGATGCCGCCCACCAGCAGGCTCACGGCAGCCACCGCGCCCAGCAGTGTGGTCAGCACCTTGGTGGTGCCCGAGAGCGTGTCGGCCAGCTGCTTGGTGTCGAGCACGTTGAAGTTGTCTTCGTCCGAGTCCGACAGCTTGCGCAGCTCGCGCAGCAGTTGCGTGAGGCTGGCCTTCACCCGCTCGGGGTCGCTGCCGTCCTTCATCGACACCAGCAGCGTGTTCACCCGCGTGTTGCCCGTCACTCGGCGCTGCAGCGTGCGCAGCGGTACCAGCACGGTGTCGTCCTGGTCGTTGCCAAACGCACCCTGCCCCTTGGACGCCAGCACGCCCACCACCTCGCACGAAAACGCCTTCACGCGCAGCTGGCCACCCACGGCATCGGCGGTGCCAAACAGCTCGCGCCGCACGGTCTCGCCGATCAGGCACACGGCGGCACCCGCGCGCAATTCGGCGTCGGTAAAGACGCGGCCCGTGCGCACCGTCCAGTTGCCGGTCTCCAGCCAGGCGTTGGTGCTGCCGATCACGCTGGTCGTCCAGTTGCGCCCACCCACCACCGCCGTGGCGGCGGCGCGCGCCTCGGGCGCCACGGCCAGGATGCCGCCGATCTGCTGCGCGATCATGTCGGCATCGGTGTCCTTGAAGGCCGGGGCGCCCGTGCCGCCGCCAGGCCCCATGCGCTGGCCGGGGCGCACCTGCAGCAGGTTGGTGCCCAGGCCCGAGATCTGGTTCTGGATGGCCAGCGTGGCGCCATTGCCCAGCGTGACCATGGTGATCACCGCGCTCACGCCGATCACGATGCCCAGGATGGTGAGGAAGGAGCGCATGAGATTGCGCCGAATGGAGCGCAGCGCCAGCAGCAGGGTGTTGAGCAACATCAGTGGCCTCCCGCATCCGAACCGGCTACCGCCAGCTGGGCCGATGCCACATCAGCGTCCAGGCCCTTGGGGTGTAGGTTGGCCGCATCGCTGTCCACCACGCCATCGACAAACCGCACGATGCGCCGCGCGTACTGCGCCATGTCGGGCTCGTGCGTGACCATCAGCACGGTGATGCCGTGGTCGGCGTTCAGGCGCCACAGCAGTTCCATGATCTCGACACTGCGCTGGGTGTCAAGGTTGCCGGTGGGCTCGTCGGCCAGCAGCACATCGGGCTCGGTGACGATGGCGCGCGCAATGGCCACGCGCTGCTGCTGCCCGCCCGACAGCTCGGCGGGCGTGTGGTGTTCCCAGCCCTTGAGGCCCACGGCCTCCAGCGCGCGCGGCCGCAGCGTGGCGCGCGGTGGCCGACTCGCCCCGGTACAGCAGGGGCAGCTCCACGTTCTCTTGCGCCGAGGTGCGCGCCAGCAGGTTGAAGCCCTGGAACACAAAACCAAAGTAGCGCCGCCGCAGCCGTGCCCGCTCGTCGCGCGAGAGTGACTCCACATGCACGCCCTTGAACAGGTATTCGCCCGTGGTGGGCCGGTCCAGGCAGCCCAGTGTGTTCATGGCCGTGGACTTGCCCGAGCCGCTGGGGCCCATGATGGCCACAAAGTCGCCCTGCGCAATGTCGAGATGAACGCCCTTGAGCGCCTGAAAGGCCAGCGCCCCTTCGCCATAGACCTTGGTCACGCCACGCAGGCGGATGATGGGGGTGTCGCCCGCCACGCTCATGGCTTGGCCCCTGCCGCGCGCTGGTCGGTGATCACGGCCATGCAGGGCGTGAGGCCCTCGCCCGTGACCTCGGTATGGCGGCCATCGCTGATGCCCACCTGCACATCGATGGGCTTGGCAGCGCCGTCCTGCAGCACCCACACCTGCCGCGTCTTGCCCGCGCCATCGCCTGCCTCGCCCCCCGCACCCGGCTTGCGTGGGCCCGAGCCAGACCGTGGCATGCCCGGCATGAGCTGCGACATGATGCCGCCACCACTGCCGCTGCCCGATGCGCCGGGCTTGGCGCCACCCGCCCCGGGCTTCGCATCGGCCCCTGCGGCCTGAGCGGGCGTGAAGCGCAGCGCCGTGTTGGGCACCAGCAGCACATCCTTGCGTTCAGTGGAAGTGATGGTGGCCGCCGCCGTCATGCCGGGGCGCAGGCTCATGTCGCCGTTGTTCACCTCCAGCCAGGTGATGTAGGTCACCACGTTGTCCGTCTTGGTGGAGCCAAACGACACCCGCGTGACCTGGGCCGGGTAGCGGCGCGAGGGATAGGCACTGACCGTAAAGCTCGCGTCCTGACCCACCGTGACCGAACCCACATCGGCTTCGTCCACACTCACATCCAGCCGCAGCCGCGTGAGGTCTTCGGCCACGGTGAACAGCGTCACGGCCTGCAGCGAAGCGGCCACCGCATTGCCAGGCTCCACCGTGCGGGTCAGCACCACGCCGTCGATGGGCGAGCGGATGGAGGCCTTGGACAGATTGGTCTCGTCGGTGGACAGCGCGGCACGTGCATCCTCTACCGTGGCGCGGGCGCTGGTTTCATCGGCGCGGGCGCGGTCCAGCGTGGCGCGGCCTGCGTCCAGCTCGGAGGCCGAGGGCACCTTGCCGCCGGACAGGCGGGCCACGTCTTCGAGCCGGCCAAAGTTGGCAATGGCCTCCTTGGTGGTGGCCACGGCCTGGGCCAGGCGGGCCTGCGCCGACGCCAGCGAGGCGCGCGAGCGCAGCACCTGCGATTCGAGCTTGGCGGTGTCCAGTTCTACCAGCAGTTGCCCCTTCTTGACCTTGTCGTTCACATCCACCAGCACCTTGCGCACGGTACCCGACAGCTCGCTGCCAATGGTGACCGAGCGTGTGGGCTGCAGCGTGCCATTGGCAGACACGGTGAGCGTGAGGTTGCCCCGGCGCAGCTCTTCGGTGACATAGGTGGGTGCAGTGCTGGCGCTCTGGCGCGACTGCCAGGCATACAAGCCACCGCCCACCACCACGAGCGCTGCCCCCCCCAGCCACACGGTAGTGCGCTGCCACCAGCGGCGCGGACGGTCGGCACCCAGGAGTGCTTCGAGGCTGGACGGGGGAGAGGAAGGTTTATCAGTCATAAGATCAAATCAGTTACTCACAGCGCATGAAACTGGCGCGGCCAAAGTGCAGGCAGCCGGGCAAGGGCCGCCCCGCAGTGAGGGCTGCGTCCCCCAGCCCGCATTGCGCAGCAATGCGAGAGCGGGGGGAAGGCGCGCAGCGACTCAGGGGGGTGCTTCATGTCTTCCAGCCGCCGCCCAGCGCCTTGTAAAGGCGCACATGGTCTGCCGCGACGGCAGCGGTGGTGGTGGCCACGCTCTCTTGCGTGGACAGCAGCGTGCGCTGGGTCTCCAGTACCGCCTGAAAGTCAATCAATCCGCTGCTGTAGCGCTGCTGCGCCAGCAGCGCGGCGTTGCGAGCGGCGTCTGCGGCGGCCACCAGTCGCTCCAGCTTTTCACGATCGCCACGCAAGGCCACCAGCGCGTTCTCCACATCCTGCAGGGCCGTGAGCATGGCAGCTTCGTAGGCCACACGGGCCTGCTCCAGCGCTGCGGACTGCACGCGCACCTGGGCGCGGGCGGCGCCGCCATCCAGCAGCGGGATGGACACGCTGCCCAGCAAGGCACTGGTCACCGCACCGCCGCCCGACAGCGCACCCAGCGTGAGGGCACGCAGGCCCAGCGAGCCACCGAGGGAGAAGCTGGGGTAGCGCGCCGCATCGGCCTGCGAAACACGCGCCAGGGCGGCTGCAATGCGCTGCTCCGCCGCACGCACATCGGGGCGTTGGCGCAGCGTCTCGGCCGGGATTGCCAGCGCCAGTTCTGCGGTGGGCTGCGGCACGGGCGCACCGGTGGCCAAGGTTGCGTCGAGCGCGCCGGGCACCTGGCCTGTCAGCACGGCCAGGCTGTAGCGCGACTGAGCCAGACTGGCTTCCAGGCTGGGAATCTGCGCGGCGGTCTGCTCGGCCGCTGCACGGGCCTGCTCGGTGACGAGCGAGGTAGTGAGCCCGGCCTGCAGGCGCCACTGCGTGATCTGCAAGGTCTCCTGCTGGCTGGCCAGGTTGCTGCGCGCAATGGCCAGGCGCTGCTGCAGCCCGCGCAGCTCGATGTAGTTGACGGCCACCTCGGCGGCCAGCGATACCTGAACGTCGGCCAGGCTGGCCTCTGCCGCGCGGGCATCGGCCTCGCTGGCGCTCACGCCGCTGCTCAGGCGGCCAAACACATCGGGCTCCCAGCTCGCATCAAAACCGGCCT
Organism: Acidovorax sp. Q11; assembly: GCF_054950075.1. Lineage (NCBI taxonomy): Bacteria > Pseudomonadati > Pseudomonadota > Betaproteobacteria > Burkholderiales > Comamonadaceae > Acidovorax > Acidovorax sp. Q11. The sequence goes on along the minus strand of NZ_JBUDZG010000027.1, from coordinate 42,554 downwards.
GGAAGGTGTTGCCCGTGCTGTTGCTGGCCCGGCTGCGTTGCGCCGAAGCCGATGCACCCACGCTGGGCAGCAGGCCAGCCGATTGCACATCCACCTGCGCACGCGCCTGCTGCAGCGCGGCCTGGGCGGTGCGCACGCTGGTGTTGGCGCGCAAGGCTTGCTCGACCAGCGAGGTGAGTACAGCATCGTCAAACCGCTGCCACCACTGGGCCAGGGACGTAGCCGTAGCCCCTTGCGCTGTGCCGTTGCCCCCCGCAGACCAGGCCGGGGGAACGGCCACTGCGGGCAATGCGCGATCCGTGGGTGCCAGGCTGGCGCACCCGGCGGTGGCCAGCACGCACAACAACAAGGCCGTTTGCCTCCACGGCACGGCACGCAAAGGTCGCGCTGCGCGGGCAGTGGGTGTGCCGGGAAAGGCCAGTGGGAGAAAACGCATGGGCAAGGGCTACGCAGGGGAAAACCCCATTGTGAGCAGCCATTGCGCCCACAACGTACCCACTGGGTCAAGCCCGCGTAAAGAATTGATGCAAGGCAACGGTCACGCCACTGCATGCCGATGCATGCGTATGCGCATGCGTAGAACGGGTGAGCGTGCTTTGCCGCGCAGACGGCCCCACACGCAAGGGGCCGGGGTGCCGCTCAGTGCGCGAGCCGCGATTCGTCCCGCAACAGCACCACCGGCGCCAACGCGCGGGCCCGGTATTCGCTGGGGCTGCACCCCACATGCGAGCGGAACGCGCGGCTGAAATGCGCGCTGTTGCTAAAGCCCCAGGACAGCGCAATGTCAGTGACCGAGCGCTGTGCATGCGCCGGGTGGCGCAGGTCGCGCAGGCAGGCCTCCAGGCGGCGGCGCTGGATCATGGCGGCCAGGGTTTCCTCGTCATCAGCCACCGCGTTGTACAGGTGCCGCTTGCTGCAGTTGAGCGCCTGGGCCATGCGGTCGATGGTGAGGTCGGGGTCGCCCAGGTGCCGGTCGATGTACTGGCTGATGCGGTCGCGCAGGGCCTCGCGCTGCGACAGCAGGCTTTGCTGCCCGTTGCGCTCCAGCAGCGACAGCTGCACCAGGTGCGTGATCACATCGGCCACGCCATCGGCGGCAGCTTCGGACATGGTGGGCAGCTCGGCAAACGCAGCGCGCATGGTGTCCCAGGCCAGCCGCGACACGCCACTGGTGCCCGAGAACCGCTGCACCATCAGGTCATCGAGCTTGAGCTTGCGCTCGGGCAGTTGTTCCTTGGGGATCATCAGCACCATCTGGCGCACGGCCTCGGGGTTGCTCACGGCATAGGCGCGTGTGGTGTCGTACACGCTCCACTCCCCCGGCGACAACCATACCTGGCGACCGTTCTGCTCAAAGCACGCGCGCCCTTCGAGCTGGGCCACCACCTTGATATAGGCCCGGTCGCTGCCCCGGATGAGGCTGGGGGTGCGCACCACGCGGTGGCGGCTCACGTCCAACTGGCACAGGTTCACATAGCCCGCCTGGCCCGAGGTGATGTGGCCTGCAAAGGCATCGTCACCAAACGCGTCGGACTCCAGCCCGCCAATCAGGCGCCACACCGCATCGCCCCACAGGTGCAGGCGGTCGCGCGCAGGCACGGCGTCGGTGGATACCTCGGTCAGGGGATGGGCCATGGTGTCTCCAGTGCGGGTTGCGCAAGCCTGATGGTTATGCGGCTGAATTATCGGACGCCCCGTTACCCCGTGCCACCGAGGGAAATCCGGGTAAACCCGCTGCCGTCTGCACGCTGAGGCAAGCGTTTTGTGCACGCTGAGCGCAGCGCGCATGAGCGCGTCTGCCTACGATTCCCGGCACGGCGTGCACCACGCAGGCCCCATCCGAGGAGACACACAATGACAGTACACCAACCCTCCAAGCGCCAGTGGATCAAGGGCGCCGCCGCCACGGTCGGCACCCTGGCCGTGGCACCGCAGCTGTGGGCCCAGGGCAGCAGCGCGGCACCCGTGCGCATCGGTTATGCCATTGCCCGCACGGGCCCCTGGGCGGCCGGTGCCCAGGTCAGCCAGGAGCCCAACTACCTGCTGTGGGCCGAACAGGTGAACGCAGCGGGTGGCCTGAGCGTGAAGGGCACCAAGCGCCCCATCGAACTCATAGGCTACGACGACCGCAGCGAGACCGAGACCTGCGTGCGCACCTACGAAAAGCTCATGGGCAGCGACAAGGTTGATCTGATCCTGCCGCCCTGGGGTTCGGGCGCCAACTTCGCCATCGCGCCGCTGGCCAACCGCTTCGGCTACCCGCTGCTGGCGCCCACGGCGCTGTCGCGCAAGCTGATCGACATGAACCTGCCCTACTTCTTCTCGCTGCTGCAGCAGCCCGACAAGATGATGGGTGCGCTGGTGGACATGCTGGTGGCCAACAACGTCAAGACCATTGCCATCGTCTACATGGACGACCTGTTTGGCCTGGAGAACTTCGCCGCGCTGAACAATGCCCTCAAGAAGACCAGCATCCAGGTGCTGGAGCGCAAGAGCTACCCGCTGGGCGTGAAGGACCTGGCGCCCGTGCTGCGCGGCATCAAGGACCAGAACCCCGACGCCTTCATCGGCATCACCTACCCGCCCGACACCATCCTGGCCAGCCGCCAGGCGCGCGAGGTGGGGCTGAACCCCAAGTTCTTCTACGCTTCGGTGGGCACGGCCTTCCAGCTCTACAAGAACGTGATGCAGGCCAACACCGAGGGCGTGATCGGCATGGGCTCGTGGAGCGTGAAGACCAGCCCCGAGGCCAAGGCCTACTTCGACGCCCACGTGAAGAAGTTCAACAAGGAGCCCGACCGCTGGGCCAGCGGCCACGCGTGGGCAGGCCTGCAGATCCTGCAGCAGGCCGTGGAGAAGGCGGGCCTGGACCGCAAGGCCCTGCGCGAACACATCGCCAAGAACGAGTTCAAGACCATCCTGGGCGGCATCCGCTTCCAGGGCAGCGAGAACGCGTCCATCCCCGGCACGGTGAGCCAGTGGCAGGGCAGCGACTTCGAAGTCGTGTGGCCCAAGGACCGTGCCACCGCACAGTTGAACACCGCGAAACCAGCCTGGAAATAACAAAGTGTCTCTGACTTCCTGGGCCGAACTGGTCGCCAGTGGCCTCATTACAGGCGGCATCTATGCGCTGGTGGCCATGGGCCTGAACCTGCAGTACGGGCTGATGCGCATCATGAACATCTCGCATGGCGAGTTCCTGATGCTGGGCGCCTTCCTCACCTGGTCCGCGCATACCCTGTGGGGCATCTCGCCGCTGCTGCTCATGCCGCTGGCTTTCATCGCGCTGTTTGCGCTGGGCGTGGTGGTGCATGCGCTGTGCTTCAAGCGCCTGGCCGCCCGCGCACCCAATGTGGACGTGTTCGAGGCGCGCAGCCTGATGGTGGGATTTGGCCTCATGTTCCTGGTGCAGAACACCGCGCTCCTGATCTGGGGTGGTGACCTGCGTGGGTACGAGTACCTGGCCGACCCGGTGCAGATTGCGGGCATGCGCTTCACTGAAAACAAGCTGGTGCTGTTTGGCGTGGCACTGGCGCTGTCGGCCGCGCTGATCGCGCTGCTCAAGCTCACGCTGCTGGGCAAGGCGGTGCGGGCACTGATGCAGTCGCCCACGGGCGCGCAGTTGGTGGGCATCAACACCCGGCGCCTGCACCCGATGATGTTCGGCATCGGCCTCGGCCTGTCGGGCGTAGCGGGAGCGCTGCTGTCGATGACCTACGAGATTTCTCCGTCGATGGGTGAGCCCTACACCGTGACGGCGCTGATCGTCATCACGCTGGGCGGCTTTGGCAGCCTGGCGGGCAGTCTGGCCGGTGGCCTGCTGCTCGGCGTGGTCGAGGCTTTGGGTATGCACTTCAGCAGCCCGTCTCTCAAGATGCTGCTGAGCTATGCAGTGTTCATCGGCGTGCTGATCTGGCGCCCCAACGGTTTGTTTAGCAAGAAATGAAACTCCTCCATTCCAACAAGCCCTGGCTCGCACTGGCAGCGGGGGTGGCCGTGGTCGCCACCCTGCCCTGGCTGGTGTCAGAGTTCGCCACCTCGGTGCTGCTCAGCTGCCTGATGTACATCGCGCTGGCCACCAGCTGGTCGCTGTTCTGCGGCGCCACCCGCTACCTGTCGCTGGCCACGTCGGCCTTCTTCGGCATTGGTGCGTACACCAGCGCCACGCTGCTGACCGTACTGCCGTGGCCGCTGGTGATCGTGTCCGGTGCGTTGATTGCCTCCATCGTGGCGGTCGTGATGGGCGCTGCCGTGCTGCACCTGCGCGGCACCTACTTTGCAGTGCTCACCTTCGGCATGACCGAGCTGATCCGCCACGCGGTGACCTTTGTCGAAAAACAGGTGTCGGGCACCGTGGGCCGCGTGCTCACGGTGGTGCCCAGCAACGAGACGGTGTACCTCACGGTGCTGCTGATCGCGGCGGCGGCCATTGCCACCGCCATTGCCATCCAGCGCAGCCGCTTTGGCCTCGCACTGGCAGGCATCGGCGCCGACGAGCAGCGCGCCCAGACGCTGGGCGTGGACACGCGCCTGGCCAAGATCGCAGGCTTTGGCATCACCGCCGCCTTTGCAGGCGCCGTGGGCGCGGCCATGGCCGTGCGCTGGACCTACATCGAGCCCGCAGCTGTGTTCAGCCCCTTCATCGGCTTCCAGACGGTGTTGATCGCGTTGATTGGCGGCGCGACCAGCATTGGCGGCCCCATCCTGGCGGCCATCGTGTTCAGCCTGCTGGCCGAAACCCTGCGCCTGCAGCTGCCTTACGGCTACATGATGGTGTTGGGCCTGCTGCTGATTCTGTGCGTGATGTACTTGCCCAATGGCCTGGCCACGCTGTGGCAACGGCGCAAGCCTGCTGCGGAGGCGCACCATGGCTGACGCACTTTTGACCATTGACAGCGTGACCGTGCGCTTTGGCGGCCTGACTGCCGTGGATGGCGTGAGCGCCACGCTGCACACGGGTGAGCTGATCGGCATCATCGGCCCCAACGGTGCGGGCAAGACCACATTCTTCAACGCCATCTCGGGCGTGCAGCCGCCCACATCGGGCACGCTGCACTGTGGTGCCGACAACCTCACCGGCAAGGGCCCGCACCACTATGCGGCCCACGGCATTGCGCGCACCTTCCAGACGCCGCGCGTGTTCCCTGACATGACGGTACGCGACAACGTGCGCTTTGGCATGCAGTTCGCAGGCCGGCACCGCCAGGGGCCCGAGGGCCTGCGCAGCGAGGGCGAGATCCTGGCCATGCTGGGCCTGGCGCACCTGGCCGACCGCCCTGCCGCCGATGTGACGCCGTCGCAGCAGCGCCTGCTGGAGATCGGCATGGCCCTGGGCACACGCCCGCGCCTGCTGCTGCTCGACGAGGTGGCTGCAGGCCTGACAGAAGCGGAGGTCGATGCCATGGCCCAGCGCATCCGCCGCCTGCGCGATGACTGGGGGCTGACGGTGGTCTGGATCGAGCACGCAGTCACCACCCTGCTCAAGTACGTAGAGCGCGTGCTGGTGCTGCATCAGGGCCGCAAGATTGCCGACGGCACACCCGCCGAGGTGGTGCGCGACCCGCAGGTGATCGAGGCCTATCTGGGGGACGAGATGACCCAGCGCGCAGAACACAGCAAACAAGGAGCCACAGCATGACCGGCGCACACCTGCAAGTGCAGAACCTGACCACGGGCTACCACGGCTTTCAGGTGCTGCAAGACCTGGCACTGGAAGCCGCGCCCGGCATCACCGTCATCGTGGGCCCCAACGGCGCGGGCAAGACCACGCTGCTCAAGGCCCTGGCAGGCCTGCTGCCGCGCCAAGGCGCGGTGACGCTCGATGGCCAGGCCGTGCCTGCGATGAACGCCACGGCCTGCGTGCAACGCGGCCTGGCGCTGGTGGCCGAGGGACGCCAGCTGTTTCCGCAAATGACGGTGACCGAGAACCTGGAGCTGGGCGGCTGGCTGGTGCCGTCACGCGTGCGCGCCGAGCGGTTGCACCAGGCGTTTGAAGACTTTCCCCGCCTCAAGGAACGCGCCACACAGCTCGCCGGCACCATGAGCGGCGGCGAGCAGCAGATGGTGGCCGTGGCCCGCGCCATGATGAGCGGCCCGCGCCTGTTGATGCTGGACGAGCCCTCGCTGGGCCTGGCGCCGCGCATGGTCGATGAGCTGCTGGCCATCGTGCAGCGCATCGCCGCACAGGGCGTCACCGTGCTTATGGTGGAGCAGAACGTGCGCAAGGCGCTGCAGATTGCGCAGCGCGGCTATGTGCTGGAGCGCGGGCGCATCATGGCCTCGGGCGAGGCATCGACCTTGCTGCAGTCCGACGTGGTCCGCCAGGCCTACCTGGGCGTGGCCTGAATACCTTCCCCCCCTTTTTTCATCTGTTCTTTTTCAGAAGCTTTCATCCATGACTGCCATTGCCATGTTGATCAACGGCGAGCGCGTGCAAGCCATCGGCGGCGCCACGTTTGAGCGTCGCAACCCGCTCGACGGTTCGGTCGCCACCACGGCACCCGCTGCCAGCGTGGCCGACGCCAAGGCCGCTGCCGACGCAGCCGCCAAGGCCTTCCCGGCCTGGTCGGCCCTGGGCCCCAACGCGCGCCGCGCGCTGCTGCTCAAGGCGGCACAGGCGCTGGAGGTCCGCACGGCCGACTTTGCGGTGGCCATGGCGGCCGAGACCGGCGCCTCGGGCATGTGGGCCGGCTTCAACGTGCACCTGGCCGCAGGCCTGCTGCAAGAAGCCGCCGCCCTGACCACGCAGATTGCAGGCGAAGTGATTCCGTCCGACGTGCCCGGCAGCCTGGCCATGGGCGTGCGCCAGGCAGCGGGTGTGGTGCTGGGCATTGCACCCTGGAACGCCCCCGTCATCCTGGGCGTGCGCGCCATTGCCACGCCGCTGGCGTGCGGCAACACGGTCATCCTCAAAGGCTCGGAGCTGTGCCCCGCCACGCATGGCCTCATCATCGAGGCGCTGCAGGAGGCCGGTTTGCCTCCCGGTGTAGTGAACTTTGTGACCAACGCACCCGCCGACGCAGGCGCCGTCGTCGAGGCCATCGTGGCCCACCCGGCAGTGCGCCGCATCAACTTCACCGGCTCCACCAAGGTGGGCCGCATCATCGCGCAGACCTGCGCCAAGTACCTCAAGCCCGTGGTGCTGGAGCTGGGCGGCAAGGCCCCGCTGCTGGTACTGGATGACGCGGACATCGATGCTGCCGTGGCAGGCACCGTGTTTGGCGCATTCGCCAACTCGGGCCAGATCTGCATGTCCACCGAACGCATCATCGTGGACAACGCCGTGGCCGACGCGTTCGTGGCGAAGCTCGGCGCGCGTGCCCAATCCCTGCCCCTGGGCGACCCACGCAAGGGCCCGGTGGTGCTGGGATCGGTGGTGGACATGGCCACCGTGCACCGCTGCAACGCCCTCATCGACGACGCACTGGCCAAGGGCGCCACGCTGGTCTGCGGCGGCAAGAGCGACAGCACGCTGATGCAGGCCACGGTGCTCGACCATGTGACGGCCGAGATGGACATCTACCGCGAAGAATCGTTCGGCCCCGTCAAGCCCGTGGTGCGCGTCAACGGTGTCGAGGAAGCCATTGCCTGTGCCAACGACAACGAGTTCGGCCTGTCATCCGCCGTGTTCAGCCGCGATGTAGCCAAGGCCTGGAATGTGGCGGCGCGCATCGAGTCGGGCATTTGCCACGTCAACGGCCCCACGGTGCATGACGAAGGCCAGATGCCGTTTGGCGGCGTGAAAAGTTCGGGTTACGGCCGCTTTGGCGGCATGGCCGGGGTGCGTGAGTTCACCGAACTGCGCTGGATCACGGTGCAGACCACCCCCCGCCACTACCCCTTCTGAACCTCAAAAAAGATAGCTGCTGGCGCTTTCTGGACAAGCGCTGGCGGCCATTTTCACTAGAACATCAAACTGTGATCGCATCCAGCGGCCAGCGCGGCTTCACGTCAAACGCATAGTCGGCGTTGGCCTGCTGTTGCCCCGCCTGCAACCGCATGGCTGCAGCCATGGCGATCATGGCGCCGTTGTCGGTGCACAGGTGCAGCTCGGGGTAGTGCACGCGCACCTTGGCGGCCGCGCAGGCCGCGTTGAGCTGCGCACGCAGGTGCCGGTTGGCCCCCACGCCACCGGCGACCACCACACGTTTCAGGCCTGTCTGCTTGAGCGCGGTCAGCGTCTTCTTCACCAGCACATCCACAATCGCTGCCTCGGTGCTGGCGGCCAGATCAGCCTTGCGCGCTTCCAGCTCGTCACCCAGCTTCTTGGCTTGCGTGAGCACCGCCGTCTTGAGGCCCGCAAAGGAAAAATCCAGATCGCCGCTGTGCAGCAGAGGCCGGGGCAGCTTGAAGGCCGTGGCGCTGCCCTGCTCGGCCAGGCGCGACAGCGCAGGACCACCCGGGTAGCCCAGGCCCATGAGCTTGGCGGACTTGTCGAACGCCTCGCCAGCCGCATCGTCAATGGTCTCGCCCAGGATCTCGTAGCGGCCCACGCCATCCACACGCATCAGCTGGGTGTGGCCGCCAGAGACGAGCAGGGCCACAAAAGGGAATTCAGGCGGGTCGGCGCTAAGGAAGGGTGACAGCAGGTGCCCTTCGAGGTGGTGCACGCCCAGCACCGGCTTGTTCAGCGCCGCACCCAGCGCACAAGCCACGCCCGCACCCACCAGCAGCGCACCCGCCAGGCCCGGCCCGCGCGTGTAGGCCACCACATCCACATCGGCCAGCGTCTGGCCGGACTCGGCGAGCACCTCTTTGGCCAGCGGCAGCACACGTCGGATGTGGTCACGGCTGGCCAGCTCGGGCACCACGCCGCCATAGGCCTGGTGCATCTCGATCTGGCTGTGCAGCGCATGGGACAGCAGGATAGGCACGGCAATGCCCGTGGAACGGACCAATGCCACGCCGGTTTCGTCGCACGAAGATTCAATACCCAGGATCAACAAACTCATGCCCCGAGTGTAAAACCCGGCTCCATGCAGGGCCGGATGGAAAAACCCCTGCGGGCAGTCACCAGCAGGGGTTGCGCGGATTGAGGGGGCCCGACGACCCGGCGGCTTGCCTACCAGCGGTCCGACCGCATGCGCAGTTCCCACGCCCCGGCGCGCAGTTCATACACACCCACGGCGCCGTAGCGCTGCTCGCCCTTGTCGTCCCAGGTCATGGTGCCGATCACGGGCGCGTAGCCGTTGATGCTGTGCATGGCCTTGGTGATGTCCTTGGGGGCGGCCGACTTGGCTTTCTGGATGGCGGCCGAGAGGACGTAGGTGCTGTCGTAGCTGTAGTGGCCGCCGTAGGCCGGGGGCTTTTTGTAGGCGGCGATGTATTTCTCCAGGAAGGGCTTGCCGGTGGAGAACTCCTTGGCTTCCAGCACGGGCGAAGTGGCGTAGATGCCCTGCACGATGCCGCCGCCCTTGGTCATGTCGGTGGTCTTGATGGTGTCGCCGCCCAGCAGGCTGACCTTGGTGTGGTCCACCTTACGCAGTGCTTCGAGCAGGGCCAGGGCCTGGAAGTCGTTGAGGGTGGAGACGATCACGTCCACCTTGGCGGCCTTGAGTTCGCCTGCCAGTTCGTCAAACGCCACGGTCTTGTCGTCGAACGATTTGCGCACCACCACTTCTTTCTTCTCGACCTTGAGCTGCTCGGCGGCGCCGTCGGCCAGGCCCTTGCCGTAGGGGGTGCCGTCGTCCAGCGCGGCATAGCGTGCGGCGCCCAGCTGGGTGGCGGCAAACGAGCCGATGGCGCGGGCCTGCAGGGTGTCGTTGCCCACCATGCGGAAGGTGGTGGAAAAGCCCAGCTGGGTGAATTTGGGGTTGGTGGAGATGGCGATCTGCGCGATGTCCTTGGCGGCGTAGATGGGCGCGGTCTCGATGCTCACGCCCGAGTTCAGGTGCCCGATCACGGCCACCACACCGGCATCCACCAGCTGCTGGGCCACGGCCTTGCCGGTGGCGGCGTCGGCCTTGTCGTCCACCGACACCACCTCCAGCGTCACGCGCTTGCCGTCCACCGTGTAGCCGGACTTGTTGAGTTCATCCACCGCCAGGGTCACGCCGTTGAGCAGGTCCTGTCCCAGCGCGCCCAGCGGGCCGCTCAGGGGTTGCGCCACACCAATTTTGATGGTGTCCGGCACCTTGCCGCATCCGGTCAGGAGTGCGGCAGTCGCCACTGCGGTCAGGGCCAGGCTGGCCGAGAAGCGGCGCCGGTTGAAGTGCTTGTTCATGCAAAAAACTCCATATCTGAATGTCGAAGTGACCGGATGTATATGCGAGGCCACCCGGAGGCGCTATCGGGTATGCCCTCCCGCAGCATCCTTTATTAGCAACTTTCAGGCCCCGCAAGGGGGTGCCGCTGCTTTTTTGGGGGCTGATTAAGGGCTCCCGCCCTGCCCTGACCGCCCTCATGCCAGCGCCGATGGCCCCCATGCACCGCTTCGGCGCACCCAAATACGGCGTGAAAATTGCTTATGCTCGGGTCTATGAATGAGGCCTTGCGCATCGTGGTGGTCGCCCCGGATCTGGCGATCGCCGACCCACACGACGAACACGCCGTCCTGCAGGCGGAGCGGTCGCGTGCGCTGCGCATCGGGTTGCTGGAAAACAACTTCAACTTGGTGGCCACGCTGCCCGCCGATGTGTTCCTGAGCGAGCGCATCGCCCAGCTGCAGCCCGACCTGATCATCGTGGACGCCGAAAGCGAGGCCCGCGACGCGCTCGAACATGTGGTGATGGCCACGCGCGACGAGCGCCGCCCCATCGTGATGTTCACCAACGACGAGGACACCTCGCACGTGAAGGACGCGGTGGCGGCGGGCGTGTCGGCCTACATCGTGGCGGGCTTGGCGCCCCAGCGCATCCGCCCCATTCTGGACGTGGCCATGGCGCGGTTTCAGCACGAACAGGCCCTGCGCGCCGAACTGGCCGACGCCAAGACCGAACTGAAAGACCGTAAGACCATCGACCGTGCCAAGGGCCTGCTGATGCAGCGCCAGGGCCTGACCGAACAGGCCGCCTACGAAAAGCTGCGCAAGACGGCCATGGACAAGGGCCTCAAGCTCGTGGATGTGGCGCAGCGCATGCTGGACGTGATGGACTTGCTGGGCTAGTGGCATCCCCCTGAGGCGCTGCGCGCCTTCCCCCTTCTCTCGAATCGCTGGCGCGATTCGAGAGAAGGGGGACGATGCCCTCGCTGCGGGGCGGACCTTGGCTTGCATCCCTCGCCTGGGCCGCGCCCAGTTCAACCGAGGTCTCCCACATGGTGCGCCGCACAAACGCAGTGCAGCCCGGCCCGCATGCACCAGCCCTGGCCATTTCAAGCAAAAAAAGGCCGTTTGCGCCTGTCCATCTTGCCCAAGCAGCTATCAAAAGCATAGTAATGGCGGCGCCAAACTGGCGCAAAACAGGCTGGCACGCTGCTTGCATTAACCCTGGCAAGACCAAAGAAGGTCCCACCCTGACAGCACCGGCCCAATGGCGGGCCAGTGCTGACACAAGGCCCCCCAATGGGCTTTGCCATGGACAAAGGCGTCCCTCTCCGAGCCCGTTTGCGCATGCAACCCGGCCAGGGGAGGACGCCTTTTTTGTTTTCTAACGCACCGAGGAACCGCCCCATGACCGATCTGTTGAAAACCAGCCTCAACCGCCGCACCGTGCTGCAGGCAGCTACCGTGGGCGCCGTGGGCGTGAGCCCCGCCCTGCGCGCCCTGGTGCATGCCCAGGGCTCGGACGCCCCCGAGAAGAAGGAAGTGAAGATCGGCTTCATCCCGCTGACCGACTGCGCCAGCGTGGTGATGGCCTCGGTGCTCGGCATCGACAAGAAGTACGGCGTGACCATCATCCCCACCAAGGAAGCATCGTGGGCCGGTGTGCGCGACAAGCTGGTGAATGGTGAACTCGACTTTGCCCACGTGCTGTATGGCCTGGTCTACGGCGTGCACCTGGGCCTGGCCGGCCCCAAGAAGGACATGGCCGTGCTGATGAACCTGAACCACAACGGCCAGGCCATCACGCTGTCGAAAAAGCTCGCCGAAAAAGGCGCCGTCAACGGCGCAGGCCTGGCCAAGCTCATGGCCAGCGAGAAGCGCGAATACACCTTTGCCCAGACCTTCCCCACGGGCACCCACGCCATGTGGCTCTACTACTGGCTGGCCGCACATGGCATCAACCCCATGAAGGACGCCAAGGTCATCACCGTGCCGCCACCCCAGATGGTGGCCAACATGCGCGTGGGCAACATGGATGGCTTCTGCGTGGGCGAGCCCTGGAACCACCGCGCCATCATGGATGGCATCGGGGTGACCGCCACCACCACGCAGGACATCTGGAAGGACCACCCCGAAAAGGTGCTGGGCACCACCTCCGAATTTGTGCAGAAGTACCCCAACACGGCCCGCGCCGTGACGGCCGCCATCCTCGAAGCCAGCAAGTGGATCGACGATGGCCTGGCCAACAAGAACAAGATGGCCGAGACCATTGCCGGCAAGGCCTATGTGAACACCGGCGTGGACGCCATCAACCAGCGCATCCTGGGCCGCTACCAGGACGGCATGGGCAAGACCTGGGACGACCCCAACCACATGAAGTTCTTCAACGAAGGCACGGTGAACTTCCCCTACCTCACGGACGGCATGTGGTTCCTCACCCAGCACAAGCGCTGGGGCCTGGTGAAGGACCACCCCGACTACCTGAACGTGGCCAAGGCCGTGAACCGCATCGACGTCTACAAGCAGGCCGCCACCGCATCGAAGACCCCGCTGCCCAAGAGCGACATGCGCAGCCACAAGCTGGTGGACGGTGTGGTGTGGGACGGCAAAGACCCCGCCAAGTACGCCGACAGCTTCAAGATCAAAGCCTGATCGGGCGCCCCACCCGCCCAACCTGCACACCCGGCCTCTTCAAAGGATTCACAGGAGAAACACCATGGTCAGTGCCGTTTTTCACTCCCCCCTGGATGCCGCCCCCGCCGGGGTGGCACAGAATGCTATGAATAATGTAGCTACAAACGCTTTGCCAGCAGGCGCAAGAGCCCAAAAAACCTTGAATCCTGCGCCCGCACCCAAGGCAACGACCGCGCCCGGCGCCACAGCGCCTGCGGCACCTGCTGCACGCGACTGGGCTGCACTCTCACGCAGCTTCTGGCTGGCGGTGCTGCCACCGCTGTGTGGCCTGGGCCTGCTCATCGGACTGTGGGCGGTGGTGTCCACCACCACGGGCGGCAGCATTCCCAGCCCCGTGGAGACCTGGAAACAGGCGCTGGACATTTTCAGCAACCCGTTCTACCGCAACGGCCCCAACGACCAGGGCGTGGGCTGGAACGTGCTGATGTCGCTGGAGCGCGTGGCCATCGGCTTTGGCATGGCGGCGCTGGTGGGCATCCCTGCGGGCTTCGTGATCGGGCGCTTCAACTTCCTGTCGCGCATGTTCAACCCGCTCATCAGCCTGCTGCGGCCGGTGTCGCCACTGGCCTGGCTGCCCATTGGCCTGCTGGTCTTCAAGGGAGCCAACCCGGCAGCCATCTGGACCATCTTCATCTGCTCCATCTGGCCCATGATCATCAACACCGCCGTGGGCGTGCAGCGCGTGCCGCAGGACTACATGAACGTGGCCCGCGTGCTGAACCTGAGCGAATGGAAGATCGCCACCAAGATCCTCTTCCCCGCCGTGCTGCCCTACATGTTGACCGGCGTGCGCCTGGCCGTGGGCACCGCATGGCTGGTGATCGTGGCGGCAGAGATGCTGACCGGCGGCGTGGGCATCGGCTTCTGGGTGTGGGACGAGTGGAACAACCTCAACGTCAAGAACATCATCATCGCGATCTTCGTGATCGGCATCGTCGGGCTGGTGCTGGAGTTTGCGCTCATCAAGCTGGCCACTGCATTTACCTTTGAAGAGGTCAAAACTTGACCCACCCCTGAGCCGCGCCTGCGGCGCGTCACCCCCTCAAGGGGGCACCACCAGTGGCCCGGCAAAGCCGGTTCCACGGTGGTCCTCGAAAAAACCAGGAGCTCCTCATGCATGCATCTCTCACCACCAAGTTCATCGAAGTCCACGGCGTCGAACAGACCTTCAAGACGGCCAAGGGCCTGTTCCCCGCGCTGCGCGACATCAACCTGACGATTGCCAAGGGCGAGTTCGTGGCGCTGATCGGGCACTCGGGCTGCGGCAAGTCCACGCTCTTGAACCTGATCGCGGGCCTCACCACCCCCACCAACGGCGCGCTGCTGTGCGCCAACAAGGAGATCAAGGGCCCCGGGCCGGAGCGCGCCGTGGTGTTCCAGAACCACTCGCTGCTGCCCTGGCTCACCTGCTTTGACAACATCTACCTGGCCGTGGAGCGCGTGTTTGGCGCCAAGGAAACCAAGGCCCAGCTCAAGGCCCGCACCGATGCCGCACTGGCGCTGGTGGGCCTCACGCCGGCAGGTCAAAAACGCCCTGGCGAGATCTCGGGCGGCATGAAGCAGCGCGTGGGCATTGCCCGGGCGCTCTCCATGGAACCCCAGGTGCTGCTGATGGACGAACCCTTTGGCGCGCTGGACGCCCTGACCCGCGCCAAGCTGCAGGACGAGTTGCTGGAAATCGTGGCGCGCACGCAGAGCACCGTCGTCATGGTGACCCACGACGTGGACGAAGCCGTGCTGCTGTCCGACAAGATCGTGATGATGACCAACGGCCCCGCTGCCACCATTGGCGAAGTGCTGACCGTAGACCTGCCCCGCCCCCGCAAACGCGTGGAACTGGCCGAAGACCCGCAGTACGTGCACTACCGCAAGGCAGTGATCGACTTCCTCTACACCCGCCAGGGGCACGTCGAAAAAGCCGCTTGAGCGTCTGGGTCGGCCGCGACCCGGACACCCAGAACAAAAGGGCCCTGACCAGATCTCGTCAGGGCCCTTTTTTCAACGTTGCGCCAAAGGTAGCCGCCCGCAGAACGCGCACGCCCCAAGCCAGTGCCCCCGCGCAAGGGCCGCCCCGCCGCGCCGGGTGCGTCCCCCTTCTCGAATGGCGCAGCCATTCGAGAAGGGGGAAGGCGCACAGCGCCTCAGGGGGTTGCCACTTAGTGAGTTCCAGTGATGTAGTGCTCCAGCTGCTCGATGATGAATTTCTGCTCGGAGATGATGTCCTTGACCAAGTCACCGATGGAGATCATGCCCACGAGCTTGCCGTTGTCCACCACGGGCAGGTGGCGCAGGCGGCCGGTGCTCATGATCTGCATGCACTGCTCGCTGGTCTGGTCGGGGCGCACAAAACGCACGGCAGAGGTCATCACATCCCGCACCTGCGTGACGGACGAGGTGCGTCCCATGAGGGCGATCTTGCGGGCGTAATCCCGCTCCGTGAAGATGCCCGCAATGGCCTCGCCCTCGGTCACCAGCAGGGCCCCAATGCCCTTGTCGGCCATGAGCTTGAGGGCATCAAACACCAGGGCCGTGGGGGCAATGGTGTGCACAGTGGTATCGGGTTTGGATTGAAGAATCTTGGCAACGCTGGTCATGGAAACCTCCCTCGTGAGAACAGAAACAGGCTGAGAGTTATTTCAGCCCATAAGCCCCGCGCGCGCAACCCGCGCAAGCCCGATTTGCCACGCTTTTTGCCCCCGTGTCGCAGCGGCGATGCATATGTTTCGCCACTGTTGCATTCGGCGGAACGCGAAACAAACTGAAAAGAACCGAAACGGTGACGAGACGACGCAAAGGCGCGGGCTGGGCACGATACAGCCCATGTTCAACGCAGTTCGAAAGGATCCACCGCCCACTTTCCTGGCCCCCGCGCCCATCGCTTGCGCCCCCACCGGCCATGTGGCCGCACAGGAAACAAGCACCCGGATTGTTTCCAATACTGGAACAGTTAATTCGCGACCCAATGGTTTTTCCGTGAACACCATCGGCGTACAGTTCAACCCATCGATGAGCCGAACCCGCAAGGCGACTCACCGAACCCAGGGTTGAAGCAGTTTTTGTTTTGTTTTCCTCCTGGTTTTTTTGAGACGCTTTTTTAAAGGACTTATCCATCATGAACAACACCGCACGTTTCCTCTCCATCGCCGCTGTCGCTGCTTTCGCCTCCTTTGGTGCCCACGCTGACGAAGCCGATGCTTCGCAGTTCGCCACGAAGTTCGAAACCAACCGCACCCGCGCCGAAGTGGCCGCCGAAGCCGCCACCGTGGCCCAGACCCGTAGCATCGAACCCGCTGGTTCGCGTGTGGTGACCTACAAGAGCACCGCCGACCGCGCTGCTGTGCGTGCCCAGGCTGCTGACGCCGTGCGCACCGGCCAGATTTCTTACGGTGAGCGTGGTTGATTCTTCAGCGCCTGATTCGCTGAATCCACCGCCCTTCCTGTTTCGTATTGCCCAGTACATCCCTCTTTTTTGAATTTCATCGGAGTTTCACCATGAACAAGACCGCACGTTTCCTGTCCATCGCCGCTGTCGCTGCTTTCGCTTCTTTTGGTGCCCAGGCTGACGAAGCCGATGCTTCGCAATTCGCCACCAAGTTCGACACCAACCGCACCCGCGCTGAAGTGCAAGCCGAAGCCTCGGCCGTGCCCCAGACCAGTGGTGCCATTCCCGTCGGTTCGCGCGCCCTGGTCTACACCTCCACGGCCGACCGCAGCGCCGTGAACGCCCAAGCCGCAGACGCCCTGCGCACCGGCAAGATCTCGTCCGGCGAAATCGGCTCCCTGTAATCCGTCCGGCCCGCGCTGCAAGGCGGCGCGGGCAGGCAGTTGCAAATGCAAAAAAAGGCCGAGGCCCCTTTTGGGGCCTCGGCCTTTTTATCTTGAGGTCAGCAAAGGCGCTGCGACAGCCAGCGCCCCACCCAGAAGGCTTACTTCGCTGCGCGTGCCTGCGCCACTGCGCCCTGCACGTCCTTCCACAGGCTTTCACCCACATTGGCCGCAATGCTGGCGTTCACGGCACTGAGCTTTTCGCGCATGCGGTTGGCTTCAGCGGCGGGCAGTTCGTTGACCTGCATGCCCTTGGCCTTCAGGTCGGCCAGTGCCTTGTCGGCTTCGGCACGCGTGTCCTGGCGCTCGAAGTCGCGGCTCTTCTTGGCGGCGTCGAGCAGCACCTTCTGCTCAGCCTTCGACAGGCCATCCCAGTACTTCTTGCTCACCAGCACGATCCAGGGGCTGTAGACGTGGTTCGTCACCGTGAGATACTTCTGCACCTCATAGAACTTGCTCGACAGGATGGTGTTGTAGGGGTTCTCCTGGCCGTCCACCGTCTTGGTTTCGAGGGCGGTGAAGAGTTCCGAGAACGGCAGCGGCACCGCGTTGGCGCCCAGGGTCTTGAAGCTGTCGAGGAACACGTTGTTCTGCATCACGCGCAGCTTGATGCCGTCCATGTCTTCCAGCATATTGACCGGGCGCTTGCTGTTGGTGAGGTTGCGGAAACCGTTCTCCCAGTACACCAGGCCCACCAGGCCTTTTTCCTGCAGCTTGTCCATCACCTTCTGGCCCACGGGGCCGTCCAGCACCACGTCGGCCTCCTTGGCGTTGTTGAACAGGAAAGGCGTGTCCCAGATCGCCATCTCCTTGGTGATACCGACCAGCGTGGCGGTGGAGCCCACCATCATTTCCTGCGCGCCACCGATCAGCGCCTGCTGCATTTGCACATCCGAGCCGAGTGCGGCAGCACCGATGGCGCGCACCTTCATCTTGCCGCCCGAGGCTTTTTCGACCTCTTCGGCAAACAGCTTGGTGGCACGGCCCTGGTTGGACACCTCATTGAGGCCATAGCCAAACCGAATGATGCGCGGCTTGAAGTCCTGGGCAACGGCCTGGAACGAACAGGTGATGGCAGCCACCGACAGGGCGGCGAGCAGGGTACGGCGGAAAGTTTTCATGGTTGTCTCCATTGGCGAGGGGGAAAGGAAAAAGAGTGCAGGCAAATCAGCGCAGCCACACCACAGGTGCAGTCACGATCTGGGGAAACACGACCAGCAAGGCAAGGATCAGCACGTAGGTAAAAAGGAAAGGGTTCACCCCCTTAATCACGCTGTGCATCGAGATGCGCCCCACCCCAGCCACCACGTTGAGCACGGTGCCCACGGGCGGCGTGATGAGGCCGATGGCGCCGTTGAGCACAAACATCAGGCCGAAGTACACCGGGTCGATCCCCGCCTTGACGGCGATGGGCAGCATCACGGGCGCAAAGATCAGGATGGTGGGCGTGAGGTCCAGCGCCGTGCCGATGAGCACCAGCACGATCATCATCACGGCCATCAACAGGCGCGGGTTCTCCACCAGCGGGCCCAGCCAGTTGGTCAGCACGTTGGGCAGGTCGGCCAGCGTGATCATGTAGCTGGCCACCTGGGCACCAGCACACAGGAACATCACGATGGAGGTCGTCTTGGCCGCGCGCACCAGCACGCCGTAGATGTCGGCCACCTTCATCTCGCGGTGGATGAACAGCGCCACCACCAGCGCATAGAACGCGGCCACTACGGCGGCCTCGGTGGGCGTGAACACGCCGGTCTTCATGCCGCCGATGATGATGAGGGGCATCAGCATGGCCCAGAAGGCGCGGGCCGTGGCGTGCAGGCGGGCCTTGACGGGCAAGGGCTCGCCCTTTGGCAGGTCCAGGTCGCGCAGCACCCACCGCCAGGCAAAGATGAGCCCCACCCCCATCATCAGCCCCGGCACGATGCCCGACACAAACAGCGCAGAGATCGAGGTGTTGGTCGTCACGCCGTAGATCACGAACGGCATGGACGGCGGAATGATGGGCGCGATGATGCCGCCCGAAGCGATCAGCCCCGCCGAGGTGTTCATGGGGTAGCCCTGCTGGCGCATCATGGGCAAGAGGATGGTGGCGAGAGCTGCCGTGTCAGCCAGCGCCGAGCCACTCATGCTGGCCATGAGCACGGCCGCGCCAATGGCCACGTAGCCCAGACCGCCCCGGATATGCCCCACCCAGGCCTGGGCCATGTCGATGATGCGGCGGCTGATGCCGCCCGTGTTCATCAGCTCGCCCGCCAGGATGAAAAACGGCACGGCCAGCAGCGGGAAGCTGTCCACACCAGCCACCAGGTTCTGGGCCAGCAACTGTGCATCCCAGAAGTCGAGCACCCAGGCCATGCCAGCGCCCGTGAGCACGAGGGCCAGGCCCATGTTCATGCCTGTGCCCATCAGCACCAGCATGCCCAGCGAAAAGACCACAAAGGCCATGGCTTCAGGCGTCAGTCCCAGCATCACTCCACCTCCGCGCCGTGGCCCAGGTCCAAGGGCTTGCGTTGAATCAATTCGATGGTCGCCATCACACCGATGGCCACCGCGCACAAAAAGGCCGGCAGCGGCAATAGCGCCGCCGGGTAGGCCATGACCACCGAGCGGCTGCCCATGCCCACCACCACTTGCTGCCAGGCGCCCCAGGCCAGCATGGCGCAGGCGGCAATCACCAGCAGCCGGATCACCGCCGTCAGCGCAGCAAACGCCACAGGGCGCTTGGCCAGCAGGCCCGCCAGGCTAGTGAAGGCCATGTGCTCACCTGCGGGGTAGGCCGCTGCGGCGCCAATGAACACCATCCAGACAAACAAGAGGCGCGACAGCTCTTCGCTCGCGGCCACGCCGCTGCCGAAGCCATAGCGCAGCACCACGTTGATGAACACGGCCACGGCCATCACGCCCAGGCAGCTGGCCATCAATACCTGGGAGACCCGGGCAAAGCGACTCTGTGGCGTTGCGTGTTGTGCGGGGGAACTCATGCGACCTCCTCCGTTGCCAGCCAGCTGGATGCCTGTTGCTGCAGGGTGGGCAGGTCTAGCAGCGCATCCAGGCGCAGCACGCCCGCCTCGCCTACGGGCGACTCCAGCGTGGCGAACTGGCTGTCTACCAGCACGCTGGAGAAGAAATGGGTATCGGCACGGGCCGCCACGCGCTGGCCTGCATGCACTCGGTCGATCTCCAGAAAGGCGAAACGCAACCCAGGGCAGGCGCTGCGCAGGCGGTCGCGGTACGCTTTCTTGAGCGCCGAGCAGGTCAGCACCACGCCCTGTGGCTGGGCCTGCAGCAACTGCCCCAGTGTGGATAGCCAGCCCTCGCGGTCAGCGTCGGTAAGGGCAATGCCCTGGCGCATTTTTTCGCGGCTGGTGGGGCTGTGGTGGTCGTCCCCTTCAATCAGGGGCAGGCCTTCTGCCTGGGCCAGCGCGGCCCCCAGGCTGGACTTGCCACAACCGGCCACTCCCATGACGACCAGATAAACCGATGACGGCGTAAAACTCATATTGGTAGCGCTATCCAATGAATCCAAAAAAATGCATCTCTGCAGATGCCTCCAAAATACAGGTGCTGATCCAGCCAACTTGCCAAAAAAGACACTGGCCGTCTTGCCCGGGCGTTTGGACAGCGCTATCCTAACCAGATCATTACCCATCCCCATGAGGGTTAACCCTTGAACAAATCCGAGACCCGGCGCCGCTCCAGCGGTCGCATCACGCTGAGCGACGTGGCCAAGGCGGCGGGCGTCAGCCCCATCACGGCGTCCCGCGCCCTGCGTGGCGAGCGCGGCGTGGCGCAAGAGCTGGTGCAACGGGTCAAGGATGCGGCCCAGCAACTGGGTTATGTGCCCGACCCCGCCGCGCGCGCACTGGCCTCGCAGCGCAGCGTGCAGGTGCCGGTGCTGGTGCCCCTGCTGTCCAATGCGCTGTTTGTGGACGTGCTCGAATCCGTGCACCGCACGCTGTTCCCCGAGGGCTACCAGGCCCTGATCGGCGTGACGCACTACGACCCGCAGGAAGAAGAACAACTGCTGCGCACCTACCTCGCCCACCGCCCGGCGGGCCTGCTGGTCACCGGCTTTGACCGCACCGAAGCCGCGCGCCAGCTGATTGCTGCCAGCGGTGTGCCTTGTGTGCACCTGATGGAAATGACCCCGGCCCCCGGCGTGTTCTGCGTGGGGTTCTCGCAGCAGGACGCGGGCCACAGCATGACGGCCCACCTGCTGGCGCGCGGCTATCAAAACGTGGCCTTTGTGGCCGCGCAGCTCGACCCGCGCACCATGCAGCGCGCAGAAGGCTACCGCCGTTGCCTGCGCGAGGCGGGCCGCTACGACCCCCGGCTGGAATTGCTCAGCCCCCAGCCTTCGTCCATGCGCCTGGGCGGTGAACTGCTGGAGGAGCTGCTTCGCACCCGCCCCGGCGTGGATGCCGTGTTCTTCTGCAATGACGACCTGGCCCAGGGCGGCCTGCTGGCCGCGCAGCGCCTGGGCCTGTCGGTGCCCGGCCAGGTGGCGATTGCGGGCTTCAACGACCTGGCGGGCAGCGACCAGATGCTGCCCCCGCTGACCACCGTGCGCACGCCCCGCTCCGCCGTGGGCAAGGCCAGCGCGCGCATGCTGCTGGCGCTGATGCGCGGCGAAGTGCCTGCGCACAACTCGGTGGATCTGGGGTTTGAGCTGACCATCAGAAGCAGCACCTGAGAGCGCGCTGCTCGCCGCCAAGTTGTTTGCCCGGTCCGGCACATCGGTGCTGGCCATGGCTCCTCACGCTGCTTCCGAGTCGGCACCCCGCATCTCTCCACTGTTGGCAAAATCTTCCGCGCCGCAATCGCCGCTGCCGCCAAAGCCAGGAAAGTGCCACACCAACGCGCCACTCCCCAAACCGAGGGCCATCAGCAAGCAGGGAACGGCGAAAGACTCCGAGCGTTCGCCTGTAAGGTTGTGCAGCAAGGCAATCAAACCCACCAACAGCAAGCCCAGCGCGAAGGCTGCACCCGCGTACCGCAGGGCATTGTTCATGGCAGCAGACGTCTTTTGATGAAGTCGGATGGAGTCAGCACATTCTAGCGGCTCTGCAGTGCGGCCCTCTGGATTGCTATCCACCGGCTCCGGTCTGCGCGACCACGTCACACGGCCGCCAACGCACGGCTGGATGACGATGCGCCCTTGCCGCCCTTCATCTCCTTGCGCAGCGCCACCGCATCCCGTGTCTGCGACGGGGCCGAAGCATCGATGCGGAACACCTGCACGGTTTCGGTCATGGTCTGCGCCTGGCCATTGAGCTGCATGGCCGAGGCGGCGTTTTCCTCGACCAGCGCCGCATTCTGCTGCGTGATGGTGTCGAGTTGCGCCACGGCCGAGTTGACCTGCGAGATGCCGCTGAGCTGCTCGTTCGACGCACTGTGGATCTCGCCGATCAGCGTGTTCACGCGGCGCACCAGCTCCAACGACTCAGCCATCGTCTTCTGCGCGGCGTCGGTCTTCTCGTGGCCTTCGCTCACCTTGTTGGCGGAGTCGTCGATGAGCTGGCGGATCTCCTTGGCGGCCGACTGCGTGCGGTGCGACAGGCTGCGCACCTCCGACGCCACCACGGCAAAGCCGCGCCCCTGCTCGCCCGCACGGGCCGCCTCCACCGCCGCGTTCAGCGCCAGGATGTTGGTCTGGAAGGCGATCGAGTCGATGAGCTGCGTGATCTCGCTGATGCGGCCGGACGCTGCCTGGATCTGCTTCATGGTGTCGGCCACGCCATCGACCGCGCTGCTGCTGCGCTCGGTGACCTGGGTGACCTGGGTGGCCTGCGTGGCCAGCACGGTGGCCTGGCGGGCGGATTCGGCGGTCTGCTTGACGGTGCCGGTGATCTCTTCCATTGATGCCGCCGTCTGCTGCAGGTTGCTGGCCTGCGCCTCGGTGCGGGACGACAGGTCGTGGTTGCCCCGGGCAATCTCCCGGGTCGAGACCTGCATGTGCTCGCTCTCCTGGCGGGCATCGCGCACGATGGACAGCAGGTTCACGTTGAGCTGCGCCAGTGCTTTTTGCAGCTGGCCCACGGTGTCGCCGCGCGATGCCAATATCTTCTGCGTGAGGTCACCCGCCGCCATGCGGTTGGCCCACACCAGCATCTGGGACAGGGGCGCCACCGTGACCTGGTGCAGGTAGACCGCCATGCCCAGTGCAAGCACCACCACGCCCAGCCACGCAGCCCCCGAGGCCAGCGACAGCGCATGCCCCCCCAGCAAGGCGGCACACCACGAGGCCACCACCAACAGCAAAGTGCACACCATCATCTTGCCCATAGGGCCCAGCGCGAGCGCCCGGCCCACGCGGCCCCACAGGGTTTCTTTGACCAGCTGGCCTGCCGACAGCCGGTGCACCAACGTGCCCGCCTGCTTCTCGGACTGCATCTGCTTGTACAGCGCGTCTGCCCCCTGGATCTGCTCGCGCGTGGCCTCGGTGCGCACCGACATGTAGCCCGTGGGCTGGTCGCCCTGCATCAGCGGCGTGACGTTGGCCATCACCCAGTAGAAGGAGCCGTCCTTGCGCCGGTTCTTGACCGCTGCCGACCAGGGGATGCCCTTGGCGATGGTCTCCCACATGTCGCGGAAGGCCTCTTCGGGCATGTCCGGGTGCCGGATCATGTTGTGGGGCTGGCCCAGGAGTTCTTCTTTTTCGTAGCCGCTGACCTCGATGAACATCGGGTTGCAGTACAGGATGCGGCCTTTGAGATCGGTGGTGGACACCAGAGTCTGGCCTCTGGGAAGCGCGTATTCGTGCGTGCTGACGGGCAGATTGACGCGCATGAAACCCCTCCTTGTGAAAAACCTTATCAACCCAGAAAAAACCTGAACTGAAAAAAGCATCGGAAAAGCCGGGTTCATCCTATGGCGAAAAATTTTTTCCGCAACAATTAAATAGCCACGCACTGCGTTTTCACCAAAAGAGTGCGCACCTCCAGCGCCCTGCCCCAAAGCGTGGCAACCCCTCGATCAAACGCTCATTTTTTTATAGCAATTAATCGAATATGGACGCGCGGTAACGGCCATTATTTGCGCAAACCCTCAACGCACCCATGCTGGCACAGGCATTGCTTGCAGATTGGTGCGGTCAACGCTGGCCGTGTGTCAGCCCGGTGCAATGGCGGATTGGGCGAACAGGACGATGGCGTCTTCATGGAATGCAAACGGGCTGCAAGGCCTGCGCGATCCATGCAGGCGCCTTTTTTGTTTTTTGCCCCGGCTGAGGAAGTCCTTCAGCCCTTTTGTGCACGATCGCCATGCTTCAATTCCGCGAGTTCCTCAAGTCCGGCCATGCCCCCACGCTCTGGTCGTCTTTCCTCTACTTCGGTTTCTCGTGCGCTGTCTGGGTGATCAACGGTGCCATGGCACCGTTCATCCGCGACAGCTTCCAGCTCACACCCACGCAGATGGGCATGATGCTCTCCATCCCCATCTTTGCCGGTGCGCTCATGCGCTTTCCGCTGGGCATCCTGGCGCAGTACATCGGGCGCAAGAACGCTACGCTGGTCGAGATGGCGGGCATTTTTGTGGCCATGGGCTATGGCTACCTTTTTGTGCACGACTACGGCGACCTGCTGGCCATGGGCATCCTGCTGGGCGTGGCCGGGGCCAGCTTTGGCGTGGCGCTGTCACTGGGCTCGGGCTCGTTCCCGCCCCGCTACAAGGGCCTGGCCATGGGCATCGTGGGCGCTGGCAACGTGGGCACGGCCGTGGCCGCCCTGCTGGCCCCGGCGCTGGCCCAGAAGTTCGGCTGGCAGGCTGTGTACGGCTTTGCCGCGCTGAGCGTTGCCGTGCCCGCCATCGTGATGGCGGTGTATGCCAAGGAGCCCTCGGACCTGCCGGCCCATTCGAGCTTCCGCGAACACATCGCCTGCCTGTTTGAAAAAGACGGCTGGGCATTCAGCCTGATCTATGCCGTGACCTTTGGCGGCTTCATTGGCCTCACCACCTTCTTGCCCAGCTATTTTTACGACCAGTTCCATGTGAGCAAGGTGCAGGCAGGCCAGCTCACCATGCTGGCGGCCTTTCTGGGCGCGGCGCTGCGCGTGTTTGGCGGCTGGCTGTCGGACCACTGGGGCGGCGTGAACACGCTCACCGGCGTGCTGGCCATCACGGCCGTGAGCATGGTGCTGTGTGGCCTGGCCGAGAACTCGCTGCCCATCACGATGCTGCTGTTCCTGGTGTGTTTTGCAGCACTGGGCGCGGGCAATGGCGCGCTGTTCCAGCTGGTGCCCCTGCGCTGGCCCCTGACCACGGCGGTGGCGGGTTCGATGATTGGCGAGATCGGCGCCCTGGGCGGCGGCCTGATCCCCAGCGGCATGGGCATCTCGCGCCAGTACACCGGCACCTACCTGTGGGGCTTCGTGGGCATTGCGGTGTGTGCGCTGGCCATGCTGGTACTGCTGCGGGTGATGCAGATCCGCTGGACGCGGACATGGGCTGAGAAAGGTGGACGTGCGCGTAGCGCATGACCGGCGTAGCCGGTGAGCGCGCAAGCGCTCGCCACACTTCCGGCAAAAGGGCGGTCGGGCACGCAGTGCCTGAGCTTGCGCAGCCAGCCAATGCGCAGCATTGCCCGCCCTTTCGCTAAAAAGGTGGACGTGCGCGAGCACGTAAGCGCGCAGCGCGTGAACGGCGCGGCGCTCCACCAGCACGCATTCAAAAAGCAGGTCGATGCCGCCCTGAAAATTCAAACAAAAATCGGCTCTTCCGCGCTCTGCATAAGCGCAAAAAGCTATATTTTCAGTAGCAATCTCCGACCTCCGCACTACCTCGGCAAAAACAGCAGCCAATAAATCAGCAGCAGATTCACCAGCACACTCACCGCCAGCGCGATCTTCCACAGGGCGGTGGCGTCGCGCTGCATCAGCGGCTGCGGGCCGGTGGCTGACAGGGGGCGGGATGCGCCGCGCTCCAGCGCCAGCAGCAGCTCCTCGGCGGTCTCGAAGCGCTGGGCGCGGCTGCGTGCCACGGCCTTCAAGGCAATCTGGTCCAGCCAGATGGGCACGCCGGGGTTGTGGCGGCTGGGGGCCAGCGGGTCGCGGTGGTAGCGACCCAGCTGGTACTGCACCACCTCGCCATAGGGCAGGCGCCCCTGGCTCAGCAGCTGGTAGAGCGTGACGCCCAGCGCAAACAGGTCGCTGCGCGCATCGGGCAACTGGCCTTCGGTGTCACCGTTTTTTTCGTAGCCCGGCCATTGCTCGGGGTTCATGTAGCTGGGCGTGCCTGCGTGCAGCTGGCGCGTGGCCTCAGGCTCGCGGCCCGACAGGGCCACACCCAGGTCGAGCACGCGAAGCACGCCGTCGTCGCCCAGGTGCAGGTTGTCGGGCTTGATGTCGCGGTGCACCACGCCCTGGCGGTGCAGCCAGCCCAGCACCTGCGCCGCCTGCATCACCACGGTCACGGCCTGGGTCACGCCCAGGTGCTGGCGGCTGCGCAGGCGCTGGCCCAGGGTTTCGCCCGCGTGCCAGTCGTACAGCAGGTAGAACGCGCTGGCGCCCGGTCCGCCTTGCCCGTCATCGGCGGGCCAGGTGTTGAGCCGCGCCAGGTGGGCAGCGGCCTGGCCCGACTGCATGCGCCGCGCCACCCAGGCCTCGTGCGCGAGGGTGGCGCGCTCTTCAGCATCGTGGGCACGCGTGGGCAGCAGGGTCTTGAGCGCATAGAGGCGCTGCGTGGCCGGGTCGCGCACCTGGTAGATGCGGTGGATGCCGCTGTCGGCCACCAGCGCCGTGACCACCAGGCCATCGACCTTATCGCCCACCTTGAGCAGGGGCAGCACGGGCAGGTCCTGCGCGCGGCGGGACTCGTCCTGCAGCGTGGCCTCCAGCGCGCCCTGCACCCGCACCACCAGCGCGGTCACGTTGTCGCTGCTGCCCCGGCGCAGCGCGGCCTGCACCAGCTCGTCGCTGAGCGCCTGCGCCGCCACGCCCTCCTGGCGCAGCAGCTGCCGCAGCTCGCGCTCGGGCAGGCTGCCATGCACGCCGTCAGACAGCAGCACGAACAGATCGCCGCTGTGCAGCTCGCCCTGGCTGTAGTCCACCACCACATGGTCGTCAAGCCCCATGGCGCGGGTGAGCTGGTGCGCAAAATCGCGTTGCGCCATCACATGGTCGGCCGTGAGCTGCTGCAGACGCCCGCCGCGCAGCAGGTAGGCACGGGTGTCGCCCACATGGGCCAGGGTGTACGACTGGCCGCGCAGCACCAGCGCCGTGAGCGTGGTCAGGCCCACGGCAGGCTGGCGGCGCCGGTTCATGGAGGCCAGCCAGCCGTTATGGGCATTCAGGATGCGGTCCAGCGCCACGGTGGTGTCCCAGGTATCGGGGGTGGCGAAGTAGTCGCCCACCAAGGTGCTCACCGTGGTCTGGGCGGCCTCTCGGCCCTTGCCGCCCGTGCTCACGCCATCGGCAATGGCGGCAATGGCGCCACGCTCGCGGTCGCGCCCCTGCCCGACCACCAGGGCGGCAAAGTCCTCGTTCACCTCATTGCGGCCGGCCAGCGAGGCCTGGCCCACATCCAGTTCAAAGCTCATGCACCAGCTCCACGCAGGTTTTGTGCCCAAGGTGGTGCACGCCGGGGCCTGGCCGTCCACACCAACTTGCGCCTTCGACGGCCCCCGCCCCGGAACACCCCCCGGGCCCACCCCAGATCAGTGCAAGGAATCTGGCACGGCCATTGCTTAACAAGGGCAAGGGCCGGGCAGGCCCACGCAATTCAGCAGTGCAAAGGCGCACGGAGGAGTTGTACGGACGAAGGCGTCCCCACATGCGGTTTCGAGACCTCGGAGCAGCATCGTGTGGACGCCTTTTTTGTTTTGCGCATCGCCCCGGCGATGGAACCGATGGAGTCATGATGAAAAAGCTCAAACTGGTGATGGTGGGAAACGGCATGGCCGGTGTGCGCACGCTGGAAGAGCTGCTCAAGATCGCCCCCGATCTGTATGACATCACGGTGTTCGGTGCCGAGCCCCACCCCAACTACAACCGCATTCTGCTGTCCCCGGTGCTGGCAGGCGAACAAACCATCGACGAGATCATCCTCAACGACTGGTCGTGGTACGCCGACAACCACATCACGCTGCACACCGGCTTCACCGTGACCGACGTGGACCGCGTGCGCCGCGTGGTCAGTGCCACCCGCAAGGACGGCGACGTCATCACCGCAGAATACGACCGCCTGATCATGGCCACGGGCTCCAACCCGTTCATCCTGCCGATCC
Source organism: Acidovorax sp. Q11 (assembly GCF_054950075.1). Taxonomy (NCBI): domain Bacteria; kingdom Pseudomonadati; phylum Pseudomonadota; class Betaproteobacteria; order Burkholderiales; family Comamonadaceae; genus Acidovorax; species Acidovorax sp. Q11. The sequence goes on along the minus strand of NZ_JBUDZG010000027.1, from coordinate 14,613 downwards.
CCGGCAAAGACCTGAAGGGCGTGCTGGCCTACCGCGATATTGCCGACACCCAGGCCATGATCGACGCGGCCGCCACGTACAAACATGCCGTGGTCATCGGTGGCGGTCTGCTGGGCCTGGAGGCCGCCAACGGCCTCATGAAGCGCGGCATGCAGGTCACCGTGGTGCATGTGGGCGACTGGCTCATGGAGCGCCAGCTCGACGACGTGGCCGGCAAGATGCTGGAGAAGTCGCTGCAGGAGCGCGGCATGCAGTTCCTCATGGGTGCGCAGACACAGGAACTGGTAGGCAACGCCGACGGCCGCGTGGCCAGTGTGAAGTTCAAGGACGGCACCCAGGTGCCCGCCGACCTGGTGGTGATGGCCGTGGGCATTCGCCCCAACACGCAGCTCGCCGAAAAAATGCGCCTGCACGTGAACCGCGGCATTGTGGTGAGCGACACGCTGCAGACCACCACCGACGCCCGCATCTACGCCGTGGGCGAATGCGCGGCGCACCGGGGCATTGCCTACGGCCTGGTGGCCCCGCTGTTCGAGCAGGGCAAGGTGCTGGCCAACCACCTGGCCGAGTTCGGCATCGGCCGCTACCAGGGCTCACTGACTTCCACCAAGCTCAAGGTCACGGGCATCGACCTGTTCTCGGCCGGTGACTTCCAGGGCGGCGAGGGCACCGAAGAGATCGTGATGAGCGACCCCTTTGGTGGTGTGTACAAGAAGCTGGTGCTCAAGGACGACAAGCTGGTGGGCGCCTGCCTGTATGGCGACACGGTGGACGGCAGCTGGTACTTCAAGCTGCTGCGCGACGGCCGCAGCGTGACCGACCTGCGCGACAAGCTCATGTTTGGCGAATCGCACCTGGGCGACACCGGCCACCAGGGCCAGAGCAAGGCGGCTGCCATGCAAGACAGCGACGAGGTCTGCGGCTGCAACGGCGTGACCAAAGGCGCGATCTGCAAGGCCATCAAGGAAAAAGGCCTGTTCACGCTCGACGAGGTGCGCAAGCACACCAAGGCCAGCGCCAGCTGCGGCTCGTGCACCGGGCTGGTGGAGCAGATCATCATGTTCACGGCGGGCGGCGACTACAGCGCCACGCCCAAGACCAAGCCCATGTGCGGCTGCACCGACCACGGCCACCAGGCCGTGCGCGACGCGATCCGTACAGCCAAGCTGGTGAGCATTGCCGAGGTGTTCAAGTTCATGGAATGGAAGACGCCCAATGGCTGCGCTACCTGCCGCCCGGCCGTCAACTACTACCTCATCAGCACCTGGCCCAAAGAGGCCAAGGACGACCCGCAAAGCCGCTTCATCAACGAACGCAGCCACGCCAACATCCAAAAAGACGGCACCTACAGCGTCATCCCGCGCATGTGGGGGGGAGAGACCACGGCCGACGAGCTGCGCCGCATTGCCGACGTGGTGGACAAGTACAAGATCCCCACCGTCAAGGTCACGGGCGGCCAGCGCATCGACCTGCTGGGCGTGAAGAAGGAAGACCTGCAGAACGTCTGGAAGGACATCGGCATGCCCAGCGGCCATGCCTACGCCAAGGCCCTGCGCACGGTGAAGACCTGCGTGGGCAGCGAGTGGTGCCGCATGGGCACCCAGGACAGCACGCAGATGGGCAAAGACCTGGAAAAGGCCATGTGGCGCATGTACGCCCCACACAAGGTCAAGTTTGCCGTGTCGGGCTGCCCGCGCAACTGCGCCGAGGCGGGCATCAAGGACGTGGGCATCATCGGCGTGGACAGCGGCTGGGAGATGTATGTGGCGGGCAACGGTGGCATCAAGACCGAAGTCGCACACTTCTTCACCAAGCTGAAAACCGCCGAGGAAGTGCTGGAGTACACCGGCGCGTTCTGCGAGCTGTACCGCCAGGAAGGCTGGTACCTGGAGCGCACCGTGCACTACGTGGACCGCGTGGGGCTGGACTACGTGAAGAAGCGCATCCTCGACGACCACGCGGGCCGCAAGGCGCTGTGGGAGCAGCTGCAGTTTGCGCTGGACGGCGAGCCCGATCCCTGGTTCGAATTTGACAAGGCGGCCGTGGACACGCGCCAGTTTGCGCCCCTGGGCGCCTGATCGGAAAGGAGCCTCCCCATGCAACGCCGCACCCTTCTGACCTCTGCAGGCTACACCACGGCCTGGGGCGCCCTGGGCCTTCTGGTGCCTGCGGGCAAGGCCCAGGCCGAGGTGGCCGATCTGAACGACGCCATCAACAAGGCCGGCCGCCAGCGCATGCTGAGCCAGCGCATGGGCAAGGCCTGGCTGGCCCTGGCCCACAAGGCCGACACCCCGGCGGCACGCGCCGTGCTGGAACAGTCCCTGGCGCTGTTCGAGCGCCAGCTGGGCGAGTTGAAGGCCTTTGCGCCCTCGCCTGCCATCCGCGAGACCTATGTGAAGCTGGAAGGCGCCTGGGCCGACCACAAGGCCACGCTGATGGGCACCACGCCCTCGCGCGACGGCGTGGCCGCGCTGCTGCAGGCCGACGCCAAGGTGCTAGCCCTGGCCCACCAGGGCACCTCGCAGTACGAAGCCGCACTCGGCAAGCCCGTGGGCCATCTGGTGAACGTGGCCGGGCGCCAGCGCATGCTGAGCCAGCGCATGGCCAAGTTCTGCCTGTCGGCCATGCTGGGCGTGGACACCGCCAGCGCCACCACCGAGATCGCCAAGGCGCGCGACGAATTCCTCAAGGCCACCGAGCTGCTGCGCAACGCCCCGCAGGCCACCGTGCGCATCCGCCAGGAGCTGCTGCTGGCCGACAGCCAGTGGGTGTTCTTCGACGCGGCCCTGCAGCGCCTGGGCAATGCCAGCAACACCTTCCGCCAGGTGTCCGAAGTGTTCGTGAGCAGCGAAAACCTGCTGGCCAGCATGGACCGCGTGACCGGCATGTATGCCGCGCTCGGCACCTGAGAACCGGCTATCGAGTCCGCCCCACACCACCACAACAACATCCCCAAGGACACCCCATGACAACGAGCCACCCCACTCCCGACTGGAAGCTGATCTGCAGCGTGGACGACATCCCCGTGCTGGGCGCACGCCGCGTGGCGCGCCCCGCAGGGCTGGACGTGGCGGTGTTCCGCAACGACGCGGGCGGCGTGTTTGCGCTGCTGGACCGCTGCCCCCACAAGGGCGGCCCGCTGTCGCAAGGCATCGTGTTTGGCACGCAGGTGGCCTGCCCCCTGCACAACTGGACCATCGGCCTGTGCGACGGGCAGGCATCTGCCCCCGACGAGGGCTGCACGCCGAAGTTTGCGGTGAAGGTGGAGAACGGCGCTGTGTACCTGGACAGCCACGAACTGGCCACGCTGGCCACCGACCTCGCCCGCCCCATCGCAGGGCCTGCGCGGCGCACAGCCACGGCATGAGCCACCATGGCCGCACCGCAGGCAGCCAAAACCCATGATGCTATAAATAATATAGCAACCAGCGCTTGATAGCCGCGCGCAAGACCCCAAAAAAAGATCACAATTCCAGGCCCCTCGCCATGCAAGAAACCAAATCCACCTGCCCCTACTGCGGCGTAGGCTGCGGCGTGATCATCGAAAGCAACGGCCCCCAGATCACCGGCGTGCGCGGCGACCCGAACCACCCTGCCAACTTCGGCCGCCTGTGCACCAAGGGCTCGACCCTGCACCTCACGGCCAGCAGCCCCATCACGCTGCAGACCCGGCTGCTGCAGCCGCAGCAACGTCTGCAACGCAGCGATGCTCCACGCGCCATCTCATGGGACGCGGCCCTGGGCCTGGCCACCGAGAAGTTTGCTCACACCATCCAGCAGCACGGCCCCGACGCCGTGGGCTTTTACGTGAGCGGCCAGCTGCTCACCGAGGACTACTACGTCTTCAACAAGCTCGCCAAGGGCCTGATCGGCACCAACAACATCGACACCAACTCGCGCCTGTGCATGAGCAGCGCGGTGGCGGGCTACAAGCAGACCCTGGGCGCCGACGCGCCCCCCGCCTGCTACGACGACGTGAAACACGCGCAGTGCCTGTTCATTGTGGGCAGCAACGCGGCCTGGGCGCACCCCATCCTGTTCCGCCGCATCGAAGACGCACGCGCCGCCAACCCCGGCATGAAGGTCATCGTCGCCGACCCGCGCCGCACCGACACCGCTGGCATGGCCGACCTGTTTTTGCCCATCCAGCCCGGCAGCGACGTGATGCTGTTCAACGGCATGCTGCACATCATGCTGTGGGAAGGCTGGATCGACGCCGCCTACATCGGCGCGCACACCACGGGCTTTGACGAACTCAAGGCCCTGGTGCGCGAAGCCACGCCCGACCGCGTGGCCCAGGTGTGTGGCATTTCGGTGGCCGACCTGACCACGGCCGCCAAGTGGTTTGCCACGTCCAAGGCTACGTTGAGCCTGTACTGCCAGGGCCTGAACCAGAGCAGCAGCGGCACGGCCAAGAACGCAGCGCTCATCAACCTGCACCTGGCCACCGCGCAAATCGGCAAGCCCGGCGCAGGACCGTTCAGCCTGACTGGCCAGCCCAACGCCATGGGCGGGCGCGAGGTGGGTGGCCTGGCCAATCTGCTCAGCGCCCACCGCGACCTGGCCAACCCCCAGCACCGCGCCGAAGTGGCCGCATTGTGGGGCGTGGCCGATGTGCCCAGTAAGCCAGGCAAGACGGCCGTGGAGATGTTCCAGGCCGCCGCCGATGGTGAGATCAAAGCCCTGTGGATTGCCTGCACCAACCCCGCGCAAAGCATGCCCGACCAGGCCACGGTGCGCCGCGCACTGCAACGCGCCGAGTTTGTGGTGGTGCAGGAGGCCTTTGCCACCGCCGCCACCTGCGCCTATGCCGACCTGCTGCTGCCCGCCACCACCTGGGGCGAAAAGACCGGCACCGTGACCAACAGCGAGCGCCGCATCTCGCGCGTGCGCCCTGCCGTTCCCGCGCCAGGCGAGTCGCGCCACGACTGGGCCATTGCGGTGCAGTTTGCGCACCAGCTGGAGGCACGCCTGCGCCCCGGCCAGCCCACGCTGTTCCCCTACACCACCGACCATGCCGACCAGGGCGCCGAAACCGTGTGGAACGAACACCGCGAAAGCACCCGCGGGCGCGACCTGGACATCACCGGCCTGTCATGGGACATGCTCGAATCCCAAGGGCCACAACAGTGGCCGCTGCCCGAGGGCGCCACCACCGGCAAGGCCCGCCTGTACGAAGACGGCATCTTCCCCACCGCCGACGGCCGCGCGCGTTTTGCCGCGCATGCATGGCAGCCCACGGCGGAGCAGCGCGAATCGCGCTACCCCTTCAGCCTGACCACGGGCCGCCTGCGCGACCAGTGGCACGGCATGACCCGCACCGGCACCTTGGGCCGCCTGTTCGGCCATGTGGCAGAGCCCAGCGTGCAGCTGCACCCACAGGACATGGAACGGCGCGGCCTGAAAAACGGCGACCTGGTCTATGTGACGAGCAAGCGCGGCACCATCGTGGTGCCCGCGCAGGCCGACACCACGGTGGGCCTGTCGCAGGCCTTCATGGCCATGCACTGGGGCAGCGAATTTTTGAGCGGGTGTTCCTCCACCGGCGAGCGGCTGGCAGGCGTGAACGCGCTCACCACCTCGGCCTATTGCCCCACGTCCAAGCAGCCCGAACTCAAGCACGCGGCCGTCAAGGTGCTCAAGGCCGAGCTGCCCTGGACGCTGCTGGCCATGGCCTGGCTGCCCGCCGACAGCGCCCAGGCCACGCGCGAGGCGCTGTCCGCGCTGATGGCGCAGTTCCCGTTTGCTAGCTGTGTGCCCTTCAGCAACAACACACCGCTGAGCGAACCCGGCCGTGAGCGCGTGGGTGTGCTGCTGCGCGCCGCCGCGCACGAGGCACCGCCCGACGCCACTGTGGAGCGCATTGAATCCCTGATGGGCCTGGCTGGCGCCGACACGCTGCGCTATGCCGACAAAAAACGCGGCCAGCGCCGCGCCGCGCGGCTGGCACGCCACGGGGACAGCACCACGCTCGAAGGCATCGTGCTCGCAGGCGACACCAGCGCCGAAGGCTGGCTCAAGACCCTGCTGCAAGAAGAATTGCCTGCCCAGACCTACGGCCGCCTGCTGCTGGTGCCCGGCGCCAAGGCGCCCGTGGCCGTGCAGTCGCGTGGTAAGTCGGTGTGCACCTGCTTCAACGTGACGGATGCGGCCATCACCGCCGAGTTGACGCACTGCCATGGCACGGACGACGACCGCCTGGCGCAGTTGCAGGGCAAACTGCGCTGCGGCACCAACTGCGGATCGTGCCTGCCCGAGCTGAAACGCATGGTGCGGGCCACGGGGCCGCTGGCGTCCAAGCCCATGGCACAGGCCGCCATATAACCAAAAGTTCTCTTGCTTGCAGGAAAATAGCCCTCAGACCTACAAACCCCACAAGGACTTGTGCAACAGGGCTGCAACTAGGCGCTTTCGGCGCAGACAGTACGCCTGTACGGCAAGCCGAAACAACGACGCTGAAGCCCTGTTTCACAAGTCCCGCCACCAAGAACCATGGCCATCAGTCAGTACATCAAAGAGATTGGGCGCGGCGCGCGCGGCGCCAAGCCGCTGTCGCGCGAGCAGGCCACCGACCTGTTCGGCCAGGTGCTGGACGGGCAGGTGAGCGACCTGGAGATCGGCGCGTTCTGCCTGGCCATGCGCATCAAGGGCGAGACGTCCGAGGAGATGTGCGGTTTTCTGGACGCCACGCACAGCCGCCTGGCGCTGCTGCCGGCCACTGATCGCCCGCTCATCGTGCTGCCCAGCTACAACGGCGCGCGCAAGTTGCCGGTGCTGACCCCGCTGCTGGCGCTGCTGCTGGCGCGCGAAGGTCTGCCCGTGCTGCTGCATGGCATGCGCACCGAGGCGCGGCGGATTCTGGCTTCGGATGTGCTGCTGGCGCTGGATGTGCCTGCGCTGACAGCGCCTGAAAAAGTAGCAAACGGCACCGTGCGCCACATCCACACCCAGCACCTGCACGCAGGCCTGGCGCGCCTGCTGGCCGTGCGCGAGGTGGTGGGCCTGCGCAACCCGGGGCACAGCGTGGTCAAGCTGATGAGCCCCTGCGCGGGCGCCTCGGTGGTCGTCACGGCTTACACACACCCCGAATACTTTGAAATGCTGCAAACCACCTTCCGCACGCTGGGCATGAGTGCCTTGCTCTCGCGCGGGCTGGAGGGCGAGGTTGCCACCGACCCGCGCCGCACGCCGCGCTACGACGGTTTTGTGCGCGGCGCACACGCGGTGCTGGACGCACAGCAGCCCGGCACCGCCAGCGAGGTGCCCGGCCTGCCCGCCGAGATCGACGTGGCCACTACGGCCACCTACACGCGCTGCGTTCTGGCGGGCGAGCTGCCGATTCCCCCCGCCATCGAGCGGCAGGTGGAACATATCTTGCAGCTGGCTGATCAAACTGCTTCGGAGACATCCCCATGAGCCGCCCCACACCCCCCACCACCCAGCCCGCATCTACATCCCCCCTGGCCACTGGCGGCAGCTGCACCCTGGTAGGCGCAGGCCCCGGCGACCCGGAACTGCTGACGATCAAGGCCTTGAAGGCCATCCAGGCGGCCACCGTGCTGCTGGTGGATGACCTGGTGAGCGATGCCATCGTGGCCCATGCATCCCCCTCGGCCCGCATCGTGTACGTGGGCAAACGCGGTGGCTGCAAAAGCACCCCCCAGGCCTTCATCGAAAAACTCATGCTCATGGCCGTGCGCGAGGGCGAAAACGTGGTGCGCCTCAAGGGGGGCGATCCGTTCATCTTTGGACGCGGGGGCGAAGAAGTGGAGCACCTGCGCGCAGCGGGTGTGCCCGTCACCGTGATCAACGGCATCACGGCGGGCCTGGCGGGCCTGACCTCGCTGGGTGCGCCGCTCACGCACCGTGAGCATGCCCACGGCGTGGTGTTTGTCACCGGCCACGCCAAGCCCGGCGACGCGGGCACCGACTGGCGCCAGCTGGCCGCCACGGCCCGCGACGCCAAGCTCACGCTGGTGATCTACATGGGCGTGAGTGGCGCTGCCACCATCGAGCAGGAACTGCTCACCGGCCTGCCCGCCGACACCCCCGTGGCCGTGATCCAGCACGCCAGCCTGCCCCACCAGCGCCATGCGGTCACCACGTTGGGCCGCCTGCACACCACCATCACACGCGAGGGGCTCGCCAGCCCCTCGGTGATTGTGGTGGGTGATGTGGTGCGTGGCGTGGCATTGGCATCGCAGGATGCAGCGCAGGCGCCCCAGGCCTTGCGCGTGGGCTGAGCACAGCGCCTCCCTCCATCTCCTATTCATCGGACGCAGCGCTGAACCCAGCGCTGGGCCGGGCTTCTGCACGCCTTTTTTCTGATCGCCCCCGCACTGCGCAACCCCACATTGGCCCAGGTATTGCTTGACCGCAAGCATCTGAATGCCACAAGCACAAGGAACACCATGGCAGCCTTCCCCGCCCCCGCACGCACCACCGGCATGCCCATGCTGCCCTCCGCCCCCGCAACAGCGCCGCGCGACAGCGGCATGTCGCTGGTCAACCTCGCAGCGCGCCAGCGCATGCTGTCCCAGCGCATGGTGCTGCAGACCGTGTTGGCCGCGCGCGGCAGCGATCTGCACCTGAAAGCCGCACGCAGCACCCTGGCGCTGTTTGCCGACAGCCAGGCACGCCTGGTCGAAACGCCGCGCCACCTGGATGCCGCCAGCGCGGACATCATCCGCCGGGTGTACCAGGGCCCATCGGGGGTGCGCGCCACCATCGATCAGTTTGCGCAGCAGGTGGACACCGCGCTCGGCCTGACCGAGCGCCAGAGCCCACGCGTGGAAGAGGCTCTGGCCCGGCTGGTGGAGTCCACCGACAGTGTGCTGGAGGCACTCAACACCGCCACCACCGCGTTTGACCAGGTGAACAAAGCCCAGTCCGAAACGCTGATGAAGGAACTTGCAGGCATCGTGGCCTCCATCCAGACCGTGGCGCGCGAGGCCAAGGTGGTCAGCTTCAACGCCCAGGTGATGGCCGCCCGCGCAGGCCAGCACGGCCGCGAATTTGCAGTGGTGGCCAATGTGCTGTCCGGCATCACCAACGAGATCGACGGCCTGTCGCTTCAGGCGGTGTCGCTGGCTGGGCGCAGCCGCGCAGGCAACAACGGCTGACGGCCACCCTCGCGGCCGAGGCAATCTCTATTTGCACATCACAATCTGTCCAAAGACCCGCGTACATGCTTTTACAATTCGCGTGACCGGGAAACGAGCCTGCGTGTGCCCCTTCTGACATCCTTCGGGATGCACCGCGTTGGCGGCACACAGGCCCGAGACGCACCGACTATTCGCCCTTGGCCTGAAGACCACAAAGACACACACCATGAAGCTGACGAACCTGTGCAAAAACCTCGCTCTCGCCAGCTGCTTGCTGATAGGCAGTAGCGCAGCTTGGAGCTACGGCATCCAGGCGGGCAAGGTCGTCAACGATGCAGGCCAGCCCATCCAGCTGCGCGGCGTGAACTGGTTTGGCTTTGAAACCAACACGCATGTGGTGCATGGCCTGTGGGCCCGCAACTGGAAAGACATGATCACGCAGATGCAGGCCCAGGGCTTCAACGCCGTGCGCCTGCCGTTTTGCCCCGCCACACTGCATGGGTCGGCCCCGCCGAGCAGCATCGACTATGGCCGCAACACCGACCTGCAAGGCCTCTCGGCCATCCAGGTCATGGACAAGGTGGTCAACGAACTGAGTGCACGCGGCATGTACGTGCTGCTGGACCACCACACTCCGGACTGCCAGACCATCAGCGAGCTCTGGTACACCCCCAGCTACAGCGAGCAGCAATGGATCAGCGATCTGAGCTTTGTGGCCCAGCGCTATGCGGGCGTCCCTGGCGTCATCGGCATTGACATCAAGAACGAGCCCCATGGCGCCGCCACCTGGGGCACGGGTAACCACGCCACCGACTGGAACCGGGCGGCCGAGCGTGCCGCCGCCGCCCTGCTGCCGCTGGCACCCCACTGGCTGATCGCAGTGGAGGGCGTTGGCGAGAACCCCAGTTGCTCCAGCAACAGCGCCCATTTCTGGGGTGGCAACCTGGAGCCCCTGGCGTGCACGCCACTGAACATCCCGGCCAACCGGCTGCTGCTGGCACCGCACACCTACGGGCCGGACGTGTATGTGCAGTCGTACTTCAACGCATCCGACTTCCCCAGCAACATGCCCGCTATCTGGGAACAGCATTTCGGCCAGTTTGTGCAGGCGGGCCATGCCGTGGTGCTGGGTGAATTCGGCGGCAAGTTCGGCCGGGGCGATGCACGCGACGTGCTGTGGCAGAACACGCTGGTGGACTACCTCGTGGCCAAGGGCATGCGCAGCGGCTTCTACTGGTCGTGGAACCCCAACAGCGGCGACACCGGCGGCATCCTGGACGATGACTGGACCACCGTGCGCACGGACAAGGTGCAACTGCTGCAACGTCTCTGGGGCGATGGCACCACAACACCCGCCCCCACGCCTACGCCCACCCCGACTCCCACCCCAACCCCCACGCCGGTTGCCAATTTCTCGGTGGTGCAGACGGTGAACAGCGACTGGGGCTCGGGCTACTGCCAGCAGGTCCAGGTCATCAACATGGGCAACGCCACCGGCAACTGGGCCATCAGCGTCCCGGTGAGCGGCACCATCAACAACCTGTGGAACGCCACCTGGTCCCAGGCGGGTGGCAACCTGAGCGCGTCGGGTGTGAGCTGGAACCAGACGCTTGCACCCGGAGCCTCGGCAGAATTCGGCTTCTGCGCCGCACGCTGACCAACGATCACCCAACGAACAAGGGCCCCTGCCATGCAGGGGCCCTTTTTGTTTCACGGCTCTTTTCTCTACCCACCAGCCGTTTCGCGCACCTGCCGGAACCGCTCTGCCAGCTCCTTGCGCAAGGATTTGCGCAGCAGGGCCGCATCCCAGCGGCGGCGTTCGTCGGGGGTGGAGGGTGACAGTGGCGGCACCTGCACGGGTTTGCGCGACTCGTCCACGGCCACCATGGTGAAGAAGCAGCTGTTCACATGCCGCACCACCTGCGAGCGAATCTCCTCGGCCACCACCTTCACGCCCACCTCCATCGACGAGCTACCCGTGTAGTTCACGCTGGCCAGAAAGGTCACCAGCTCGCCCACATGGATGGGCTGCAAAAACATCACCTGGTCCACACTCAGCGTCACGGTGTAGCAGCCCGAGTAGCGGCTAGCGCACGAATACGCCACCTGGTCCAGCAGCTTGAGGATGGCGCCGCCGTGCACGTTGCCCGAAAAGTTGGCCATGTCGGGCGACATGAGCACGGTCATGCTCAGTTGGTGTGATGGGATGTTCATGCTCCGATTTTAAAAAGGCCATCGCACCGCCGCACATCCAAATGCAGTCCGTTCCGCTGCGGGTGGCAGCTTCGCTACACTCGCGCAGCGCCTGCCCTCCAGGCGCAGGAGGAACCGATGATCGAACTAGAAAAACTCAACGAATTCACCGAAAGCCACGGCGCGCTGCGCACCGGCAAGGGGCTGATATCGGGCGTGATTGCGCTCACGCTGGCCATCCTGTGCTTCCTGGGCGTGCTGGCTTTCCACTTTCCCGAGTACCTGACCACGCCGCAGCTGCGCAAAAGCTATGACGTGACGGTGATCCGCAACATCATGCTGGTGGCGATGGCGATTGCGGGCGGCATCTCGCTGGTCAACATCCTGTTCAACCGCGCGCGCTGGCTGGCCACGTTTGCGTTTGCTGTGGTGGCCATCACGGCATTGCTGGGTGGCCACAAGGTGGAGGTGGACCCGAACTTCCCCGACAACACGCCCTACATCGGTCTCGACTGGTTCATCCTCGACCTGCTGGGCAGCTCGCTGATCTTCATCTTCATCGAGAAGCTGTTTGCGCTGCGCAAGGACCAGCCCATCTTCCGCGCCGAGTGGCAGACCGACTTCCACCACTTCATCGTGAATCACATGGTGGTGGGTTTTGTGCTGCTGGCCACCAACCTCATCGTGCACAAGTTCTTCGGCTGGGCGGCCAGCGACGGCATTCGCGGCTGGGTGCAAGGCCTGAACTTCTGGGTGGCACTGTTCCTCATCGTGCTGGTGGCCGACCTGGTGCAGTACTGGACGCACCGCGCCTACCACGAGGTGCCCGTGCTGTGGCGTCTGCACGCAGTGCACCACAGCGTCAAAAGCATGGACTGGATGGCGGGATCGCGCCAGCACATCCTGGAGCTGCTCATCACCCGCACCCTGGTGCTGGCCCCCGTCTACGTGCTGGGCTTCAGCAAGGAAGTGATCGACGCCTACATCGTCATCGTGGGCTTCCAGGCCGTGTTCAACCACGCCAACGTGAGTGTGCGTCTGGGGCCGCTGCGCTACGTGCTGGTCACGCCCAACTTCCACCACTGGCACCACAGCCAGGACCAGGAGGCGCTGGACAAGAACTACGCCGCGCACTTCGCGTTTCTGGACTACCTGTTTGGCACCGCCGTCAAAAGCACCAAACTCTGGCCCGAGCACTATGGCGTGCTGGGCGACTACGTGCCCAACGGCTTTGTGAAGCAGTTCAAGTTTCCATTCACCTGGAAGGGCTGAGGACGGAGACCAACAGCCTCTGCCCCCCGGTGACCTACAAGGCGCTGAGTTCCTCTTCCAGCTGCCTCAGCTGCTCACGCAACTCATTACTGCGGGCATCACACGCCGCTTTGTCCTTGGCGGCAGCCGCTGCAAGGTCCTTCGGGAACTGATTGCCCGACGGCAGGGTGCTGCGCCGCAAAGGGCCCGCCTGGGTTGTCGCCTCAGCAGGCGGTGCTGTGCATTCCTGCTGGTTGCGTGCAAGGGCCGCGCGCGCCTGCGGGATGCCCTGGGTCTGCAGGTACTGCTTGCGCTGCCACGATGCGCCGAATGCGCCCTCCTTGCCCGCAGAGGTTGCAGGCCGGACCGGGGTCGCCCCCTGGATGGCAGGCCGCACGTCGATCTTCTCTCCCTCGCCCACACAAGGCGCGTCCTGGAACGACACCTTGCCGTTGGCATCCGTGCATTTGTTGACGCCCCAGGCCGGTGCCAGAAAGCCCAGCGCCAGGATGCAGGCAGCGTAGCGGATCGGATTCATGACTCAGTCCTCGTCGGGTGGATGGCACATGCTACCGCGCCGCCTGGCACAGACCAGTGCGATCCGCCACGCAGGGGAGGCAAGAACTTGTCCCTCACATGACGCGCCCCGGGTACAAACCCGGTGGGCGCGCAGCCCGCAGCCCTCCTACGATGCGTGGCCCCACTTCGCGGCCATGGCGGCCCGCACCAGGAGACATTGCGCGATGACCACCCCCACTGCTCTGCACGCCGGCCAACACCCCACCCAGCCACGCCGCCGCAGCCTGATGTTCGTGCTGGCAGGCGGTGCGGCCCTGGCCAGCCTGCCCGCCATGGCACAGCCCACAGCAGGCAAGGCAGATATCCTGATCGGGCGCTCCACGGCCCTGTCCGGTGGCATGGCGCCCTTTCTGTCTCCCATCCACGAGGGGCAGGATGCCGCCATTGAGGACGCCAACGCCAAAGGCGGGATTGGCGGCCGCAAGATCCGGCTGGTGACGCTGGACGATGGCTTCGACCCACGCCGCACACTCGAAAACGCCAAGCAGCTGAGCGAAAAAGACGGCGTGCTGGCCCTGTTCGGCGTGTCGGGCACCTCGCAGGTCATGGCACTGCTGCCCTACCTGGCCCAGGCCAAGCTCCCGCTGATCTCGGTCTACACCGGCAGCCCCGCCATCCGCGCACAGCAGCACCCCTACCTGTTCACCACCCGCGCCAGCTACGCCGATGAGCTTGTGAAGATCGTGCGCAACCTCGTGGCGGTGCAGACCTCGCGCATCGCCGTGGCCTACGAGAACAACGACTTTGGCAAGCTGCTGCTGCCCTTGGTCGAAAAAACCATAGCCGCCGAGGGCGCGACACTGGCCGGGTCCCACGCACTGGCCTCTTCGGGTGACGACGCCAACAACGCTGCCAAGGCACTTGCTGCGCTGAAGCCGCAGGCCGTGCTACTGGTGGCAGCGGGCCCGTCTGTGGTGGCCTATGTGCGTGCCAACCGCGCCCACCTGGGCGTGCCCATCTACACCCTGTCACTCGGGGCAGGCACCGCCGTGCTCAAGGCATTGGGCGACGATGCACGCGGGCTGGCCTTGGCACGCACCGGCCCCTCGCCCAGCAAACCCACGATTGCGCTCACGCGCGACTTCCAAGCATCGATGAAACGCTACGACAAACCGGTGGACTACGACCGCTACACCGGCTACATGGACGCACGCGTGCTCATTGAGGGCCTGCGCGCCGCCGGGCCCGGCGTCACGCGGGCCAGCCTGGTCCAGGCCATGGAAGGCCTGGGCACCGTGGACCTGGGCGGCTTCGGCTACCAGTTCAGCGCGCAGAACCACCATGGCTCCAACTATGTGGACATCGCCGTGGTGGGCTCTGGCGGGGTGTACCGGCAGTAGGAAGGCACCCGCAAATACTCATAGGTGTCACATCCCGGACGATCATATGGCCGCTTGTGAAAAAGATGCGGGTGCGTCTGATGCCACTCTTTCATGGCCTTCATTGGCGTCTTGCTCTTGAGCGCTGACTGCGGCAACTGGTGGTT
>NZ_JBUDZG010000026.1:0-62523 GCF_054950075.1 Acidovorax sp. Q11 | reverse complement strand
TAAAAGACTTGGACAAGAAGCTCATGCGCTATATCCGCCACTACAACAAAGACCCCAAGCCCATCAAGTGGAAGCACGACGATCCGCAGCGCCGATACCGCCAATTTCAATGATTCAGTGGACTAGTGCGGCCACGCTGGGTGGCTGACACCTTTTTGCGCACGCTGCTGCGCCATGGCATGCCGCACTTCGAGAATTCGTTCGCCACGCGGGGCGCGCCCATCGTGTCGTCTTCGGTGCTGCGCGACTTCTCCGCGCGCGACCACCTCAGCTGGAACCATCTGGATGCCATCCGTCGCCGCTGGAAGGGGCCGTTGGTCGTCAAAGGGCTGCTCAGCGTGGAAGACGCAATGCAGGCCCGGAACCTGGGGGCCGACGGGGTGGTGCTGTCCAACCATGGCGGTCGCCAGCTCGACGGCGCCGTGTCCGCCATGCGCGTGCTGGAGGCCGTGGTGGCGGCGGTGGGGCCTGCCTTCCCGGTGCTCATCGATGGGGGCTTCCGGCGTGGCTCTGACGTGCTCAAGGCCATTGCGCTGGGCGCACGCATGGTGCTGGTGGGGCGCCCTTTCAACTACGCGGCCGCTGTGGCTGGGGAGGCCGGGGTGCAGCACGCCATCGGGCTGCTGCGCGACGAGGTGGACCGCAACCTCGCCATGCTGGGTGCCACAGCTTGCACTGACCTGGGGCCTGGGCACATCGTTCGCCGACACGGCTGAGGCCGACGGAACATGCGGGAGCCGCCTGTCTGAGCGCCGGAAAACCTTGCTATAATCGCAGCTTCGACTCACAGGAGAGGTGGCAGAGTGGTCGAATGTACCTGACTCGAAATCAGGCGTAGTGGCAACACTACCGTGGGTTCGAATCCCACCCTCTCCGCCAGTATCCAAAGGGTTTGCTGCTATGAAAATAGAAGCAAACCCTTTCTGGTTTCTGGGCCTCCTTGCCCACGCTTTCTCTTTCCAACCGTTCTTCAGCCGACCCGGACCTGGTTGCGGCCTTGTGCCATGGCCTCGTAGAGGGCGGCATCGGCGCGTGCGATCAGGGCGTCGACCGATTTGTCGCCCGGCGGTGCCGTGGTCACCCCGATGCTGACGGTGCAGTGCGGCAGGCCTGCGGCCTCCGGGGTGGCGTCGAGTGCTGCGCGTATGCGTTCGGCCACGGCCTGGGCGGCTGCGCTGTCGGTTTCTCGCAGCAGCACCATGAATTCCTCGCCCCCGTAGCGCCCGAGCCGGTCTGCCGATCGCAGGTGCGATTCGGCAAGCCGCACGAAGCGCGCAAGGACCTGGTCACCCGCCAGGTGCCCATGCGCGTCGTTGACGCGCTTGAAGTGGTCGATGTCCAGGATCAGCAGTGAGAATGGTTTTCCATAGCGGCTCCAGCGGGCCAGTTCGTCGGCACAGGCCGCCAGCACGGACCGGCGGCTGTGTGCCCCCGTCAGGGAGTCATGGGTGGCCAGGTACTCAAACTCTGCCCGCACACGCTCGCCGGCCATGAGCAAGACCCCGATGCTGACCAGCAGCACCGAGAAGCTGAGGGCGGCGATGTAGAGGGTCTGGACGAAGGACTGCGCGAAGCGCTGGGTGTCTGCCTGGTCCAGCCACAGGGTGGAGACGGCGCGGCAGACCAGCACTGCCGCTTGCCCCCACAGCACCATGGCCGTGAAGCGAGGGGCGAAGCCCTGGTTGCCATGGCGGCCCAGCAGGCGTGCATGTTCCGCCACGATGGCTGCCAAGGTGCCGCTGAAAACCAGGACGCGGATGCGGTAGTCGGGGTAGCCATGCATGAAGAAGGCAAGGACCAGCAAAACCAACGCGATCACCGCAGCCCAGCGGCGCCCTGACGATGGCAGGCCATACAGCCGCTCGCTCCCCAGCAGAAACAGCGTGACACCCACCAGCAGCAGTGCGTTGCCTGTCAGAGCCACGAGGGTGGGCGGGAGCACGCCGTCGAGTCCATAAAACAGGGTGGAGCTGGCGCACAGCAGGGGCGCAGCGCCCCACAGCCGCATGCCCCGGATCGACGCCGGGTAGCTGCGTCGCAGGCCCAGCAAGACCAGCCCCATCACGATGCCGATCAGGCCCGCCATGATGGTCAGGGAGCGAAGGTCAAGACTGAGCATGAATGAGGGGTGGTTCTGGCGAAATGGTGGGGTTGGAGGACGAAGGGTCAGCGAGGCACGACCATTGCCTGGGGCAGCCATGGAGCGCCATTGCACCGCTCTGGTGCAATTCTAGGGGGGCGGGTAGGGAGAGACTATGTCCCTGTTGGTATACCGCCCAGCAGCTTCAGCAGATTGCTCGTGGGCATGTGGAATGGGGCTGGCGTGTTGAGCCGCCGGGCCCTCACCGCCAGAATGGAGGGCTGCGCGGTTTGCGCCTGATGCCCGGAAAGAACCCTGTATGTCCTCAGAACTGCCCATGAACCCTTCCATTCGCCTGACCCAGTACAGCCATGGCGCAGGCTGCGGCTGCAAGATCAGTCCCCAGGTGCTGGACGTGATCCTGGCGGGAAGCGGGGCGCAGAACCTGGACCCCCGGCTGTGGGTGGGCAACACCTCGCGCGACGATGCGGCCGTGTATGCGCTGGATGGCGAGCGCGGGGTGGTGTCCACCACCGACTTCTTCATGCCCATCGTGGACGACCCCTTCGATTTCGGACGCATCGCGGCCACCAATGCCATCAGCGACATCTACGCCATGGGGGCGGACCCGCTGATGGCGATTGCCATCCTGGGCTGGCCGGTGAATGTCCTGCCGCCCGAGGTCGCACGCGAGGTGGTGCGCGGCGGGCGGGCCGTGTGCGATGCGGCGGGCATTCCGCTGGCGGGCGGGCATTCCATCGATGCGCCGGAGCCCATTTTTGGCCTGGCCGTGACCGGGGTGGTGGAGAAGCGCCACCTCAAGCGCAACGACACCGCCACGGTGGGCTGCCGCCTGTACCTGACCAAGCCCCTGGGCATTGGCATCCTGACCACGGCCGAGAAGAAAGCCCGGCTGCGCCCGCAGGACGTGGGTGTGGCGCGCGACCTGATGTGCACGCTGAACCAACCCGGCAGCCGGTTTGGCCGGCTCGCGGGGGTGAGGGCGATGACCGACGTGACGGGCTTTGGGCTGTTGGGGCACCTGGTCGAGATGGCCGATGGCAGCGGCCTGAGCGCCGAGATCGACTACGCCGCCGTGCCACGCCTGGCGGGGGTGGAGCACTACATGGACCAGGGCTGCGTGCCCGGCGGGACGTTGCGCAACTTCGACAGCTACGGCGCCAAGATTGCGCCGCTGACCGAAGAGCAGAAGCACCTGCTGTGCGACCCGCAGACCAGCGGCGGGCTCTTGGTGGCGGTGAGCCCCGAAGACGAGGGCGAGTTTCTGGCGGTGGCAAGCGGGCTGGGCCTGGCGCTGGCGCCTATTGGCCAGATGACGGAGCGGCGCGCCCTGGCCGTGGTGTTGCGCTGATGCTGGCCGCTTTGTCGGACTACCGGCACCTGTTCCTGAACGGTGTGCCCATGATGGATGTGCGTGCGCCGGTGGAGTTTGCGCAGGGCGCGTTCCCCGGGGTGGTCAACCGTCCGCTGATGGACGATGGCGAACGCCAGCAGGTGGGCACCTGCTACAAGCACAAGGGGCAGGACGCGGCGATCGCCTTGGGGCACCAGCTGGTGTCAGGTGCCACCAAACAGGCCCGCATCGCTGCCTGGGCACAGTTTGCGCAGGACCATCCGGGAGGCGTGCTGTATTGCTTTCGGGGCGGCCTGCGGTCCCAGATTGTTCAGCAGTGGCTGCATGCCGAAGCGGGCATCGACTACCCCCGCGTCCAGGGCGGCTACAAGGCCCTGCGCGGTTTTCTCATCGACACCCTGGATGCGGCCTCGGCGCAGTGCGGTTTTGTGGTGCTGGGCGGCCTCACCGGTACCGGCAAGACAGAGGTGATTGCGCAACTGGCCCAGGGGCTGGACCTGGAGGGGTTTGCCAACCACCGGGGCTCCAGCTTTGGCCAGCGCGTGAGTGGCCAGCCTTCGCAGATTGATTTCGAGAACCAGCTGGCCATCGACCTGCTCAAAAAGCGCGATCAGGGGCATGGGGCGTTTGTGGTCGAAGACGAGGGGCGGCATGTGGGCAGTTGCTCCGTGCCGCTGGCACTGCGGCAGCGGCTGGAGCAGGCCCCCATCGTGTGCCTGGACGACGGCTTTGATGCCCGGGTCGAACGCATCCTGCAGGACTATGTGGTGCAGCAATGCGCCGACTTTGTGGCCGCCCATGGCGAGGTGGTGGGCACCGATCTGTTTGCGGCCCGCTTGCTGGAAAGCCTGGACAAGCTCGCAAAGCGCCTGGGCGGCGACCGGCACCGGGCACTGCGCGCGACCATGCTGGAGGCACTGGCGCGGCAAAAGGACCACGCAGACCCCGCGCTGCACCGGGGCTGGATCGCCCTGCTGGTGCGCGAATACTACGACCCGATGTATTCCTACCAGCAACGCCAGCGGGCGGGCCGCATCGTGTTCCAGGGCGATCGACGGGCTGTGCTGGATTATTTGCGTGCATCTGCGTCCACCGCAGGCACGGCAGGCGCGGCAGCTTCAGCAGGCGGCAGGGTGGCTTAGCCGTCGCTGTCTTCTGGCCCGTGCTCGCTGCGGGGCAGCACCAGCCTGAACTCGGCGCCTCGCCCTGTGTCGCTGTCCACCTCCAGGCTGCCGCTGTGGCGCTGCACCACAGTAGACACCAGCGCCAGGCCCAGGCCCACGCCTTGCACGGCAGGGTGGCTGCGGTCGTGCAGCCTTTGGTAGGGCGTGAACAGCCTGTCCTGCAGTGCGGGGGCAATGCCAGGGCCCTGGTCGCGCACCGACACCACCCAGTGCGGGCCGCGTTCTGCGATGGCGCACGCCACCACGCCGCCCTCCGGGCTGAACTTGATGGCGTTGTTGATCACATTGGCCAGGGCGCGGCGCAGCAGGGCGCGGTCGCCCTTGCACGGGGCTACTTCGGGCGCTGCGGTAACACGCAGGTCCACCTGCCGGTCGCGGGCGAGGGCCCAGAGGTCGTCGGTGGTTTCCGCCAGCAGGGCGACCAGGTCCAGGGGCGCCATGTGGTACTCCTGTGCCTGCGCGCTGGCCAGCTGCACGAAGCTTTCGGCCATGCCCAGGGACGCCTGTGCATAGCGCTCGATGCGCCGCAGCAGTTCATCGCCCGCCATGCGGTCGGGGTAGGCGCGCTGCATCTCCAGCAGGGTCAGGATGGAGGCGTTGGGCGCGCGGATGTCGTGCGAGATGAAGTTCATGGCCTGGTCGCGCTGTTGCAGGGCGCGGCGCATGTCCGTCAGGTCCACCAGCGTGAGCAGCCAGCCTGCGTTGGCCAGGTCGGTGAAAGGCTTGCATTGCACCAGCAGGCTGCGGCCCTGTGCATCGGTGCCTTCGCTGTGTTCGGGCAGGGTTCTACGGTGTAAGTGCTCCCGCGTGATGAGCGGCTGGCGGCTGCCCGCATGTACCAGGTCGGCCAGCAGATCGACCACCGACTGGCCTTGCAGCGGGGCCTCTGCACCGCCGCCCAGGTGCTCGCGGGCCGCCTGGTTGGCCAGCAGGATCTGGCCCTCGGGGTCGCAGACGAGGCTGGGCGATGGCAGCTGCTGCAGGCTCTCGCTCACGAAATGGTGCAGGTCGCGCAACTGGCGCGACGCGCGCTCGACTGCATTGATGCGCCGCTCCAGAAAGTCGGCGGAGTCCCCGGGGCGCCTGCGCAGCCGCATCGACAGGCCCTGGCGCTGCAGGTTCTCCATTTCCAGCCGCAGAAAATGCGCCGCAGCGCTCAGGCGCCGCCAGCTCCACAGCGGGTAGGCCAGCACCAGCCCCAGCAGGGCAGCCGCCGGTGCGAACTGCAGGCCCGCCCACCAGGGCAGGCCAACGCTCAACAGCAGCGTGGCCAGGGCCAGCGCTGCGCTGGTCAGCAGCGCAGCCAGGGGGCCCATCAGCAGCAGAACAAGCAGTGCGGCTGCGACTGGGGCCAGATTGAACAGCGTATTGAGTGTTCGCGATGCGGGGGCAATCTGGTCGCCCGACAGGCGTGCATCCAGCACGTGGGCCACCACCTCCACCCCCGGCATCAGGCGCGACTGCTGGCTGACGGGGGTGGCAAACATATCGCCCAGCCCCGATGCGGCGGCGCCCACCAGTACGTATTTGCCCCGGAAGGCATCGGCGGGCACTGCACCGCGCAGCACGTCGATGTAGGAGTAGGTGGTGAATTGCGAGGGGCCGCCTGCGTAGGCGATCAAGGCATGGTCGGTGCGTTCCCAGGGGCCCGCATCAGCGGCGGGGGCTGCAGGGCGGGGGCAGGGGGCGGCGCCAGGTTGACGGGCCTGCGCCACACATTGCAGGGCCATGCTGAAGTGGTGCCAGGGCGCGGCGGCCGGGCCTTCGCGCAGGTACAGGCTGCGCACTACCCCGTCGCCATCGGGGGCTACATGCACATGGCCCAGGTCGGCGGCAGCCTGGGCAAATGCGGGCCAGGGCAAGTCGGTGGCGTTGCCGGTGGGGCCGTAGCCGCGCCGCAGTACGGGCAGCACCACCCGCCCGCTGCGCCGGATGGCGTCGGTGAGCAGCAGGTCGTCTTCGGGGTAGTCCAGGTCGGCTTCGTTGAACAACACGTCCATGCCGATCACATGCGGGTTCTGCGCCGAGATCCGCGTGATGAGTTCGGCATGCAGGGCCCGGCGCCAGGGCCAGCGGCCAATGGCGGCAATGCTGGGGTCGTCGATGGCCACGAGCACGATGTCTGGGTGCGGGGCGCGGGAAACCAGGCGCAGCCCGGCGTCCTGCACGAGGTGGTTCACCCGGCCCAGGCTGTCGGGCGTGCTGAGCCAGGCCACCAGCCCCAGCAGCACAATGGCCAGCACCGACCATTCCAGGCGGCGCCTGCGGCGGCGGCTGTGGGCAATGCTCAGCATGGGGCGTTTTCAGCGCCCGGGCGGGGCGCTGCAAAGGGGCATGTACCGCCCGTGTCCGCCAGGGCATAGCGGCTGCAATGCGCGCTCAAGGGCGCCCCACCGGCGCTCCGCTGGAGGTGGACACCGGCAGCCCGGCGCCAGTGCGGATGCCTGTGCCCACGCGGATCTTGCGGGGCCGCGAGAACTCGCTTTCCAGGCCACTGGGATCCAGCACCTGGATGCGCACCAGGTACTCGCCTGCGGGCAGGTTGCTGCCGGTCCAGCTGGGGGCGTCCAGCACGGTGTCCCGGGCGGGCTGGGCAAAAGCCGTATCGGAGGCGGTGGACAGCTGCAGCCGGAAGCGCTGGCCCGGCTGGGCCGGCCAGTGCAGGCGCACCGTGGGTTCGCCGTCGTCGGCCTGCAAGGCCTGCAGCGACAGCGTGGCCGGGCGCTCTGCCACGGTGAAGGGTTGTGGCGGGGCAAACGGGCCCTGGTCGGCCTGGCCGCCCGGCAACTGCTGAACGCTGGCCATGCGCCAGAAGTAGTTGCCCACGGGCAGGGCGCCAATGGGCAGGCGGCATTCGTCCAGGCGCTGTTCGTCGCGCAGGGGCTTGGTGAACTTCGCATCGGCGGCCACCTGCACGCGGTACCAGCGCACGCCAGGCACCTCGGTGCAGCGCAGTTCGGCCGCGCCGCTGGGCACCACGGCGCCGGGCGCGGGGGACTGGTGCAGCGGTGCCACGGGCCGGGTCTTGATGGTGAAGGGCTGCACGGCGGGCTGGCCTGCAATCCCGGCATCGTCCACGGCCCGCACGGCCAGGTAGTAGCGGCCATCTTCGAGCGCTTTCCAGCGCAGGCGCCCATCGGCAAAGCTGCCATGGCGCAGCACCTGGGTGAGTGCTTCGTCCTGCGCCACCTGGGCCAGGTAGCGTGTTGCGCCCGGTGTGGTGGGCAGGTCAATGGCCAGCAGGCTGGCATCGCCCAGCATGGCGGGCATGCCCGAGGTGTCGGGCGGGGGCAGCAGGGGGCGGGCAGCGCCCACGGTGCCATCGGTGGCCACGGCCAGGCCCTGGCCCGGCGCCAGCAAGGCGGTGGGGGCGGTCAGGGATGCGGCAGGGTGGCTGTCGGTGTCGCGCCGGGACTGCACCGCCACCGAGCCGTTGAGCACCGAGGCCGTGGTCTGGCCCGATTCCGCCATCGCCACGCTGAAGTGGGTGCCTCGCACGCTGGTCACGGCCAGCGGGGTGCGGATCTCGAACCGGCGCAGGGGCTCTGTACTGGGGGGCACGGTCGATTCCACGCCACCCTTGTGCATCTCCAGCACCGACTGCACGCTGCCCGCGCGGCCACGGCGGCGCAGCTGCCGCAGCTGCAACTCGGACTGCGCCTGTACCCGGACCACGGTGCCATCGGCGAGCTTGACGGTCACAAAGGATTCCGGGCCCACCTGCAGCGCCGTGCCTTCCTCCAGCTTGCTACCGGGGCTGACAGGGGCAGGCGCATCACCGGCCCTCGCCTGTGCCGTGACGGCACCCTGCACAAATTGCACCGTGGCCGACTCGCTGGGCTGCAGCCGCACCGGGATCCAGATCACCGAGCCCGGCTGCAGGCGCCGTGGATCGGCCACCTTGTTGCGGGCCTGCAGCTGCTGCCATTGCCGGGGCGCGGCCAGGTAGTCCCGGGCCAGGCCTTCCAGGGTGTCCCCCTCCTTGACGATGTGGGCCACCTCGTCGCCCAGGGGGGCGGGCGGGCTGGCCTGTGCTCCCCGGGCTGCAAGGCCTGTGAGGGCCACCAGGGCCACCAGGGCCAGCGCAGCGGCAGTGCAGGGGGTCCAGCGGATGTGCGGGATGGCGGGGGTCAAGTCATATCTCCTTCATGTGGCCCGGAACAGGCGGGGCCGCTTGTGGCGGGGCCTGCGGGGTTCTTTCATGCCTGGTTCAGTCCTTGCGCTGGGCTTCGACAGCTTCAAAACGGTAGCCTACGCCATACACCGCCGTGACAATGAAGCCATTGGCAGGGCGCAGGTCCAGCAGGGTGCGCAGGCGCGAGATGTGGGTGTCCAGCGAGCGCGACATGACATCTGCCACCTGGCCCCAGACGATTTCCTTGAGGTGGTCACGCGACAGCAACCGGCCCATGTTCTGGAACAGGAACAGCGCGAGGTCGTATTCGCGGTTCTTGAGTTCCACGGGCACACCGTCCATTTCGATGGCGCGGGTTTCGGGCAGAAACCGGTAGCGGCCAAACTCCAGCACGCTGGCTGCGTTGTCGGGGTAGGCACGACGCAGCAGCGCGGCCACGCGGGCATTGAGTTCGCCGATGCGCACGGGCTTGACCATGAAGTCGTCGGCCCCGCTCGCCAGGCCTTCGACGATGTCGCGTTCTTCCTGCCGGTTGGTCACAAACAGGATGGGCAGCTGCGCCGCCACGTTCTTGCGCACCCAGCGCACCACCTCCGGCCCGGTGGTGTCGGGCAGGTGCCAGTCCACGATCAGCAGGTCGAAGGTTTCGCGGCGCAGCGTGCGCAGCAACTCGGCGCCTGTCAGGTGTGTGTGGCAGACATGGCCCATCGCCTCCGTGGCCTGCTTGATCAGATCCAGCTGAAGCGCATCGTCGTCCAGAGCGGCTATGCGCATGGTGTCCCCCATCGAAATCGAAGCCGGGAATTATTCGTGATATCCCGCGCCTGGCCTAGCGGCCTGGTGCGGGTGTGCGGGTGGTTTGACATTTGTTAACCCTTTGTTGTGTGTGGCAGACGCAGGGGCACCATCAGGGCGATGGCGGCCGGGGTGCTGCCAACGGGG
This sequence comes from Acidovorax sp. Q11, assembly GCF_054950075.1. Lineage (NCBI taxonomy): Bacteria > Pseudomonadati > Pseudomonadota > Betaproteobacteria > Burkholderiales > Comamonadaceae > Acidovorax > Acidovorax sp. Q11. The sequence continues at coordinate 52,807 of NZ_JBUDZG010000026.1, read as the reverse complement.
CAATCTCGCGCACCAGCCGCATGCCGACCAGCGGATACCGCGTCTGTGGCGTGTTCCAGTTGCGAAAGCCGCAGCGTGCGTAGAACGACCAGGTGTGCCACGAGCCGCCCCGGCGCACGCGCACACCGCCCTCGGCCGGGCCCTGTGGATCGGTGCCTGGCGATGTGGCGTAGTAATGGTCGTCGTGCCAGTCCGCCACCCATTCCCATGCATTGCCCAGCATGTCATGCAGGCCAAAAGCGTTGGGGGCATAGCTGCCCACGGGGGCGGTAAAGGCATGGCCGTCGCTGCCCGCCAGCGCATGCTGGCGCCAGCGTGGCCACAGGGGGGCGGCGTCCTGGTCAAAAGTGTTGGCCACCCGCACCAGGCCCTGTGGATCGTCGCCATGGGGGTAGAGGGTGCGGGTGCCCGCGCGGCAGGCGTATTCCCACTCGGCCTCGGTGGGCAGTCGGTAGCGGTGGCCTTCGGTGCGGCCCAGCCAGTGGGCCAGGGCCTGGGCGTCGTTCCAGGTGATGTTGACGACCGGGTGGTTCGGGCCCTGCGCAAACCCGGGGTTGCGCCATGAGTACCGGGGCAAGCGGCCCTCGAACGCGTCGCCGCGCTGGGTGGTGGCCGGGTCGTACTGGGGGTTGTAGCCATAGCCCCCCGTGCCGTCGGCTTCGGACTCAGGCTGGTAGCCCGAGGCTTCGATAAACCGCTGGAACTGTCCCACCGTGACCTCGTGCTGGCCCAGGTAGAGCGCGCGGCGGACATGCACTTCATGGCCGGGCGCTTCATCGATCAGGTCGGTGAAGCGCTTTTTCTCCAGCTGCGGGTAGGTCTGGGCCAGCATCTCCACCGGGGGCACGCCCCCCATCCAGAACCGGCCCGCAGGCACCTGCACAAACACCATGCCCAGGCTGTTGACCCAGGTGGGGGGCGCCGGGGGCTCCAGGCGAGGTGCGTGCTGGCACCCCGCCAGCAGCGCGGCCAGGGCCAGCAGGGCCCCGCCGATGCCCCTGGGGCGGATGGGTGCAAGGCAGGCAGGGGGCATCAAGGTTTGTCGGGCAGTTCGCTCACGCACTCAAACACCAGGCGCGAGCCGTCGTTGCGCAGCAGCTTGGCGTGCAGCGCCAGGCGCTGGCATTCGCGACTGGCGGTGGCGTAGGCCTGGGAGGTGTCCGGGCCGTACACCGGCACGCTGAAGGTGCGGTCCCGTCCCGAGGCCATGGGCCCGGAGGGGTGGTGGGGCTGGGTGGCATTGCAACCGGCCAGCAGGGCCAGCACAGAGACCGAGGCAAACAGCAGTTTCATAGGGTTCTCCAGATCAGTCCAGGCGCCCAGTTTAAGGGCCGGGTGCAAGAAAGCGCCCGCTTGGCACGTTTGCGTGTATCCCCGCTGTGCACGGGGCGGGGGACGCACTACAGTGTGCTCACCATGCTGGGCGGCATCGTGTGGCGCCAGCAAAAGAGGGGGCGGGATGGCAGGCACGCAATCACCGGTCACACAAGACGCCTGGCGCGCTTGGGCGCTGCGGGTGCTGTGGGCGCTGGGCCTGCTGGTCCTGCTGCAGGCGCTGCCGGTGTGGGCCCCGCTGCAGCGGCTGGAATACGACCTGCTGGCCAGCCTCACAGCCCCGGTGCGGCCCGATGTGGGCGTGCTGGTGGTGGGGCTCGATGAGCCCAGTCTGGCCGCGCTGAACATGAGCCCGCCCCTGCCGCGCCGCCTGCATGCGCAACTGGTAGACGCCGCATCGGCCGCAGGCGCCGCCGCGCTGGGCATCGACCTGCTGTTTGCCGCACCCCAGACGCCCGAGGACGACGCGGTCCTGGCCCAGGCGCTGCAAGGGCGTTTGCCCGTGGTGCTGGCTGCCGCCGAGGTGGTGGTGCCCAGCTCGCAGGTGGCGCAGTACCGGCAGACCGTGCCCTCCGTGTTCCCCGATGCCCGGTTTGGAAGTGTGGCCGTCGAGCCGGATGGCGATGGCGTGCTGCGCCGCGCCCCGGGGCACGATGCAGCGCTGTGGCGTGTGCTGGCCCAGGCCGCAGGGCGTGTGGTCACCCCGCCCCCCGAGGGCGCGCTGCTGCGCTACTACGCGCCCGAGCTGCCTTTGCCCTACGCCCACTACACCCAGGCGCTGGAGCCCGCGCGCATGCTGGCCCCAGGCGCCCTCCAGGGCCGATTGCTGCTGCTGGGGCAGAACACGCCGTTGGACGGCGTGGACCAGTTCGCCACCCCCTTGCATGTGCTGGGGGCGGGCACCCAGTCGGGTGTGCTGGTGCATGCCACGGCGCTGATCAACGGGCTGGCGGGCGACTGGATCCGGCCCGCACACCCCCTGGGGCCGTTCTTGCAGGCCGTGCTGGCGGTAGGCGTGGTGGCGGCGCTCACACGCCGCTGGCGCGGGGCGCGGGCCGCGTGGCTCAGCGTCGTGCTGGCGCTGCTGGCCGTGGCGGGCGGGTGGTGGGCCCTGGTGGCAGGCCTGTGGTGGAGCGCGCTGCCAACACTGGCAGGCCTGGCGCTGCATTTCAATGTGGGGGCGGCTGACAGCTATTGGCGCGAGCACCGCCGCCGCGAGCAACTGCGCGCCGACTTTGCCCGCTATGTGCCACCCGCCGTGGTCGATGCGTTGGTGGCCGAAGGCGCGGCCCCAGCCCTGCAGGGCGAGCGCCGCGTGCTGACCCTGCTGTTCTCCGACCTGGCCGGTTTCACGGCCGCCAGCGAGCGCCTGCCGCCCGAGGCCGTGGCCCAGGCCCTCAACGCTTATTTCTCTCGCATGACCCACACCGTGCACCAGCATGGCGGCACGCTCGACAAGTTCATTGGCGATGCCGTCATGGCCTTCTGGAATGCGCCCCTGCCCGAGCCTGCCCACACAGTGCGGGCGCTGGCCTGCGCCCAGGCCATGCAGGCCGAGATGGTGGCCTTGCGCGCGCAGTGGGCGGGCACACCGTTTGCGCAGGTGCAGCTGCGCATCGGCCTGCACACGGGCGAGGCGGCGGTGGGGCATCTGGGCTCGCACGAACGCTTCACCTACACCGCCGTGGGTGACGCGGTGAACACCGCCGCGCGGCTCGAAGGGGCCAACAAGGCCTTTGGCTCCGGCATCCTGCTCTCCGGCGCCACGCGCGCGGCCCTGCCTGCCGGGGCCCCGGAGCACGCGCACCTGCTCTGGCTCGACACCGTGGTGCTGGCCGGGCGCAGCACCGGGCTGGATGTGTACACCCCGTGCGACGACGCCACGCTGGTGGCCACCAGCCAGGCGCTGCACCACCACCTGCAGGCCGCCGAGTGGGTTGCGGCTCTGGCCTGCTGCGCCCAATGGCAGGCCTGCGCGCACCGCCAGGCGCCGCAGTGGGCGCTGCACGCCGAGCAGCTCCACGCCCGGGTGCTGGCCCTGGCCAATGCCGCCGCGCAGACACCGGCCACGCCACCGTCTTTTGATGCCCGTGCGCTCGATAAATAGAAGACTCCGAACCTCACGATGAAAGGCCACACCATGCCATCCCATCGCCGCTTCTTCCGTTGGACCCGTCTGGGCCTCGCGCTCGGTGCGATGGGCAGTGCCACCGCCTGGGCCCAATGCGCAGGCGGTGCGCCCGCGCCCGGCGCGTCTGCAGCGCAGATCGTGGCGCTGGCGGGCCAGGGCCAGACCCGCGCGCCTGGTGTGGAGCCCTGGTCGCCCGCCGCGCTGGCGCAGCAGCTCGGGGCCGGAGCCGACATGCGCACGCTGGCGCTGTCGTCCGCCGCCCTGCTGCTGGCCGACCGCACCCAGATCCGCATGTCGGCCAGCGCCCAGGTGCGGCTGTGCGAGTCGCAGCCCCAGCGCACCCTTCTGGAGCTCGCCGCCGGGCGCCTGTGGGCCCGCACCAAGAAAACCCCGGCCACCCTGCAGCTGCAAACCCCCGCCGCCCTGGCCGTGGTGCGCGGCACCGACTGGGACGTGGAGGTGGATGCGGCCGGGCGCACCACGCTCACCGTGCTCTCGGGGCGGGTGGAGCTGTCCAACGCCCAGGGCAGCGTGCAGCTGGGCCCGGCCGAGCAGGGCTTTGTGGAGCCGGGGCGGGCGCCGGTCAAACGCGTCTTGGTCAACCCCCGCGAGCGCGTGCAGTGGGTGGCGGCCTACCCCACGGACACCTCACGCTGGGCCGAGTTCCAGCGCCCCGACATCCCGCCCGCGCTGGCCGATCTGCGTGCAGCGCTGCAGGCAGGCCAATGGAGCGCTGCGCTGGCCCAACTGCAACAGATGGCAGCGCGGGGCGACGCAGGCGCCGTGGTGCACCTGGTACTGGCCGACCTGGACCTGCGAAATGGCCAGATGGACGCCGCCCAGGCCCGCCTGGCCGCCGCCTGGCCGCGCACACAAGATCCGCGCATCGCCGCCCGCCGCGCTGAGCTGCTGATGGCTCTGGACCGCCCCGTCGAGGCCCGCGCCTGGCTGGACACCACCCGCGCTGCCGCCCCCGCCGCGCCCGAGCTGTTGCTGGCCGATGCCGACTGGCACCGCCTGGAGGGCCGGGGCGACGCCGCCCTGGCCCTGTACCGCCAGGCGGCCGACGCTGCACCCGCAGGTACGGCGCAGCAGGCCGCCGCGCTGTGGGGCCTGGGCCGGGCCCTGCAGGAGCGGGGTGACCTGCATGCCGCCCGCACCACCCTGGCGCGCGCCGTGGCGCTGGCGCCCGACCACGCCGCCTACCGTGCCGAGCTGGCCACGGCCGACACCGAGGCACTGCGGCTGGCCGACGCACGCACCGGCTTTGACGCCGCCCTGGCACTGGCGGGCGACGACTACACCAGCCTGGCCGGCGCGGGCCTGCTGGCGCTGCAGCGGGGCGATGCCGAGGGCGCGCGCACCCAGTTGCTCAAGGCGCTGGTGATCGAGCCCCGCTACGCCCGCGCCCAGGTGTGGCTGGCCGTGGCCGAGTACCGGCTGGGCGAGCTGGCGGCGGCCCTGGATTCGCTGGACCGCGCCCGCCTGGCCGATCCCAACGACCCGCTGCCTTGGCAGATCGAAGCCATCCTGCGCAACGACAGCGGCCAGCCCGAGGCCGCCATGGCCGCTGCGCGCCAGGCGCTGGTGCGGCTGCCCGCCCTCAAGTCGCTGAACCCGCTGGTGTCCGACAGCCAGGGCTCTGCCAACCTGGGCAAGGCGCTGGGCGACTTCGGGCTGGAGCACTGGGCGCGCGCCTATGCGCAGCAGTCGTACTACCCGCTCTGGGCGGGCAGCCATTTCTTCATGGCCAATCGGCACGAGAGCGACTACAGCCGCAATTCCGAGCTGTACCAGGGCTACCTGGCCGACCCGCTGGCGCTGGGCCTGGGCGAACGGCAGGTGCCCGTGTTGCCCACCGAGGGCCACGAAACCGTGTGGACCGCCAGCGCCGAACACAACCCGGTGCATTCGGCCCTGGTGGGCGCGGTGACCTTGCGCGGGTTGGACGCCAGCGTGGTGCCCATGGCCTGGCTGGCCCGCGCCACCGGGCTGCGCATGTGGCCCCGGGGCGGGTCGGGCTCGTACTGGATGACAGCACCCATGGCCACGCTGGGCTGGGGCGTGCGGCCCACCGACCAGCTGGGTGTGTTTGTGGTGCACGACCAGGGCTGGGACCGTGTGGGCTACCCGGGCGGGCTGGACCTGGGGCCTGCGCGCTTTGATGGCGTGGCGCGCACCCACGCCACGCGCACCGATGCCGGTGGGGCCTGGCGCTGGTCGGCCGACGCGCAGACCTGGCTCAAGGTCCACCATGTGCGCAGCACCAACACCCGCGTGCTCGACTTCGACGCCTGGGGCCCGCAGAACTCGCGGGTGCAGGACGGCATGGACGGCGTGATGCTGCGGCATGTGGTGCAACTGCCCGGGCAGCGGCTCAGCGCCGGGTGGGAAAACGTCCGCGCCCAGGCACGCTCCGGGCTGTACGACCCTGGCGCGCCCTGGGAGGCGTCGGACGGCACCACCACCGCACGTTTTGACATGCCCTGGATCACCTCCGAATGGCAGCACGGCGCCTGGGCGTGGGAGGCGGGGGCCGCCTGGCCGCGCTTGCATGCCCGGTACGTGAGCCGTTACTTCAGCCAGATCACCAACGAAGACTTTTTTGCGCCCAGCATCACCGAGGGCGGCCACAACCGGCGGCTGCGGCCCCGGGCGGGGCTGTCCTACCGCATCGGGCCGGGCCGGGCGCTGCACGCGGCCTACATCGAAAGCATGCACGCACCCGCATCCCACACCCTGGCGCCTGTGGCGGTGGGGGCCATCGCCATCGACCACCAGTACCAGCGCCTGGGCAGCCTGGCGCGCAAACGGGCCGTGCAGCTGGATTGGGAGATCGACGCGCGCACCTTTGCCTGGGGCGTGCTCAGCAGCCAGTCCATCACCAACCCCACGTTTGCCGATGGCAGCCTGCTGGTGCCCAACCTGGGCAGTTCGGTGTCAGACCGGGCGGGTGTGCTGGCCCCCGTGGGTGCGTCCGGGCAGGTGGTGATCGATGCCTACAACGGCAACCCCTACTTCAGCCAGGGCCGCCTGCACCAGGCGGGCGCCGCGCTGAACAGGGTGCTGACCCCGCATTGGAGCGTGCTGGGCAGCTACACCTGGGCCCAGTCGCGCAACACCGGCGCACAACACGCGGGCAAGCTGCTGCCGGGCGTGCCGCAGCACACAGGGGTGCTGGCCAATGTCTGGCGGCATGGCGCGCGCGACCTGACGCTGGCGTCGCTGGTCTACCGGGGCTCGCGGTTCGCCGACGAGGCCAACACCCAACCCCAGGGCGCGGGCTGGAGCTTCAACCTCGTACTGTTTCGCGAATCGGCGGACCGCCGCTGGGCGTGGGCGGGCACGCTGCAGACACCGCTGCATGGCACCGTGCGCCCCACGCTGTGGACCAGCCTGCGTTACCGCATGGATTGAGACCAGTTTTATGGGCTTTTTAGGCCCTCTGCGTGCGACCATCAAGCGTTTTAAGCTATCAAATAGATAGCATTCATGTGTGCCAGATGCTCAGGCTGCAGCCTCTGCATGCGCGGCCAGCGCAGCCAGTGCTGCTGCCACATCGGCATCTGCCACGCCATCCACAGGCGACCGCTGCCCCGCCAGCGCGCCCAGCCCTTCGCGCTGCAGGCGGGCGATGGCCTGGCCTGCGTCCTTGGGCGCGTCAAAACCCGTGCTTTGCAGCAGCAGGCGGCCATCGGCGTCCACCAGCTTGAAGTAGAACTTGCCGTCGGCCTCGCGGTACTGCTTGAACGTGGGCAAAGCGGCCTTGGCGGCCTTCGCTGGCTTGGCGGTGGTGCTGGCCTGCGCCAGGCTGCGCAGGCCCACGGCCGAGCGCAGTTCGCGGATGAACGGCGTGGCCAACGCGCGGGCGCGCTCGGCACCGGCCAGCAGCGTGGTTTCGATGCGGGCGGGGTTGTTCATCAGGTCTTCGTACTTGGCACGCATGGGCGCAATCACCTGGTCCACGCGCTCAAACAGCACCTGCTTGGCATCGCCCCAGGCGATGCCGTCGGCGTAGGCCTTGCGCAGCGCATTGGTTTCGTCGGCAGTGGCAAAGGCCTGGTAGATCTGGAACAGTGCCGAACCCTCGACCTCCTTGGCCTGGCCGGGCGCGCGCGAGTCGGTCAGGATGGAGCCGATCAGTTTCTTGAGCTGCTCGCGCGAGCTGAACAGCGGGATGGTGTTGTCGTAGCTCTTGCTCATCTTGCGCCCGTCCAGGCCGGGCAGCGTGGCCACATGGTCGTCAATCGCCGCCTCGGGCAGCACAAAGTGCTCGCCATACAGGTGGTTGAAGCTGGCCGCCATGTCGCGCGCCATCTCGATGTGCTGGATCTGGTCGCGGCCCACGGGCACCTTGTGCGCCTTGAACATCAGGATGTCGGCGCCCATGAGCACGGGGTACATGAACAGGCCCGCCGTCACGCCGTCGTCCTGCTCGCGCCCGGCGGCCGTGTTCTTGTCCACGCTGGCCTTGTAGGCGTGGGCGCGGTTGAGCACGCCCTTGCCCGTCACGCAGGTCAGCAGCCAGGTCAGCTCGGGGATCTCGGGGATGTCGGACTGGCGGTAGAAAGTGACCTTCTCGGGGTCCAGGCCCGCCGCCAGCCAGCTGGCCGCGATCTCCAGCGTGGAGCGCTGGATGCGCACCGGGTCCTCGCACTTGATGAGGGCGTGGTAGTCGGCCAGGAAGTAGAAGCTTTGCACGCCAGGCTGCAGGCTGGCCGCCACGGAGGGGCGGATCGAACCCACAAAGTTGCCCAGGTGGGGCGTGCCCGTGGTGGTGATGCCGGTGAGAAAACGCGTGGTGTTCATGGGAACAAAATCAGCTGGAAAAGAGAAGGAAAAAGGACGTTCAGCGCAGCAGGGCAGTGAGTGGCGTGAGCAGCAGGTTGATGGCGCTGTAGCCCAGCGCCATCAGCGGGCGCAGCCAGAGGGCGCCCACCACGCCTGCAATCACCAGGCCCATCACGATGAAAAAGCCCCAGGGCTCGATGCGCGACACCATGTGCGCCTGCTTCCAGGGCAACAGCCCCACCAGGATGCGCCCGCCGTCGAGTGGGGGCAGCGGAAACAGGTTGAAGGCCCACATCACCAGGTTGACCATCACACCCGCGCGGGCCATCTCGATGAAGAAGCGCTCTTCCACGCCAGAGCCCACCAGCGCCACCAGCAGCACGGCCCAGCCGATGGCCTGGACGAAGTTGGATGCCGGCCCCGCCAGCGCCACCCAGACCATGTGCTGCTTGGGCTTGCGCAGGTTGCCGAAGTTGACCGGCACCGGCTTGGCGTAGCCGAACAGGAACGCCCCCGAAGTCGCAAAGTACAGCAGCAGCGGCATCAGGATGGTGCCCACCGGGTCGATGTGCTTGAGGGGGTTGAGTGTGATGCGCCCCATCATGAACGCGGTGTTGTCGCCAAAGTGGCGCGCCGCGTAGCCATGGGCTGCCTCGTGCACGGTGATGGCAAACAGCACCGGCAGGGCGTAGATCAGAACGGTTTGGATGAGATTGGATGTGTCCACCCGGGGGATTGTCTCAGACCGCCTGCTGCCCCGCGGTCCCGCAGGCGGCGGGTTGGGCGATTGTGGGTTGTACGTACGCGGGAGGCATGCCCGGCTGGGCGATCATTGCAGGTTGCGGGCCCACGCCGGGTGTGCCCCTCAAAAATCACTACAACAGTTCTAGAGAGACGACGCGCATGTTGAACCATCTGAAGATCGGAACACGCCTGACGCTGGCGTTTGGTGGCATTGGCCTGGTGGTGCTGCTGTTGATGGCCATGGTGCTGTCGGGCATTGGCGGGGCGCAGCAGGCCCTGCAGGGCGGTGCGGTGGGCGCACAGCAGGTGCAGGCCGCGCAGGCCCACCTGGGCAGCGTGCGGGCCTGGGCCATTGGCTGCAGCGTGGTGGTGTTCGTGCTGGCGCTGCTGGCTGTGGTCAGCCTGCGCGCGGGCATTGTGGCGCCGCTGAACCAGGCCATCCTGATCGCCGAAACCGTGGCCTCGGGCGACCTGAGCCAGGAGTTCAGCTCCGAGCTGCAGGGCGACTTTGGCCGCCTGCTGGGCGCGCTGGGCACCATGGAAGACACGCTGACCGATCTGGTCTCGCGCATCAAGCAGGACGCCGACGCGATCAGCGCCTCGGCCGCCGACATCGACCACGGCAACACCGATCTCTCGCGCCGCGCCGAAGACCAGGTGTCATCCCTCACCCAGACGGCCGCCAGCATGGAGCAGCTCACGGCCACCGTGCGCCAGAACGCCGAGCGCGCCCATTCGGCCAGCGGCCTGGCCGTCAAGGCCTCGGCCATTGCCGAGCAGGGCGGCACCGTGGTGGGCGAGGTGGTGCAGACCATGCAGGCCATTAGCGGCAGCTCGCGCAAGATCGTGGACATCATCCAGGTCATCGAGGGCATCGCCTTCCAGACCAACATCCTGGCGCTGAACGCCGCTGTGGAGGCCGCGCGCGCGGGTGAGCAGGGCCGGGGTTTTGCCGTGGTGGCCAGCGAGGTGCGCAACCTGGCCCAGCGCAGCGCGGTGGCCGCGCGCGAGATCAAGGCGCTGATCAGCGCATCCGTCGAGCAGGTCGAAAGCGGCGCGGGCCAGGTGGGCCAGGCCGGCAAGACCATGGAAGAAATCGTTGGCGCCGTGGGTCAGGTGAGCGCCTTGCTGGGCGAAATCTCCGTGGCCCTGCGCGAGCAGAGCGAGGCCATCACCCACGTGAACCAGGCCGTGGCCCACATGGACGGCACGACCCAGGACACGGCGGCGCTGGTGCAGAGCGCCGTGGCCACCGCATCCTCATTGACCGCTCAGGCGCGCGATCTGGAGCAGGCCGTGGGCGCGTTCAAGTTGTAGCCCCCTGAGCGGCTGCGCCGCTTCCCCCTCAGGGGGACGCCACCAGTGGCCTGGCAAAGTCAGCTCCACGGTGGCGCTGGCCTTGCGCAGCGCCAGATGTGGGCGCTGCAACATGAACGATGGAGATACGCTTTTTGACAAGCGCTTTGGCTGATCCTCAAGATCGCTCCGACTGGGCACGGGCGGGCCACCGGAGGTCCGTTTTACAACCCCAGCGCCTGCAGGCTGCCGCGCCCTTCGCGCACCACCTCGGGGTCGCCACCGGCGCCCATGGGGGTCAGGTCCACCACCGTGGTGGGCTCCAGCGGGCAGGCGCCTGCATCCACGATGGCGTCCAGCAGCTTTTCATACCGCGCGCGGATTTCCTGCGGGTCGTTCAGTGGCTCTGTTTCGCCTGCCGGGATCAGCGTGGTGGCCAGCAGGGGCGCGCCGTGCAGCTCCAGCAGCAGTTGCAGGCCCTTGCGGTCGGGCACACGCAGGCCGATGGTCTTGCGCGAGGGGTGGCTCACGCGGCGCGGCACTTCCTTGGTGGCTTCGAGGATGAAGGTGTAGGGCCCGGGCGTGCCCAGCTTGAGCAGGCGGTACTGGCGGTTGTCCACCCGCGCGTAGTTGGCCAGCTCTGACAGATCACGGCACAACAGGGTGAGGTGGTGCTTCTCGTCCACCTGGCGGATGCGGCGCAGGCGGTCCACGGCGTCCTTGTCGTCCAGGTGGCAGACCAGCGCGTAGCTGGAGTCGGTGGGCACGGCCAGGATGCCGCCCTTTTGCAGCAGCACCGCGCCTTGCTTGAGCAGGCGTGGCTGCGGGTTGTCGGGGTGGACTTCGAAATACTGGGCCATGGGCGTGGGGTGAGGCTGTTCAGACTGGAGGCAGCTGGATACGGTGGGCCAGCAGCTCCCACACGGGGGTGAGCTGGCCCGGCAGCAGGGGCAGCGTGCCCAGGTCGGTGTGGGATTCGTCGGGGCTGTGGAAGTCGCTGCCGCGCGAGGCGGCCAGGTCGAATTCCTGCGCCATGGCGGCGTAGGTCACGTATTCGGCGGCGCTGTGGCTGCCGGTCACCACCTCCACGCCGCGCCCGCCGTGCTGCTTGAACTCGGAGAACAGCGCGTACTCCTCGTTGGCCGTGAACTTGTAGCGTGCCGGGTGGGCAATCACTGCCATGCCACCCGCCTCGGTGATCCAGCGCACCGCATCGCCCAGGCTGGCCCAGCGGTGGGGCACATAGCCGGGTTTGCCTTCGATGAGGTACTTGCGGAATACCTCGGAGGTGTCTTTGCACACGCCACTTTCCACCAGGAAACGCGCGAAGTGCGTGCGCGAGATCAGGTCAGGGTTGCCCACAAACTGCAACGCGCCTTCGTAGGCACCGTGGATGCCCACCTGCGCCAGCTGTGCCGCCATGTCCTGGGCGCGTTCACTGCGCCCGCCACGGGTGGCGGCCAGGCCCTGGGCCAGCTGGGCGTCGTCGGGGTCGAAACCCAGGCCGACGATGTGCACGGTGGTGTCGGCAAAGGTGACCGAAATTTCGGTGCCGGTGAGGTAGGCCATGCCCTGCGCATGGGCGGCAACGGCGGCGCGGTGCTGGCCGCCAACTTCGTCGTGGTCCGTCAACGCCCACAGCTCGACACCGTTGGCTTTGGCCCGCGCGGCCAGGTCTTCGGGGGTCAGGGTTCCGTCGGAGACGACAGAGTGGCAGTGCAGGTCGGCATTGAGTATGGGGGTCACCGGGCACATTTTAGGGCTTGTACCGATACGCCGCTTGCTCAACTCCGCAACACTGCCAGCACGGTCAACAGGATCGAAAAAACTATTCAAGCTCCATCAGTGTTGCGCAGGCCTCGTTAGGATACGCTGACGGCAGCCCGCCAATTCTTGGCATATATGAAGGGACACCTATGAAATTGAACGATCTGCGAGTGGCGCACAAGTTGTGGGGCGTGATCCTCTGTTTGCCGGTACTGTTGCTGGTGGAATTCGTTGGGACTCAGATTTATATAGAGCGGGTGATGAATGACACCGAAGCGGCCATAGATCAGTATGACTCCGCTATCGTCACGGCTGTCAACTGGCGCGGACTGGCCGAGGTGGCGGTCACGATGTCGATGGCCAGTTTTGTGACCAGCGACCAGGCGCTCAAGGCCGACTTTGACACCCGGGTGGCTGCGCTCACGGCGCGCATCACCCCGATTCAAGAAAAGATCAACAAGTCCGCCACTTCGGCCGATGAAAAGACCGCTCTGGCCGCTGTGGCGGCCGCGCGGGCCGATGTGCGGGGCCAGACCGACAAGCTCAAGGAGCTCATCGATGCCGGAGATGTTGCCGCCAAACAGGCTTACTTGGCCAACGTATACCGCCCCAAGATCGTGGCCTACCTGGAGTCGATCGACAAATTTGTGGTTGTGCAAGAGCGCCTGCGCGCAGCTGCGTTACAAGTGTCGCACGCAACGCGCGACAAATTGGTGATAGTGGAACTGATTCCTGCCGCTTTTTTGGTCGTGATAGGCATGCTGTTGGCGACCGGGCTTGTGCGCTCCATCATGCGCCCGCTGGAGCGGGCTGTTGCGTTGGCCCAATCCATCTCAGCGGGCGACCTCACGCAGGACATCCATGACGACCGCAAGGACGAGTTGGGTGTGCTTACGCGGGCCCTATCGGCCATGTCGGCGCGGTTGCGTGCGGTGGTGGGTGAAGTTCGAACAGGGGTGAACTCGGTGTCGTCGGCGTCGGTGGAGATCGCCAACGGCAACCACGACCTGTCGGCGCGCACCGAGCAGACGGCCTCGAACCTGGAAGAAACTGCAGCCAGCATGGAACAGCTCACGGCCACGGTGAGCCAGTCGGCCGACACGGCGCGCCAGGCCAACCAGCTCGCAGGCACGGCCGCCCAGGCTGCAGCCCGGGGCGGCGAAGTGGTGGGCCAGGTGGTCAGCAGCATGCAGCAGATCACCGACAGCAGCAAAAAGATCAGCGACATCATCGGCACCATCGACGGCATTGCGTTCCAAACCAACATCCTGGCGCTGAACGCAGCGGTGGAAGCCGCCCGTGCGGGCGAACAAGGCCGAGGCTTTGCGGTGGTGGCCAGCGAAGTGCGCAGCCTGGCCCAGCGCAGCGCCGAGGCGGCCAAAGAGATCAAAAACCTGATCAGCGCCAGCGTGCAAAACGTGGAATCGGGCTCGGCCCAGGTAGCGCAGGCCGGTCAAAGCATGGAAGAGATCGTTGCCAGCGTGCAGCGCGTGAGCGACCTGATCGGAGAGATCACGGCATCGTCGACCGAGCAGCGCGACGGCATCGCCCAGGTCAACCAGGCGGTGACGCACCTCGATCAGATGACCCAGCAGAACGCAGCGCTGGTGGAGGAATCGACGGCGGCCGCCGCGTCGATGCGCGACCAGGCACAGCGGCTGGCAGAGGTGGTGTCGGTGTTCAACGTGGGCGCGGTGGCGGCGCGGGCCCCGGCAGCGGCGCCCCGGGCGGCACCAGCGCCTGCGCACCGGCCCGCTCCTGCGGCAGCGCGGGTGGGCGGCATCGGTAGCAAACCTGCATCCGCAGCCACCGCCAAGGCTCCGGTGACCGCCCGGCTGGCGGGCAAGGCGCCTGCCGCCCCCAAGGTTGCACCCGCGCCCTCTGCTGCGTCCTCCCCCGCACCGACCCCCCGTGCAGCAGCAGGTGGCAATGACGACGAATGGGAGAGCTTCTGACACGGCCCAGCCCTTGTCGCGCAGTTACTCCTGAATTGATAGCTATCAAGGCAATGGGGTAGCGCGGACGAGGCCATTTTTCTTCAAATTTCTGCTCCCTTGGGTGGCCTCTTTGCGTGGCGCTGCCCGGCGGGGGCGCAGGGCCTGGTGTTCGCGGCTTTTTCGTTCGCGCATTTCTGGCGATTTCTGGATGCGGGTATTTCCCGGTGGGGTGCGGGCCCAGCAGCGTGCCGGGCTGGCGTAGGCTATGGCCTGTCATTGATGTAATCGAATGTTTCCTTTGCGGCATGCGCAGAACATGAGAGAGACATCACCGGTCCACGAGGAACTACCAACCATGCAATTCGACAATATCCGCGTCTCCCGCAAGCTCTGGGGCGCCTTCCTGGGTCTGATGATCGGCATGATGCTGCTCTCGGGCTTTGCGCAGAACCGTGCAAACACATCCATGTCTTCGGCCATCGATGCCGTGGTCGAGATCGAAGCCCGCATCTCGTCGGCCGTGCGCTGGCGTGGCGCCACCGAAACCGCCGTCACCATGGTCATGGGCGGCGCGGTGACCACCGACTCGGTGCTGGCCGAGCAATACGGCGCCAAGGTCAAGGAAATCATCGGCAACATCAACAAGGTGCAGGAGAAGATCGTTGCGTCTGCCACCGCGCCCGAAGAAAAAGCCGCGCTCGACAAGGTGCTGGATGCGCGCAAGGCCGTGCTGGCCGCCACCGCCAAGACCTGGGAGCTGAAGGGCGCAGGAGACGCCGTGGCTACCCAGCGATATGCGGACGACGAGTTTGCCCCCCTGGTCACCAAGTACCTCAAGGCGCAGGACGACTTTGTTTCCACGTTGGAAAAGCGTCGCGACGTGATCCGGGCTGACGCCACGGCACGGCGAGTGGAGTACGCGGTCTGGGGCGCGGTTACTTCGTTGATCCTTATGGCGGTGGGCCTGTTCCTGGCCTGGAAGCTGGTGCACTCCATCACCGTACCGCTCGGCCAGGCGGTCGAGACCATCGACGCCATTGCAGCCGGTGACCTGACGCGGGATCTGCAATCCACCCGCAAGGACGAATTCGGCCACATGCTGCGCTCGCTGTCGGTCATGTCGGCGCGGCTGCGCACGGTGGTGAGCGAGGTGCGCCACGGGGTGGACTCGGTGTCCACGGCGTCCATTGAGATAGCCAACGGCAATCACGACCTGTCGGCGCGCACCGAGCAGACGGCCTCGAACCTGGAAGAAACTGCAGCCAGCATGGAACAGCTCACGGCCACGGTGAGCCAGTCGGCCGACACGGCGCGCCAGGCCAACCAGCTCGCAGGCACCGCCGCCCAGGCTGCAACCCGGGGCGGCGAAGTGGTGGGGCAGGTGGTCAGCAGCATGCAGCAGATCACCGACAGCAGCAAAAAGATCAGCGACATCATCGGCACCATCGACGGCATTGCGTTCCAAACCAACATCCTGGCGCTGAACGCAGCGGTGGAAGCCGCCCGTGCGGGCGAACAAGGCCGTGGCTTTGCGGTGGTGGCCAGCGAAGTGCGCAGCCTGGCCCAGCGCAGCGCCGAGGCGGCCAAAGAGATCAAAAACCTGATCAGCGCCAGCGTGCAAAACGTGGAATCGGGCTCGGCCCAGGTAGCGCAGGCCGGTCAAAGCATGAAAGAGATCGTTGCCAGCGTGCAGCGCGTGAGCGACCTGATCGGAGAGATCACGGCATCATCGACCGAGCAGCGCGACGGCATCGCCCAGGTCAACCAGGCGGTGACGCACCTGGACCAGATGACGCAGCAGAACGCAGCGCTGGTGGAGGAATCGACGGCGGCCGCCGCGTCGATGCGCGACCAGGCACAGCGGCTGGCAGAGGTGGTGTCGGTGTTCAACGTGGGTGCGGTGGCGGCGCGGGCCCCGGTGGCGGCGCCCCGGGCAGCACCTGCGCCCCGGCCCGTCGCGGCCAAAGCTGCGGCCGGTGCTCCTCGTGTGGCGTCGGCAGCAGCCAAAGCACCAACGCCAGCGCCTGCACGCCTGCCCGCCGCCAAAGCCCCCGTCCCTGCACCTGCCAGCAAGGCTGCGGCGCAGGGAGGCGATGACGATTGGGAGAGTTTCTAAATCGATAGCTGCCAGCGTATGACTATCAAGCGCAGGCGGCTATTTGGATGATCGGCCAGCCGACCGGTTGGACAGCAAGGCAGCTTTGGCTGCCTTTTTGTTTCGGTGTACTACGCAAGGATCTCTCCAATTCCCTTGGTCAACATCCGCCTCGCGCGGCGCGATCCCGAAAAATGCCCCATCAGGTTTCTGTAATTGGGGAAGGGCGGTGAGCCAGTCACGCGGATCTGTAAACGGTGCGAACGGCTCTGGCTAAGGGTCGGTTCAACAAAGATGAAGTCTGTTTTGACTCCCAACCAAGCGCTCTGGCTAGTGGCTATAGCCTGCTTGGTTCAATTTTTGATTTTTGCATCAAAAATGTGTAGTATTAAAAAAATTTTGACGCAAATATCAATTGCAAACCCTCCAAGAACTCGGTGAAGCCGTCGCCACACGTCGCAAGTTGCTAGGCCTTAAGCAGGGCGAGGTAGCGGCGCAGGCTGGCGTCACGGCTGAATCCCTGTCCCGCTTTGAGCGCGGCAGGTCGGCCGAATTTGGCTCTCGCAAGCTGCTGGCCGTGCTCGCCGTGCTGGGGGCCGAGCTAGACATCGTCGTGCAAGGTCAGGCGGGCAACCTGGACGAACTGCGCCGCGAACGCGCGCAGACCCCAGCCCCCCGCGCGGCCAGCGCAGCCGATGCCCCCGGCACATTCAACAAAACGGGGAGCCGGTAATGCAGTTGTCCGTCTACGTGCTGGGCCGCGAAGTGGCCACGCTCGAACAATCCGGTGACTTCAAAAGCGTGCTCACCTACCACCCGCACGTGGCGGCAGACGACTTTGTCTCCCTCACCATGCCTGTGCGGCTGGAAAGCTACGTGTGGGACGACCAGCTCCCGCCCGTGTTGCAAATGAACCTGCCCGAGGGCTACCTGCTACAGGTGCTGCAAGAACAGTTTGGCCCGCACATTGGTGCCAGCCCCATCGCACTGCTGTCCGTCATCGGCCGCAACATGGTGGGTCGCCTGCAGGTAGCTGCGCCCGGCGCGCAGCTCAATGAACCTGCCCAGCCCATCGAAGTGGCCGAGCTGCTCAAGGGCGACAACTCCGAAGCTGCCTTTGCCGCGCTGGTGCACCAGCACGCCACCAGCGGTGTATCGGGTGTGGTGCCCAAGTTTCTGGACGCCCAGACAACTTCCCCAACCGTTCAGGCTGAGCTTGTCGAAGCCCTGCGCCAGCCCGAACCCGCCCTCGGGCCCCACCCAAAAGCCAGCCTCACCACCCGCCGCCACATCATCAAAGGCTCCAGTGCCCAACTGCCCTTTGTCGCGCTCAACGAACACCTGTGCATGCAGGTCGCCCGCCGGGTCATGCCCGCCGCCCAAACCGAAGTGTCGGACGACGGCCAGGCCCTGGTGGTGCACCGCTTTGATGTGGACGAACACGGCCAGCCCCTGTGGGGCATGGAAGACTTTTGCAGCCTGCTGGGCCTGCGCCCCGCCGCCAAATACGACACCACCTGGGAGCGCATCGCCAAAGCCGTGCGCGACCACGTGCCCGGCGCACAGCGGCTGGCCACCTTCCGCCAGCTGGCCACCACCTTGCTGCTGACGTATGCCCTGCGCAACGCCGACTGCCACGCCAAAAACCTGGCCCTGCTCTACACCAGCCGGGCCAACGCCCACCTGTCACCCGCCTACGACATGCTCACCACCAGCGTGTACGCAGGCTTTCAGCACAACCCGCCCGCCATCGACTTCATGGGCAAACGCACCTGGGCGCCCGGCAAAAACCTGCAAAAGTTCATCGCTGCCACCTTTGGCATCCAGCCCAAAGAGCAGCAATACATGGTGCAAGCCATCAGCGACGCCGTGGCCGATGTGGCGCCCCAGGTGCGCCAGGCCATGGCCCAGCACCCTGGGTTTGAAGACATCGGCAAACGCATGCTCATGGCCTGGGCCGAAGGCGTGCAGGGCCTGCGCGATGCGGGGGTGTATGCGGTGGGGGACTGGCAGGCGGGGGCGGCGTTTGAGGGGTTTTCAGCGCCGCCGAAGCTGGCGAGTTCACAAGAAAAAATCGGCCGTTCGCCCTTGCTGGGCCAGCGGTGAAAATCATGAGTTCCGTAGAAACACCAAGCCAATGACGTATCTGTACCAAGCGCTCTCACAGCGCGTAGACGCATGGCGCACCGCCAACTACCCGTGCGACGAATTCCCCGCCATCCGCGAGATTCTGGAGTTCGCGCTGGAAGAGGGTGAATCCGGCCAACTGCGCTACCTGCGCCGCGCCCAACTGCGCGCCCTGGAAACCTACTGGTACCTGCGCCTGGTGCTGGGCACCCCCAAGGTGCCCGAGCTGTATGAGCAACTGTTTGAAGACCTGCCCGACCGGCTCGACGCCATGGGCGTCAACGAAAAGCTGTTCAAGGAAGCCAAGTACAACTACAACGCCTTGATCCAGCGGGTGCGTGAAGACAACCAGTTTGTGCGCGACAACCACCTGGAGAGCCTGCGCGAATCTCTGACGCTGGACTACGCCAGCTACATCCTCGCGCTGGCCATGGGTGCGGGCAAAACCATTCTGATGGGCTCCATCGTGGCCACCGAATTTGCCATGGCCATGGAATACCCCGAAGGCCCGTTTGTGCAAAACGCGCTCATCTTCGCGCCCGGCAAAACCATCTTGAGCGCGCTGCGCGAACTGGCCGACGTGCCTTACGACAAGTTGCTGCCGCCTCGCATGCACAAGCCCTTTGCGGCCAGCCTCAAGCTCACCTTCACGCGCGACGGCGACAAGCAAATCCCCATCGTCTGGGGCAGCACGTTCAACGTCATCGTCACCAACACCGAAAAAATCCGCATCCAAAAGCCCAACGTACGCGCCAATGCACAGCAAGCGCTTTTGTTTGCAGGCACCAAGGTGGAAGAGCAAACCGAGCTGGCCAACCTGCGCCTGCAGGCCGTGGCCTCCTTGCCGCACCTGGCCGTGTTCTCGGACGAAGCTCACCACACCTATGGCCAAAAACTGCTGGGCAAGTGGGAGAAGGACAAGGAAACCGGCGAGCTGGTGTTTAAGGACGACGGCATCAAAAAAGTGCGCCGCACCATCGACTACTTGGCCGCCGAGACCAACCTCGTCGTCGTCATCAACGCCACCGGCACGCCGTATTTTGAACGCCAGCCCCTGCGCGACGTGGTGGTGTGGTACGGGTTGGGCGAAGGCATTCGCGACGGTGTGTTGAAAGAGCTGGCCAACAACATCAAGGTGTTTGACCTGGGCGACGGCGAGGCAGACACCCTGGTAGCCAACGTGATTGAGGACTTTGTGCGCGATTACTGGGCTGTGCGCCTGCCGCCTGTGGGTGGCAACCCCGGCGCACCCGCCCGCCTGGCCCTGTACTTTCCCAACATCGAAACCCGCGACGAACTGCGCGGTGCGGTGGAGTCGGCCCTGGCCCTGCGCGGCATTGGTACCGACACCATCTTGGCGGTGGACGGCAAAAGCAGCGAAGCCACGCGCCGCCAGTTTGAGGCCGTGGCCCGCAACCCCGAGGCCCCCGAGCGCGTGCTGCTGTTGGTCAACATGGGCACCGAGGGCTGGAACTGCCCCAGCCTATTTGCCACCGCCTTGGTGCGCAAGCTGGCCAACAGCAACAACTTTGTGCTGCAAGCCGCCACCCGCTGCCTGCGCCAGGTGCCGGGCAACACCATGCCCGCCCGCGTGTACCTGACCGACAGCAACAAAAAAACGCTCGAATCCCAACTGGCCGAAACCTACGGCACATCGCTCAAAGACCTGGGCGCCCAGCAGGCCGAGCGGGTGGAGCGCGAAATCGTGCTGCACCGGCCGCACCTGCCGCCGCTGCTCATCAAAAAGCGTGTGCTGCGCTACCGCCGCAAGGTGGGCGACCCCGCCAGCACCGCGCCGCTGCACTTCACCGTGCCCACCCATGTGGCCGCCCCCGCAGGCATCACGGTAGAAACCTTGACGCCCGTGCAAACCGCATCGGGCAACACCGCGCTGCAAAAGGTCGATGGCGGTGGCGACCAGCTGCCCGCCCCGCCGCCCGAGCTGGACGCCTACACCGCCGCCGCCGAGCTGGCCGCCAACTACCACCTGCCCACCGCCGAAGTGCTGGCCGCCCTGCGCCAAGCCTACGGCGCGGGTGGCGACGTGCCCAACTACCACCTCGACGCGCTGGGCCTGCAGATAGAGGCGCAGCGTGCGCAGTACGAAGCCCATTTTGAAGAAATCGACGTGGCCATTGCCTTGGTGAAGGCCGACGGCTTTGACCGCACAGAGCGCGGCGGCCACAGCGTGTACACCGCCCGCATCAGCTTTGCCAAAGACAAAGACAAGCTCTACCTCAGCGCCACAGACACGGCAGACGCCACCCACGCACTGGCGCGCAGCTTTCACTACGAGGGCTACAACTTTGACTCCCAGCCCGAGGCCGACTTTTTGAAATGGGCGCTGGCCCAGCTGCAGCCTGGGGAGCACCAAATCGAAGGGGTGTGGTTTACCGGCGGCATCACCGACCCTGCCAAGACCGACCTGTACGCCGAATACCTGGGCGACGATGGCCGCTGGCACCGCTACACCCCCGACTTTGTACTGCGCCGCGCCGATGGCAAACACCTGGTGGTCGAAATCAAGCGCGACGGCTTCAGCCCCGACATCACCGCCGACATGGCCCGCCTGGGCCGGGGCGAAGCCGCGCAAACGCTGGAAGGCAAAAAAGCCGTGGCCCTGAAGCAGTGGGAGGGCCTGAACCCCGACAAGCTGGCCTACCACGTCATGTTTGCCGACGGCAGCGACCTGAAGCCCGAGGGCTACGCACAGGTGCGCGACTTCATTCGCGGCGCTTGAACACTGCCGCCGATACCGAAACAGCCACCGCTACGCCCCACACCTGATCGCTGCGCGCCTGCCCCCGCACCCCCCGAATACACACCGCCATGACCGAGAACACCCAAAAGCCCAAAGACGTCACCATCACCAAGGCCAAGGGCCGCCCCATGCTCACCTGGGTGGGCAAAAAGCCCTTGGCCCGCGTGCGCGCCTACCCGGCGCAGGCCATTGAGCGGTTTGACGCCACCAGCGGCCAGCCCGCCGCCTTGCACGGCGCCGACTGGAGCGACTGGCCCCAAGACCTGCCCCAGGGCGGCCTGCTCTACCACGGCGACAACAAAGACGTGCTGGCCCACCTGCTGGCCAACGGCTTTCGCGGCAAGGTCAAGCTCATCTACATCGACCCGCCGTTTGACAGCGGCGCCGACTATGTGCGCAAGGTGCAACTGCGCGGCGCCAAAGGCACGGTCAAGATTGATGGCGAGGACTACACGCTGGGCGAGCAGGTGCAGTACAGCGATATTTGGGCGAACGACAACTACCTGCAGTTCATGTATGAGCGGTTGTTGATGTTGCGGGAGTTACTGGCGGACGATGGCACGCTATATCTGCACTGCGATTGGCGAAAACACCACCATTTGCGCTGTCTTGTCGAAGAGGTCTTTGGTTCCGAGAACTTCGTGAGTGAAGTAATTTGGAAGCGGACAAGCGCGCATAGCAACACCGCACAAGGCAACAAGTCTTTTGGAAGCATCAATGACGTCATCCTTGTCGCCACGAAAAGCGATCAATTCACTTTCAATACTCAATACGTCCCGTACGAAGAGGAGTACCTGAAGAAGTACAGCCAAGTTGAGGAGGATGGTCGTCGCTATCAACTTTTCGATATCACTGGCCCAGGCGGAGCGGAGAAGGGCAACCCGTTTTACGAAATCCTTGGCGTGTCCAAGCATTGGAGATTCAGTAAGTCTCGGGCGGAAGAGTTGATCGCTGCCGGCAGAATCGTGCAGCCTAAGCCTGGTGGTGTTCCCCGCTATAAGCGCTATTTGGACGAAATGCCTGGAATCCCGCTTCAGAATATTTGGGAAGACATTGCCCCCGTGAATTCCCAAGCGCTGGATCGTTCTGGATACCCCACGCAAAAGCCTGACACGCTCCTAGATCGTTTGATCACCGTTTCTTCGACGGCGGGCGATCTGATCCTCGACTGTTTTGTAGGCTCTGGCACCACCGTTGTGGCAGCCCAGCGCCTAGGCCGCCGCTGGATCGGCTGCGACATCAACAAAGGCGCAATCCAGACCACCGCCAAACGCATTCAGGAGCTGATGCGCGCCCAGGCCGCTACCGCCACCGCGCCCCAACAAGGTGACTTGGTAGAGGGCGGCAACACCCCGCAGCGCCCCAGCCAGCTTGGCTTTGCGACCTATCGCGTCAACGACTACGACCTGCAGATCCAGCACAACGAGGCGGTGGAGCTGGCCTGCCAGCACCTGGGCGTGGCGCGCACGCGCACCGATGCGTTTTTTGACGGTACGCAGGGTGGGCGGCTGGTCAAGATCGTGCCCTTTAACCACCCCTTGACCCCGCTGGACCTGGATGCCGTGCGCGACGAGCTGAAAACCCGCCCCAGCGAAGAGCGCGATGTGATGGTGGTGTGCCTGGGCTGGCAGCTGGACGCCCGCGCCTGGGTGGACGCCTACAACCGCAACCGCCCAGTGAATAAGCTGCACGTGGTGGAGCTGCGCACCGACCGCAAGCTGGGCGGCATCATCAAACACGAACCCTTGGCGGTGCAGGCCAGCGCCCGGCGCGAGGGCGATCAACTGGTGGTGGAGGTGCAGGACGTGGTGTCGCCCACCATCATGCAGCGCCTGAACCTGGAGCAAGGCGTGTTCCGTGCGCAGATTACCGACTGGCGGGCGGTGGTGGACTGCATCCTGATTGACCCCGTGTACAACGGCCAGGTGTTCAACGTGGCCCTGGCCGATGTGCCCGAGCGCAAGCAAGACTTGGTGGCAGGCCGCTACGAGCTGCCCGCACCGCTCGCAGGCAGCACCGTGGCGGTGAAAGTCATCGACATGCTGGGTGAGGAGCTGGTGGTGACGCTGTTGGTGTGAGACGAACACGAGTTAAACGGAGGCAATGAATGGCTGAAATCACCCGCCGCCGCACCGGCGAACTGTTGCGCGAGCTGTTCAAGCTTTTGATGGCCGCACCCGAAGGCTTGCAGGCCAGTGCGGCCTTGGCTGCACTGGCAGAGCGCGTGACGTTGACACCCTACGAGGCAGACTCTTACGACTCTGGCGGGCGGCGCTTTGACAAAATCGTGCGGTTTGCCACTGTGGACTGCGTGAAGGCCGGTTGGTTGGTCAAGGAAAAAGGGATCTGGACGATTACCGATGAGGGCCGCAAGGCCTATGCCGAGCTGGTGGACCCGGAGGCTTTTTACCGCCGCGCCTGTAAGTTGTATGCCGAGTGGAAGGCTGCGCAGCCCGATGCAGATGCGGCCCCATCGCCCAGCACCGCGCCTGACCCTGACCCATTGGCCCAAGACAACACCGCCAAGGCCGTGAGCATTACGTTTGAAGAGGCCGAGGAGCACGCATGGGCCGAGATTGCGCAGTACCTGCGCAATATGCCGCCCTACGAGTTTCAGGAGCTGGTGGCCGACCTGTTGCGGGCCATGGGCTATTACGTGAGCTGGGTGTCTCCACCCGGTAAAGATGGGGGCATTGACATCCTGGCCCAGCCGGATGTGCTGGGCACCCGCCCGCCGCGCATCAAGGTGCAGGTGAAGCGGCAAAAGGAGGCTGTCAGTGTGGATGGCTTGCGCTCGTTCATGGCGCTGCTGGGCGATAGTGATGTGGGGCTGTTCGTGTGCACGGGCGGCTTTACCAAGGATGCTGCCACTGAGGCGCGCACGCAGGAGAAGCGGCGCATCACGCTGATTGGGCTCGATACCTTGTTTGACCTGTGGGTGGAGCACTACGGCAAGCTGACGGATCAGGCACGGCGGCGGTTGCCGTTGCGGCCTATTCAGTTTTTGTCGCCGCAGGGGTGAGGGTGTTTGAGTAAGCATCTGCTTTTGCTACTGAAAGCGTAGCTGCTTGCGATTGACTATCAAGCGCTAGAGGCCAATTTGGCTTGATGAGTGACGGCCGGAGGCAGGTCGTTTGCCTTGAGTCTGTCGAAGGGGCTGTTCGTGCAAAGTGCCTGGCTTCGACTGGCTCAGCCCGAACGGACGGGGGAGGCATCTGCGACAGGTCGCAATCAGGCGGCTTGGCCCCTGATTTCGGCGGCGACTCCGACCTACAGCTGCGCCCCTTCCACCAAAAACTGCACTTTGCGCTCGCCCTTCCACTCGTTCACATCGAGCCGGAAGGCCAGCAACACGCGCGCGGGCAGTTGCTCGGTGTGGCCGAACCAGATGGCGTCCACGGGATTGCCCTGGTGCATGAGCTTGAGCGACAGGTGGTTCTTGGCCTCGCCCACCAGGCGCTGGCTCAGCACCTGCACTTCTTCGCTGAAGGTGGGGGGCGCAAAACCCTGGCCCCAGACCTCGCGGTGCAGGGTGTCCACCATGTCGGCACGGCAGTACTCGGGCGCTAGGGGGCCGTCGGTCTCGATCTTGCGGGTGAGGGTGGCGGCGTCCAGCCATTCCTGCGCGACCTGGGCAAAGGCCTGCTCGAACACGTCGAACGCTTCTTCGGCCACCGTGCAGCCCGCCGCCATGGCGTGACCGCCGAACTTCAGCAACACGCCCGGATGGCGCTTGGCCACCAGGTCGAGTGCGTCGCGCAGGTGAAAGCCGGGGATGGAGCGGCCCGAGCCTTTGAGTTCGTGCTCCTTGCCCGGCGCGCTGCTGGCGGCAAACACAAAGGTGGGGCGGTGCAGCTTGTCCTTGATGCGGCTGGCCACGATGCCGACCACGCCTTCGTGGAAGTCGGGGTCGAACACGCTGATGGCGGGCGGGGGCTCCTCGCTCTCGTCAAACAGGCTCTCGGCCATCAGCATGGCCTGCTCGCGCATGCCGCCTTCGATTTCGCGGCGCTCGCGGTTGATGCCGTCGAGCGTGCTGGCGAGTTCTGCGGCGCGGCCTGCGTCGTCGGTCAGCAGGCATTCGATGCCCAGCGTCATGTCGGCCAGGCGCCCGGCAGCGTTGATGCGCGGGCCTAAAGCGAAACCAAAGTCGAAGGTGGTGGCGGCAGGCGCCTTGCGGCCTGCGGCGTGGAAGAGTGCGGCGATGCCTGCGGGCATCTGGCCCATGCGGATGCGTTTGAGGCCCTGGGCCACCAGACGGCGGTTGTTGGCGTCGAGCTTGACCACGTCGGCCACGGTGCCCAGGGCGACCAGGGTGAGCAGCGGGTCGAGCTTCGGCTGCAAGGGCTTGTGTGCCCCCACGCTCCCCACTGCGTGTGGTTCGCTGCCCTCAGCCGGGGGAGGGGCCCCGGTCGGGCCGGTGCCTGGGGCGCTCGCGCCTTGGGGCGGCCCGGCGGCGCTCGATGCGTCAAAGACTCCGCGCGCCCGCAGCTCGGCGCGCAGCGCCAGCAGCACGTAAAACATCACGCCCACCCCGGCCATGGACTTGCTCTCGAACGTGCAGCCGGGCTGGTTGGGGTTGACGATGGCATCGGCCGCAGGCAGCGCCGGGCCGGGCAGGTGGTGGTCGGTGACGAGCACTTGCAGGCCCAGGGCCTTGGCCTCGGCCACGCCCTCCACGCTGGCGATGCCGTTGTCCACAGTGATCAGCACGTCAGCACCGCGCTCGGCCACGCGCCGGGCGATGGGCGGGGTGAGGCCGTAGCCGTCCGTCACGCGGTCGGGCACCAGGTAGTCCACGTTCTGGGCGCCCAGCAGGCGCAGGCCGCGCACGCCCACGGCGCAGGCGGTGGCGCCGTCGCAGTCATAGTCGGCCACGATGACCAGGCGCTTGTGCTGGGCCATGGCATCGGCCAGCAGGCGGGCAGCGTCGTCGATGCCTTTCAACCCCGAAGGGGG
This sequence comes from Acidovorax sp. Q11, assembly GCF_054950075.1. Lineage (NCBI taxonomy): Bacteria > Pseudomonadati > Pseudomonadota > Betaproteobacteria > Burkholderiales > Comamonadaceae > Acidovorax > Acidovorax sp. Q11. The sequence goes on along the minus strand of NZ_JBUDZG010000026.1, from coordinate 26,864 downwards.
CAGCAGGCGGCCCAGGCCGTCGTCCAGCTCCTCATGGGCGCGCACGCCGCGCGCGGCGTACAGACGGGCCAGCAGCGGGTGCACACCGGCCTGCTCCAGCGCCCAGGCAGCGCGGGGGGGGATGTCTCTTGCTACTATTTTCATAGCTTGTGGAGTAGATCTGTCGCGCGCAGAGGCCGAAAAAAGCTTTGAAAACGCTGGGCCAGCGAGCGGGGCGCGCTGTGAAAAGCCCGCGCATTGCGCTCGCCGCACAGCGTGAGCATCACAGGGGCGCCTGTCTCGGCCCGGCGCAGCAGGTCGGCCACAGGGCCCGCGTCCAACGCGGCCCAGGCCTGGGCCCAGGCGCGCCAATCTTCGCGCAGCGCGGCGTCGCGCAGCGGGGTGGGCATGGCGGGGGGGACAGAAAGGGCGGGCACCGGCTGGGGCAGCGCGCCCGCGCCATGCACCCAGAAAGAGTTGACCACCGGTAGCCCGCGCGCCCCGCGCTCGTCGTTGAAGGTGTGGGTGTAGAGCAGCATCTGCATCTCGCTGTGCAGTCGGTGCAGGGTGCGGGCCTGTTTGGCGTCGGGCATCCAGGCGCGCACGTCGCGCAGCAGCACCCTTTCCAGCGAGGCGGTGGCCAGGTTGGCAAACAACGGGCCGCTGGCGAGCCAGCGCGTGGGCTGGTCGTAGTGCAGGGTGATGCCGTCTTCGGCAAACCAGGGCGCCACGATGGACAGTAGCGCGCGCGATGCGGCTTCATCCAGGCCCAGTTGCTCCGGGTCGCGCAGCGTGACGTGGTCGGTGCTGACCTGCCACTGGCAGGGGGTGACAAAGGCCCAGGCTTCTTCGCCCGTTGAAAGCCCCTGCTGGTGGCGGTGCCAGGCGGCCCAGGGGATGTGGCCGTCTTCGGCAGGCAGGCCCAGGGCGCTGGCCAGGGCGCGTTCGTGCGGGGGGGTGAAGCTGGTTTCTTCGCCGTCGTCGCTCAGGGTGGGGTGGGGGCTGAGCCGGGCGAGGAGCCGGTCCAGGTGGGGCAGGGCGAGGCCCTGTTGGGCTTGCTGGCATCCCTCGGAGGCGCTCGCGGCGCAGGGAATGAGCAAATGGGTGGTGTCCGACATCCCGCTATTGTCCGGGATGCCACAATCCGCCTTCGCCTGGCGCTTGCCATCCGTGCATGGTGCAGGCCCTTTTTTCCCAATCCATGAAAATCCCCTACGAACTGGCCCTGGGCTGGCGCTACACGCGCGCTGGCCGCGCCACGCGGCGCAATGGCTTTATCTCGTTCATCTCGGGCGTGTCCATGCTGGGCATTGCGCTCGGGGTGGCGGCGCTGATCATCGTGCTCAGCGTGATGAACGGCTTTCAGAAGGAAGTGCGCGACCGCATGCTCAGCGTGGTCTCGCACATCGAGATCTTTGCCCCCCAGGGCGCTGCGCTGCCCGACCCGGCGCGCACGCTGGCCGAGGCCAAACAGAACCCCAACGTGGTGGGTGCCGCGCCCTTTGTGGCTGCGCAGGCCCTGCTGGCGCGTGGCGAGGACATGAAGGGTGCGCTGGTGCGCGGCATTGACCCGGCGCTGGAAGGTGCCGTGACCGACCTTGCCGCCACCAACGAGAAAACGCTGAACCTGCTGGTACCCGGCGAGTTCCGCGTGGTGCTGGGCGGCGAGCTGGCCCGCGCCCTGGGCGTGCGTGCAGGCGACGTGGTCACGGTGATCGCGCCCGCAGGCCAGGTCACCCCGGCTGGCGTGGTGCCGCGCCTCAAGCAGATGACGGTGGCGGGCACGTTTGACTCGGGCCACTACGAATACGACTCGGCCCTGGTGCTGTTGCACCATGAGGACGCGCAGCGCATCTTCCGCCTGGAAGGCCCCACGGGCGTGCGTCTCAAGCTCAAGGACCTGCACCAGGCGCGCGAGGTGGCGCAGCAACTGGCGGGCAGCCTGAGCGGCATGCTGCTGATCCGCGACTGGACGCAGCAGAACCGCACCTGGTTTGCCGCCGTGCAGCTCGAAAAACGCATGATGTTCATCATCCTCACACTCATCGTGGCTGTGGCGGCGTTCAACCTGGTGTCCACGCTGGTGATGACGGTGACCGACAAGCGCGCCGACATCGCCATCCTGCGTACGCTGGGCGCCAGCCCGAAAAGCATCATGGGCATTTTCGTGGTGCAAGGCGCCATGGTGGGCGTGATCGGAACGGCCGTGGGCCTGCTGCTGGGCCTGGGCATCGCGTTCAACATCGACGTGATCGTGCCGGCCATCGAAAAGGCCTTGAACGCGAGCTTCTTGCCCAAGGACATCTACCTCATCAGCAAGATGCCCAGCGAACCACAAAGCAGCGACATCGTGCCCATCGGCTTGATCTCGCTCGTGCTGGCCTTTGTAGCCACCTTGTACCCGAGCTGGCGCGCCAGCCGCGTGAACCCTGCCGAAGCACTTCGCTATGAATAATGTAGCTATCAACCCAATACCATCAGGCGGTAGAGGTCAAAATGGTTTAACAAATGGCGCGGTGGTACTGGAGGCGAAGGGCCTGACCAAGCGCTTTACCGAAGGCCGCCTGGATGTGACCGTGCTGCAAGGCGTGGATCTGCAGGTGCATGCGGGCGAAACCCTGGCCATTGTTGGCGCCTCAGGTTCGGGCAAGAGCACCTTGCTGCACCTGCTGGGCGGGCTGGACGCGCCCACGGCCGGGTCGGTGCGGCTCAAGGGGGCCGAGCTGTCGGCGCTGTCGCCCCAGGAGCAGGGCCAGCTGCGCAACCAGCACCTGGGCTTTATCTACCAGTTTCACCACCTGCTGCCCGAGTTCAGCGCGCTGGACAACGTGGCCATGCCGCTGCGCATCCGTCGCATGCCCTCTGAGCAGGCCCACCAGGCGGCCGAGCAGGTGCTGGCGGCCGTGGGCCTGAAGGCGCGGGTGCACCACCGCCCGGCCGAGCTGTCGGGCGGCGAGCGCCAGCGTGTGGCCATTGCGCGCGCACTGGTCACGCGGCCTGCCTGCGTGCTGGCCGATGAGCCCACCGGCAACCTGGACCGGGGCACGGCCGATGGCGTGTTCGAGCTGATGCTCCAGCTCGCGCGCGACCACGGCACGGCTTTTGTGATGGTGACGCACGACGAATCCCTGGCCGCGCGCTGCGGTCGCGTGGTGCGGATTGCCGAAGGAAAGCTGCAGGCGCCACGCGCCTGATCGCCCCCCGCTGGATAGAGGAGGGGGCGGGTTCAGATCCCGAGGATCTTCTTGGCCTCGGCCAGCGCCTTCATTGAATCGTCGTGTTTGCCCGCCTTGTGGTGGGTTTCGCCATCGGCGCGCAGCTGTTTGACCTTGGCCGCGCTGTCGGCCGACAGGCTGGGGTTGGTGGCCAGCTTGGCGTCGATGGCCTTCATCTCGTTGGGGCAGTTGTGGGCCAGCGCCATGCCTGCGGCGGTGGCCAGCAGGGCCGCGAGGGCCGTGGTGCGGATCAGGGAACGCATGGATTGATCTCCTTCGTGCGAAAACCAGGGCCGACGGATGGAAGTGCCGAGGCAGGGGCCCTGTGCCTGCGCCCGGCGGGTCTTTGGGGGGGGCTACATCACCCGCCCGTACCACCACACCGACAGTGCAGCGGCCAGCAGTGCCAGCACGGCGCCCGCGAGGGCGAACAGGGCAGAAATTTCGGTTTCGCGCTTCTCCACCGTCAGGCGTGAGCTGAGGGTCTGGTAGACCTTCTTGAGGTCGGCTGCCGTGGCGGCATGGAAATATTCGGCGTTGGTGCGCGCGGCCACGGCTTTCAGCGTCTCTTCGTCCAGCCGTACGCGCATGGACCAGCCTTCAAATCCAATGGTCTCACCTTGCACCGTGCCCACGCCCACGGTGTACACGCGCACGCCCCGGTCGGCCGCCCATTTGGCGGCTTCGAGCGGGTCCACGCCCGTGGTGCGCTGGCCGTCGGTCAGCATGATGATGGCGGCCGAGTTGTACGAGCCCGGTGCCACGGGGGTGAAGGGTTTGGCCGGGTCCTGCTTTCCGATTTCGTCGATGGGCTTGGGGCGCATGGCCTGGCGGCCGCCCAGCGCGGCGATGTCGATACCCGCGTCGGGGAAGATGGTGGCCAGCGACAGCATGATGCCGTTGCCCGTGGCCGTGCCACGCTGCAGCTGGAAGCTGTCGATGGCCTTGACCAGGTCTTCACGGCTTTGGGTGGGCAGCTGCGCCAGTTGGGCGCTACCCGCAAAGGCCACGATGCCCACGCGCACATGGCGCGGCAGCTCGGCGATGAAGGCCTTGGCGGCGTTTTGCGCAGCGGTGATGCGGTCGGGCTCCACGTCGGCCGCGCGCATGCTGCCCGACACGTCCATGGCCAGCATGATGGTCTGGTCTTGTGAGGGCAGGGTGATCACCGCCAGGGGCCGCGCGGCGGCCAGCAGCAGCGCAATGAGGGCCAGCAGAAAGAGTGCGGGCGGGATGTGGCGCCGCAGGCGCTGGCCGGGGCCCAGGGCCTCGCGCACCAGCGATAGGCTGGAATAGCTCAGCGCGGTCTTCTTGCGCCGGTGCAGCAGCCACCAGTACAGCAGCACCAGCAGGGGCGCAACCAGCAGCAGCCAGAGCAGGGTGGGCCAGAGAAAAACCATGGTGCGGGTCCTCAGGTGGCGTAGTGGGGGTGGGGCGCGGTGGAGGCTGCCGTTGCGCGGGGCGCCCGCACGCGGCGCTGGCGCAGGTCCATGAAGCGCAGCAGGGCGTCCACCAGGTCGTCGTCGGTGCACAGCTCCAGCGTGTCGGCCCCGGCGCGCGCCAGGCCGTCGCGCAGTGTCGCCTCGCGCTCGGCCGCCAGCTGTGCAAAGCGGCGGCGGAAGGCGGCATCGTGGGTGTCCACCTGCAGCTGCTCGCCGCTTTCTGCGTCGCGCAGGGTGATCTGGCCCAGGTCGGGCAGCTCCAGCTCCAGCGGGTCGAGCAGGCGCACAGCCACCACGTCATGGCGCTGGGCCAGTTGCGCCAGGGGCTTTTCCCAGCCCGGAGCGCTGATGAAGTCGGACACCACAAACACCGTGGCGCGGCGGCGCAGGTTGGACAGTCCAGTTTGCAGCAGCCGGTGCAGCTCGGTGGCTGCACCGCCGCCCTTGGGCTGGGATGTGGCGGGCGGGGTGGGGGCCAGCAGGCGGTGCACCAGGTGCAGCACATGGGCGCGGCTGCTGCGGGGTGGCAGCACGGCGTCCACCGCGCGTTCGGCCTGGTGGCTGGCGCCGCCGTACAGCATGGCGCCCACGCGGTTGCCGTGGCGGGTGAGCAGGCGCGAGAGTACGGCCACAAAGCCGGTGAGGATGTCGCGTTTGGCGCGCCCCTCGGGGCCAAAGCTGATGGAGGGGCTCAGGTCCAGCAGGAACCAGGCGGTCATCTCGCGGTCTTCGGTGAACACGCGCACATGGGGCTGGTTAAGGCGGGCGGTCACGTTCCAGTCGATGTGGCGCACGTCGTCATGCGGCTGGTATTCGCGCAGGTCGGCCAGGTCCAGCCCGCTGCCCCGCATCAGGGTGCGGTAGTCGCCCTGCAGCAGCCCATCCAGGCGGCGGATGACCTTCCACTCCAGCTCGCGCAGCAGCCGGTCGGCCTGCCCGGGCAGGGTCGGGAGCGTATGGACCGTGGCGGAAGGGGTGTCGGGCGGCTTTTTGCTCATGGTTCAGGCTCAGGCCACTTTTTGCTCGTGGTGCAAAGGCCGTGCAGGCGCTGGAATCTTGGCCATGATGCGCTGGATGAGCGCGTCGGCATCCAGCCCTTCGGACAGTGCCTCGTACGACAGCGCAATGCGGTGGCGCAGCACATCGGCGGTCAGGTCGGTCATGTCTTCGGGTAGCACATAGTTGCGCCCGCGCAGCATGGCCAGGGCCTGGGCGCCCTCGGCCAGGGCAATGGTGGCGCGGGGGCTGGCGCCGCAGGCAATGAAGCCTGCCAGGTCCTTGAGGCCGTGCCTGGCGGGCGCACGCGTGGCGGCCACCAGCTTCACCGCATGCTGCAGCAGGGAGGGGTCCACATACACCGTGCGGCATTCGGCCTGCAGCGCGGCCAGCTGCGCGGTGGTGGCCACGGGCAGCACCTGCACGGGCTTGTCCAGCGCGCGCTGGGCGATCACAAATTCTTCTTCCTCTGTCGGGTAGTCGATGAGTACCTTCATCATGAAGCGGTCCACCTGCGCCTCGGGCAGGGCGTAGGTGCCCTCGGTCTCGATGGGGTTCTGCGTGGCCATCACCAAAAAGGGCTCGGGCACTTTGTGGGTTTCGCCCGCAATCGTGACCTGGCGTTCCTGCATCACTTCCAGCAGCGCGCTCTGCACCTTGGCGGGTGCGCGGTTGATTTCGTCGGCCAGCAGCAGGTGGGTGAACACGGGGCCCAGCGTGGTGCTGAACTCGCCCGTTCTCTGGTTGTACAGACGCGTGCCCACCAGGTCGGCGGGCACCAGGTCGGGCGTGAACTGGATCCGCTTGAAGCTGCCCTGGATGGTGCTGGCCAGCGTCTTCACGGTGAGCGTCTTGGCCAGGCCCGGCACGCCTTCGACCAGCAGGTGGCCCTGGGCGAGGATGGCTACCATGACGCGTTCCAGAAAGCGGTCCTGGCCCACCACCACGCGTTTGACTTCGTAGAGCACCTGCTCCATCAGGGTGGCGGTGGCGGCGTTGTTCATGGCGGCGGGGGAGGGGGTGGTTTCCATGGTGCTCCTTGTGGAGGGTCAGGGTCAGAAGGGGGGCATGCCAACGGCCGAGGCCGCGTTCTCGATAGGCACCGCAAACCCGATGCCGATGAAGGTGCGCGCAGGCGTGGGGTTGAGGATGGCGGTGACGATGCCCACCACTTCGCCATCCAGCGTGACCAGCGGGCCGCCTGAATTGCCGGGGTTGGCAGCGGCGTCGAACTGGATCAGGTTGCTGAGCTGGCGTTTGCCCTCGGGCGAAGTGAATTCGCGCTGCAGCCCCGACACGACACCTGCCGATGCAGAGGGGCCGATGCCAAACGGGAAGCCCACGGCCACCACGTGGTCGCCAGGGCGCAGGTTCTGGGTGGAGCGCAGGGTGGCGGCCTCCAGGTCGTCGGGCACCTTGTGCGCCTGCAGCACGGCCAGGTCGTTCTCGGGCTGGGCACCGGTGATGCTGGCGGTGGTTTCCAGCCCATCGTGGAAGGTGATGCCGATGCGGTCGGCGCCCGCCACCACATGCAGGTTGGTCAGGATGACACCCTTGTCCACGATGACCACGCCCGTACCGATGCCGCGCTCGACTTCTTCCTTGCCGTTCTTGCTGCGGCCATAGCCCACCACGCGCACGATGGAGGGGGCGATGCTCTCCACGGCGCGTGCGGCGGCCGAAGGCGGCGTCGTGGTCTCCAGCGTGCGCAGCACGGCAGCGTCGATGTCGTCCTGGGTGATCTTGCGGGTGGTGCTGCGGCTGTTGTGCCAGGCGCTGGCTACCAGCAGGGCTGCCAACAGCACCACGATGGTCCACAGGGCCCAAAGCTGTCGCCGGACGGCCGCAGAGTGTGGGGCGGCCGCCGTGGCCTGGGCCGCCTCCTGCGGCGAGGGCGGTGCATCGGCTGAGGGCAGGGCAGCGGTCGCAGGCGCTGCGGGTGCGACCGCCGGATTGGGGGCACGGCTGCGGGCGGGGCGTGAGCTGCTGTAGAGGGCGGGCCGGGGCATCCTGTCACCTTTGCTCTGGGAGCCTGCGGAGGGTCTTGGGACGGCCCCGGAAGATCATTCGCAGGTTCATTGGCGCCAAGTACCGGCGCACGCAAATGACGGTAGCACGGTTTGCCCGCAAATGCACACGCAGGGCTACCGCCCCTGTGTGGGGTACACCGCATCGGGCATCATCGGCGCATGACTGCCTGGATTGACACCCACTGCCACCTGGATGCGCCCGAGTTCGATGCCGACCGCAGCGCAGTGCGCCGCGAAGCAATCGCGCAAGGGGTGGGCCATTGTGTGATTCCGGCCGTGGAGCGCAGCAACTGGGACACCGTGCGCCTGCTGGCGCACCAGCATGGGGATAGTTATGCGCTGGGCATCCACCCGCTGTACACCGGGCGTGCAGGCGATGGGGATGTGGCGCTACTTGAACAGATGCTGGCCCAGTACCACGCCGACCCGCGCTTGGTGGCGATCGGCGAGATTGGACTGGACTACTTTGTGCCGGGGCTGGACCCTGTACGGCAGGAGCGGTTTTACCGGGCCCAGTTGCAGCTGGCCCGCCGGTTTGACCTGCCAGTGATCCTGCATGTGCGCCGATCGGCCGACAAACTGCTCAAGGGCCTGCGGGACCTGCCGGTGCGTGGCGGGATTGCGCATGCCTTCAATGGCAGCCTGCAGCAGGCGCAGGCCTTCGTCGGCCTGGGCTTCAAGCTTGGTTTTGGCGGCGCCATGACTTATGGCCGCGCCCTGCAGCTGCGCCGCCTGGCGGTTGAGCTGCCCGAGGAGGCGTTGGTCCTGGAGACCGACGCCCCCGATATCCCGCCCCACTGGCTCTACACCCCGGCCGCACAGCGGGCTGAGGGCTTGCCCCAGGGGCGCAATGCCCCGGCCGAGTTGCCGCGCATTGCCGAGGTGCTGGCGCAACTGCGGGGCCAGCCCTTGGCGGCGCTGGCCCAGGCCACCACGGTCAACGCCTGTGTGGCGCTACCGCGACTGGTGCCTTTGCTTGCCCAGGGTGGAAAATGAGGAGCAATTTGGGAGCTTTGGGCCGTGTGGTAAACGGTTTACAGCTCTCTTTTTTTGCAGCTGCGCAAAAGCGTTGGCGTGGTTTCGGTCCAGAATCGGCCCATGTTTGACCCCGGTGCCACTGGCCTCATGTCCGCTCCTGCTGCCGTCCGGTGGCAGGGGCTGCCGCCCGTGGCGTCCGAGGGCACGGTGGTGCTGGTGCTGGGCAGCTTTCCGGGCGCGGCCTCCCTGCGGGCACAGCAGTACTATGCCCATCCGCAGAATCACTTCTGGAAGATATTGCAGGCGCTCTGGCCGCAGCATCCGCTGCCCGTCGCCGGGCAGGAGCACTACGCGCAGCGCTGCGACTGGCTGCTGGCACGGGGGCTGGGGCTGTGGGATGTGTATGCCAGCTGCGAGCGCGAAGGCAGCCTGGACACCAGCATCCGCAACCCCCAGGTCAACGACTTTGCCCGTTTGCTCGGGCGCTGCCCCCGGCTTGCAGCCGTGGCCCACAACGGGGCCGAAAGCTTCCGGCACGCCCCTGCGGTGCTGGATAGCCTGGGGGCCAAGCAAAAGACGCAACTGCAGGCCGTGCGGCTGCCATCGACCAGCCCGGCCAACGCGTCCTGGAGTTTTGACCGTAAATTGGCGGCCTGGGCGGCAGTGTTGTCGGCCCACCGCCTGCTTTGAACGCTTTGAATGACCCGCAAAAAAGAAAAACTGCAAGAGTTGCCCGAAGTCAGTGTGTCGGACGATGGTGAGGTGCGCCACCTGCACCTGGGCACACCGTGGATCCAGGGCTCCATGCGCATTGATGAGCCCTTTGCGCTGGAGCTGGAGTATGTGCAGCGCATGATGGCCTGGCTGCTGTTTGCCGACCTGGCGCAGGTCTCCAAGGGCCATGCCATGCAACTGGGCCTGGGGGCAGGCGCCATCACCAAGTTCTGCCACAAGAAGCTGCGCATCTGCAGCACGGCGATCGAGCTGAACCCGCAGGTGTTGGCGGTGTGTCGCCAGTGGTTCAAGCTGCCCCCCGATGGCCCCAAACTGCGCGTGGTGCTGGCCGATGCGGCCAAGGAGATTCAGAACCCCATGTGGCTGGGTACAGTCGATGCGCTGGCAGTGGATCTTTACGACCACGAGGCCGCAGCGCCGGTGCTGGACAGCCCGGATTTTTATGCCGATTGCCGGGCGTTGCTGTCGGACACGGGCTGCATGACGGTCAACCTGTTCGGCCGCGCGTCGAGCTTTGACCGCAGCCTTCAAAGCATGGCCCAGGCATTTGGCAACGATGCGCTGTGGGCGTTCAAACCCACCCGCGAGGGCAACACTGTGGTGCTGGCGCAGCGCACGCCCTCCCGGCCCAAACGTGCGGAGCTGGCTGAACAGGCCGAAGCGATCCAGGCACGCTGGGATCTGCCCACTACCAAATGGCTGCGGGCGTTCAAGCCGGTGGCCCCCTGAAAGGTTTTGACATGAATGCCTCCGTGGACATTCCCGGCCGCCTGAAGGCCGCAACCCACATCGGCCCGGTGGACTGGCGCCGCATGGTGCAGTGGCTCAGCGATGACCATGTGATTTCGCGCGAGGAAGCGCAGCGCACCATTGCCCGCTGCTCGCAGGCAGAAAGCTCGCAGCATGCGCTGGTGCGACTGGCCAGCGTGGCCATGGAACGCGCCAGCGACGGAAAGCCCCTCGATATCGAAGCGCTGTCCGAGTACCTGGCAGCGCGTGCGGGTCTGAGTTATATGCGCATTGATCCGCTCAAGGTGGATGTAGGCCGCGTGGCCGACACCATGAGTGCCACCTATGCCGAGCGCCACAAGGTGCTGCCGGTGCAGGTCACGGTCAAAGAGGTGGTGGTGGCCACGGCCGAGCCCTTCATCGACGACTGGGTGGCTGAGGTGGAGCGCCAGTCGCACCGCACGGTGCGCCGTGTGGTGGCCAATCCGCAGGACATCCACCGGTTCACCGCCGAATTTTTTGCGCTCGCCAAGTCCGTGCGTGCGGCGCAGAAGGCAGGAGGCAGTTCGGGTGGCAGCAGCTTTGAACAGCTGGTGGAGCTGGGCAAAAGCAACAAGCAGCTTGATGCCAACGACCAGGGCGTGGTCAAGGTGGTGGACTGGCTGTGGCAGTACGCATTTGACCAGCGTGCAAGTGACATCCACCTGGAGCCGCGCCGCGAGCAGGGCGTGATCCGCTTCCGCATCGACGGCGTGCTGCACCCGGTCTACCAGATGCCCATGGGGGTGCACAACGCCATGGTGTCGCGCATCAAGCTGCTGGGCCGCATCGACGTGGTGGAAAAACGCCGCCCGCAGGACGGCCGCATCAAGACGCGCAACCAGCGCGGTGACGAGGTGGAAATGCGCCTGTCCACGCTGCCCACCGCATTCGGTGAAAAGATGGTCATGCGGATATTTGACCCGGACAACGCGGTCAAGGACCTGGATGCCCTGGGTTTTGCGCAGCACGACGCACAGCGCTGGGAGGCGCTGGTCAAGCGCCCACACGGCATCATCCTCGTGACCGGGCCTACGGGCTCGGGCAAGACCACGACGCTGTACTCCACGCTCAAGCGCGTGGCGACCGAAGAGGTCAACGTGAGCACAGTGGAAGACCCGATCGAAATGATCGAGCCGAGCTTCAACCAGACCCAGGTGCAGCCGCAGCTCGATTTCAACTTCGCCGAAGGCCTGCGCGCCCTGATGCGCCAGGACCCGGACATCATCATGGTGGGCGAAATCCGCGACTTGGAGACTGCCGAGATGGCCATCCAGGCCGCGCTCACGGGGCACCTTGTGTTTTCCACCCTGCACACCAACGACGCACCCAGTGCCATCACCCGCATGATGGAACTGGGGGTGCCGCCCTACCTGCTCAACGCCACCTTGCTGGGTGTGCTGGCCCAGCGGCTGGTGCGCACGCTGTGCAAGCAGTGCAAGCAGCGCGATGAAACGGCGTCGCGCGATGCGCTGGCCGAGGTCGTCAAGCCCTGGAAGATCAATGGCGCCTACCAGCCCTACAAACCCGTGGGCTGCGTGGACTGCCGCATGGGTGGTTACCGTGGCCGCATGGGGCTCTATGAATTGCTGACTGTGAGCGAGGCGCTCAAGGACCGGATCACCCAGGCCCCATCCATCGACACGCTGCGCCGCCAGGCGGTGCAGGATGGCATGCGCCCGCTGCGCCTGGCAGGCGCGCTTCGGGTGGCCGAGGGGCTGACCACCATGGACGAGGTGATCGCGGCCACTCCACCGCTGGAGTAACGCGCCCTGCGCCGTGCAGGCGTCCCCCCGGGGCGGTTCGCGGTCCGCGCGCGATGCTTTGCTCGCGCTGTTCGGCCATGGGGCGTTACCGGATGTAGGTGGAATCCACATTCGCGCGGGCCGTGCTTGCACGCACAATCGCGCAGTCAAGATTTCCGCCTAGGAGACAATTCGTGAAAATCAAGAGTCAAAAAGACTTTTTTTCCGGCCTCATGTTCATGGGTGTCGGAGTAGCGTTTGCGTGGGGTGCAACCACGTACAACGTCGGCAGTGGTGCCCGCATGGGCCCCGGCTATTTCCCCTTGCTGTTGGGTATCTTGCTCGCCATCATCGGCAGCGTGATCACCTTCAAGGCAGTCACGGTGGAGACCCAGGATGGCGACAAGATCGGCAAGTGGGCCTGGAAGCCGCTGTTCTTCATCCTGGCTGCCAACTTCGCGTTCGGCATCTTGCTGGGTGGTTTGCCCAGCCTCGGGGTTCCGGCCATGGGCCTCATCGTGGGCATCTATGCACTGACCTTCATCGCCAGCCTGGCCGGGCAAGAGTTCAACGCCAAGGCCGTGTTCATCCTGGCCACCGTGTTGGCCATTGGCAGTTACGTGGCATTCGTCTGGGCGCTCAAGCTGCAGTTCCCCGTGTGGCCCAGTTTCATCACGGGTTGAGCAGGAGCACCGACCATGGATTTGATCAATAACCTCTCGATGGGTTTTGGCGTGGCGTTCACGTTCCAGAACCTGATTTACTGTTTTGTCGGCTGTCTGCTGGGTACGCTGATTGGCGTGTTGCCCGGCATTGGCCCCGTGGCAACCATCGCCATGCTGTTGCCGGCCACCTATGCGCTGCCGCCCGTGGCTGCGCTGATCATGCTGGCCGGTATCTACTACGGCGCACAGTACGGTGGTTCCACCACCGCCATTCTGGTGAATCTGCCTGGCGAGTCGTCGTCGGTGGTGACCGTGATCGACGGCTACCAGATGGCGCGCAAGGGCCGCGCGGGCCCGGCGCTGGCAGCTGCCGGCCTGGGTTCGTTCTTTGCAGGCTGTGTGGGTACGCTGATCCTGGCGGCCTTCGCGCCTCCGCTGACCGAAGTCGCCTTCAAGTTCGGTCCGGCCGAGTATTTCTCGCTGATGGTGCTGGGCCTGATCGGCGCGGTGGTGCTGGCCTCGGGCTCCCTGCTCAAGGCGGTGGGCATGATCGTGCTGGGCCTGCTGATGGGCCTGGTGGGTACCGACGTGAACTCGGGTGTGGCGCGCTTCAGCTTCGACATCCCTGAGCTGACCGATGGCATTGGCTTCGTGACCATCGCCATGGGCGTGTTCGGCTACGGTGAAATCATTGCCAACCTGTCGCGCCCCGACGAAGACCGTGAAGTGTTCACTGCCAAGGTGGAAGGTCTCTTCCCCACCAAGGACGACTTCAAGCGCATGATTCCTGCCGTGCTGCGTGGCACCGCGCTGGGTGCTGCCCTGGGCATCTTGCCCGGTGGTGGTGCTCTGCTGGCCGCTTTTGCCGCCTACACGGTGGAAAAGAAGACCAAGCTGCAACCTGGCGAAGTGCCTTTTGGCCAAGGCAACATCCGTGGCGTGGCGGCTCCCGAGTCGGCCAACAACGCAGGCTCGCAGACCTCGTTCATCCCGCTGCTGACTCTGGGCATTCCACCCAACGCCGTGATGGCGCTGATGGTGGGCGCCATGACCATCCACAACATCCAGCCTGGTCCCCAGGTGATGACCAGCAACCCCGAGCTGTTCTGGGGCCTGATCGCTTCGATGTGGATCGGCAATGCCATGCTGATCGTTTTGAACCTGCCGCTGATCGGCATCTGGATCAAGCTGCTCACGGTGCCGTACCGCTGGCTGTTCCCCTCGATTGTGCTGTTCTGCGCAGTGGGTGTGTACTCGACCAACAACAACACCTTCGACATCTGGATGGTGGGTATCTTCGGCCTGATTGGCTATATCTTCCACAAGTTGGGTACAGAACCTGCACCCTTGCTGCTGGGCTTCATCCTGGGCCCGATGATGGAAGAAAACCTGCGCCGTGCGCTGCTGCTCTCGCGCGGTGACTGGAGCGTGTTTGTGACGCGTCCGCTGTCGGCTGGCCTGCTGGCAGCCGCCGCTCTGCTGCTCATCATCGTGCTGCTGCCCGCAGTGAAGAACAAGCGCGAAGAAGCATTTGTGGAAGATTGATCGCCCTCGGGCTTCCTGCTTTCCCTGACTGAACAACGGCACCCTTGGGTGCCGTTGTTTTTTGGGCAGGCGCATTCGTTTCTTGCTGCCGTTGCCGGTACACAATCGCAGGCAGAGGTCCGCATGCCCACACCATTCCATCCCGCGCAGCACCCCCATCGGGCCATGCTGCACAACGAAATCCACGCCCGCCCGCCCGAGGCGATGAATGCTCCCCTGGCCATCGCACACATCGTGATGCTGGCCGATGCCGCCGGGCGCGAGGCGAGCCGGGCCCATGTGGCCGCGCTTTTGCGCGACCACCACATGGCCCTGCCCGATGCCCACACCACCCACCTGCGGATGGACCTGGGCGCCTTTCGCATGCGCTGGGAGCTGCACACCGAGTTCGTCACCTGGACCTTCATGGTGCCTGCCCCCGTGGAGGCTTTTGGTGAGCGCGAGCCCGCCAGCGCCATGGACGCAGTGCCCCGCGACTGGCTGGCCGCCTTGCCCGGGCAGTGTCTGTGCAGCCTGAACCTGTGGGTGCTGCCAACGCACACTTTCGGCTCGGGTTCGCTGGTCAAGCATGTGCTGCACGAGGACACGCTGGTGGCCTCCACCGTGGCCGACGGCCATGGCGAGGTCTACACCGACTTTGCCATCCATGCCGACGGTTTTTCGCGCATGGTGCTGCTGGCGGGGGGCATGACGCCGCGCCGCCTGGGGCGCCTTGTGCAGCGCCTGCTGGAAATCGAAACCTACCGCATGGCCGCCTTGCTGGGCCTGCCCGCCGCCCGCGAAGCGGCCAGCGTCCTGGCCTTTGCCGAGCGCGAACTGGCCGAGCTGGCCAATGCCATCCGCACCGCCAACCGTGACGATGAGCCGGCCTTGCTGGACCGCCTGACCCGGCTGGCCGGCCAGGTGGAGAGCCAATATGCCGCCTCGCATTCGCGGTTTTCGGCCAGCAGCGCCTACTTCGAGCTGCTGGACAAGCGCATCGAGGACATTGCCGAATCGCGCCTGGCAAGTATGCAGACCATCCGCGAGTTCATGGACCGTCGCCTGACCCCCGCACGCAGCACCTGCGAGTGGGCTGCGCGCCGCCAGGACGCCCTGTCGCAGCGCGTCTCGCGCATGAGCAACCTGCTGCGCACGCGCGTGGAGATCGAGCAGCAGCAAAGCAGCCAGGCGCTGCTGACCACCATGAACCACCGCCAGGACCTGCAGCTCAAGATGCAGTCCACTGTGGAGGGCCTGTCCGTGGCGGCGATTACCTACTACATCGTGGGCCTGGTGAGCTACCTGGCCAAGGGGGCACAAAAGTTGGGCTGGCTCCTGTCACCTGAAACCACGGCAGCCATTGCCATCCCCGTGGTGGCCGTGGGCGTGTGGTGGTCGCTGCGGCGCCTGCACCACAAGGTGTTTCACAAGCACGGTTGAGCTGGCCCCCAGCGCAATGGGGTTGTGCGGGGCTTGCGCCACTCCTTGCCATCGTTGATGAAGGGGGTGCCCACGCTTAGCTTCGATGGCCCCAGGGCTGGATGCCTGTCACACTCGTTGGCCTGCGGGCAGAGCGTGCATGGCGCGTTCAGCCCGCGTGTGTCCTGACAAAAAAATCGAGGCCCCGTGTCTTCAGCCCCATCTCCATCTGCACAGGTCTCCACACCAGCACCCACTGCCAGGGCGCACATGGCGTCGGGCCTGCTGCTGGCGCTGGCGGGCTCCATCGCATTCAGTGGCAAGGCCATCATCGTCAAGCTGGCGTACGCCACGGCGTGGACGCGGTCACGCTCATCATGTACCGCATGCTGTTCGCACTGCCCATCTTTGCCGTGATGGCCTGGTGGGCCAGCCGGGGCAAACCGCCCCTGAGCCGCAAGGACTGGCTGGGCGTGCTGGGCCTCGGGGTCACAGGCTACTACCTGGCGAGTTTTCTGGACTTTGCGGGGCTGGCCTTCATCAGCGCCAGCCTGGAGCGGCTCATCCTGTACCTCAACCCCACCCTGGTCGTGCTGCTGGGCTGGCTGCTGTATGGCCGGGGCATCCGCTGGGCTCAGGCAGCGGGCATGCTGGTCAGCTACTGCGGGGTGGTGCTGGTGTTTGGCCACGAGGCCAACCTGCAGGACCCCAACGTGGCCTGGGGGGCGCTGCTGGTGTTTCTGAGCGCCGTGAGCTACGCCATCTATCTGGTCTACAGCGGCGAGATGGTGCAACGCCTGGGCTCCTTGCGCCTGGTGGGGTTGGCAACCACCGTGGCCTGCCTGTGTTGCCTGGCGCAGTTCGTGGTGCTGCGGCCGTTGAGCGCCGCAGTGGTGGCACCGGAGGTGATCTGGCTGTCTGTTCTCAACGCCACGTTGTGCACAGCTGCGCCGGTGCTGATGGTGATGATGGCCATCGAGCGCATTGGCGCGGGCATGGCCGCCCAGGCAGGCATGGTGGGGCCGCTGTCCACCATCCTCATGGGAGTGTGGATTCTGGGCGAGCCCTTCACCGTCTGGGTGGCGGCGGGCACGGCGCTGGTGGTTGCGGGGATTTTTGTGTTCACCCGTCTGGCGCGCCGCCAGGAGGCGTGAAGCGGGGCCGCCGCACCCTGCAGCAGGTGCTGGCGCCTCCTCAACCCGCCTTTTTTACGGCGGGCGCAGGCCGGTTGGCAGGTGCGGGGGCGGCTGGTGCACCGCCTCCACCACCACCGCCCAGGCGCTGCGCAATCGTTGCCCGGGAACCCCCCAGCCCATCAAGCTGTCGGCCCATGGACTGCTCCAGATAGTCCAGGCGGGCCTGGGCGGCTGGGTGGGTGGACATGGTCAGCGTGAACATCGGGTTGTCTGGCGTCACGCTGCGCAGCTGCTGAAGCACCGACACCAGCCCGTATGGGTCAAACCCTGCCTTGGCCGCCATCGCCACACCGCTGCGATCGGCTTCAAATTCATCGGACTGGCTCAGCCCTTTGGTGTAGACCGTGCGGAAAAGCGACAGCAGCTGGTCTTTGACAAGCTGGCCCGCTACGTTGCCGGTGCGGATCTGCGAGGCCAGCAGCTGGGTGCCCACACCCGCCATGGCGCTCTGCCGGATGGCCTGCAGGTGGTGCTTGGCGGTCACGTGCGTGATCTCGTGCGCCAGGATGCCCGCGAGTTCGGACTCGTCGGCGCAGCGGTCGATCAGACCCTTGGTCACGAACACATAACCGCCGGGTGCGGCGAAGGCGTTGTACCCGGCGTCATCCAGCACCACAAAGGTCCAGGGCAGCCCGGGGCGGGGTGACTGCAGGCTGATCCAGCGGCCCAGGCGGTTCACGTAGCGTTGCAGCGCCATGTCCGGGTGGGCGGGCTTGGCGCCCAGCAGCAGGGCGGCCAGCTGGCGGCCGATCTCGATTTCCTTGGGCTCGTCGATGTTGTTCAGCGACTGGGTCAGCAGGCTGATCAGGTCGTCCCCTTGCGCGGCCGGTGCGGCCTTGCCGCCCGTGATCGCCGAGCCCAGGCCGCCGCCCAAGGAGTTCAGCAGGTTGTTCATGACGTTCTGGCCGTGGGCCGCCAGGGGGGCCGCCGCCAGGGCAGTCAACAGGGTGGCCACCCCTGCACAGCGCTTCCAGCCGAAGTTCCGGTGCATGTTCATCTCCTCAGTTCGGGCTGTAGTTGGGGTCGGACGGATTGCCGGAACTGCCACCGGAGCGGCTGCCGGACCCACCGGACGGCAAGGCGGGTTGTGCCATCGCGGGCACGTCCCGCGCTTGTAGCGACGCGGAGCTGGCGAACTGGCGCGCCTGGTCGGCGTTCACCCGCATGCCTTCAACCCTGCCCACAGCGGCCGGGTTGGGTTGTGCCTTGGCAATGTCTTCGGCGTCCAGGCCGCGAATGCCCACTGTGGAGGTTGCAGTGGTGGTGTTCGCGCCGCTGTTGCCGCCGAACAGCCCGCCGAGGCCTCGCAGCCCGCCAGTGGCGGTGTTGTTGCTGGCCGCTGCCGCGCCCGATTGGGGCCCCAGGTCGAACATGTGCACCCAGCCTGTGGTGCCCTGGGGGGCGCTCACCTTGGTCCAGGGGCCTTTGCGCTCGCTGCTGCGTGTCACGACCGTGTTGGCTTCCAGCGGGGCGACGCTGGCACCGTTGTCTGCGGGGCTGTCGCGCAACTGCGTGGCGCGCTTGATTACGGCACTTTCCTGGGCGTGGGTGGCGCCTGTGACCAGGGCCAGCGCGACCCCTGCCAGCGAGGTGGCCAGAGCGTTAGGGTGCAGCCATTTCATGGTTCAACTCTCCATTTATGATTTGCCCACGCTATATGTATCAGTGTGCAACTTGGAGATTGTTATGGATTTGGGTATCGCAGGCAAATGGGCGCTGGTGTGCGGCGCCAGCAAGGGGCTGGGCTTTGGTTGTGCGCAGGCGCTGGTGCGCGAGGGCGTCAACGTGGTCATCAACGCCCGCAATGCCGAGGCACTCGATCAGGCTGCTACCCGTTTGATAGCTGAAGGTGCAAATCAGGCACGCGCAAAGGGGCTCAAAGAGTCTGAAATTCAGGTGCCCCAGGTGCTGGCCGTGGCGGCCGACATCACCACCCCTGCCGGGCGTGAGGCGGTGTTCTCCGTGGCGGGTGGCCCAGGGCGGGATTTCGACATCGTGGTGACCAATGCCGGGGGACCGCCCACTGGTGATTTCCGCGACTGGAACCGCGACGCCTGGATCAAGGCAGTGGATGCCAACATGCTCACGCCCATCGAACTCATCCAGGCCACGGTGGACGGCATGGCGGCCCGGGGCTTTGGCCGGATCGTCAACATTACGTCGAGTGCCGTGAAGGCCCCCATCGACATCCTGGGCCTGTCCAATGGCGCGCGCAGTGGCCTCACAGGCTTCGTGGCGGGCGTGTCGCGCAGCAAGATCGCGGCGCGGGGCGTGACCATCAACAACCTGCTGCCTGGCAAGTTCGACACCGACCGTCTGGCGGCTACCGTGACTGCGGCTGCAGGCAAGGCGGGCAAAAGCGTGGAGGATGTACGTGCCGTCCAGCAGGCGCATATCCCGGCGGGCCGTTATGGCACGGCCGATGAGTTCGGGGCGATCTGTGCCTTTTTGTGCAGCCAGCAGGCGGGTTACATGACCGGCCAGAACGTGCTTACCGATGGTGGCGCCTACCCAGGCACCTTCTGACGGCGCATGGCGGCGAGTGACTGGGTTGCAGCAGCTACCAGGCCCCTTCGGGAGACCGAGTGGGGGGCTGGGGGAGGGGCCATGCCACGCACCAGTTCTCTCGAAGGCTCACGCGTGGCGTTTTGCCGACAATTTGCCTTTTGGGCTGAAAAATTGGTGGAATACTGCTCTCCATTGTTTGCCATGTTCACCATCCCCTGCCCCTTGACCTCCCGCCTTCGCCGCCAGGCACTGCTTCTATGTGTAGCGCTTGTCGCATGGGGTGGGGTGCACGCGGCGAACCCTTCTGGCAGCAGCGCTGCTGCGCCGTTCAAGCTGCGTGTGGTGGGTGGGTTGGCCACGATCAATCAATACACACGCCAGGAAGAGCCCTTCTGGAGCAAAGAGTTGTCCCGTTTGAGCGGTGGGCGCTTCCAGGCAGAGATCGTGCCCTTTGACCGTGCAGGCGTGCCCGGCAATGAGATGTTGCGATTGCTTCAATTGGGCGTGGTGCCGTTTGGCACCACACTGATGAGCTCGTTCACCTCGCAGTACCCTGAGTACACCGCCCCCGATTTAGCGGGATTGAACCCCGACATCGCCACACTCAAGGTCACCCTGGGCGCCTTCCGCCCTTATCTGGAAAAGGCCTTGCGCGAGCAGCATGGCGTGGAGGCGCTCGCGATCTATGTGTACCCGGCCCAGGTCGTGTTCTGCAAGAAGCAGCTGCGTGCGCTGTCCGACCTGTCGGGGCGCCGCGTTCGGGTCTCGTCCTCCACGCAGGCGGACTTTGTGGGTGCGCTGGGCGGTGTGCCGGTGCTGACCAGTTTCTCGCAAATCGTGCCTAGTCTGACGGCGGGCAATACCGAATGCGCGATCACGGGCACCATGTCGGGCAATATGCTGGGCCTGCCCTCACTCACCTCCCATGTGCACACCCTGCCTGTGACATGGGGCCTGGCCATCTTTGGCGCCAACCAGGCGGCCTGGGCGGGCCTACCCTCCGACTTGCGCGAACTGCTCAAGCGCGAGCTGCCCCGGCTGGAGTCCGCCATATGGGCCGAGTCCGAGCGCGAAACGGCTGAAGGCCTGGCCTGTAACCGGGGCGCTTCCACCTGCACCGGAGGCACCAAGGGCGCCATGGTGGTGGTGCCCGCTTCGCCTCAGGATGAGCGCAGCCGCCAGGAGATACTGGCCTCCACCGTGCTGCCGCGCTGGGTGCAGCGCTGCGGCGCGCGCTGCGCGCAAACCTGGAACCAGACGATTGGCCCGGCGCGTGGCCTGTTGGCCGCGCCCGTCAAATAGATCAATGAGAGAACCTATAACGCCACTGCGCATCAAGGCCTTTGTCGGGGCTGGGGTTGTGGTGTTTGTGGCGGCCGTGGCCATTGTGGCGGCCGCCCTGGCCTGGAATTCCCGCAAGGTGGCGCTCAACGACAGCGAGGCCCAGGCCACCCGTTTTGTGGCGGGGGCCGAGGTTGCGCTCAACCGTTCGCTGCTGACGGTGGATGTGCTGCTGGCCAGCATGGACGAGCTGCTCAACCTGTCGAACACGACGGCGCCCTGGATCGATGCGGAATCGGCCAGCCAGCGTTTGCGCGGCTCCACCCGGCAGAACCTGATGGTGCGCTATGTGGCCCTGCTGGACACCACGGGCAAGACCATGGCGTCCTCCGATCCGGCCGGTGGCGCGCTGGCCGTACAGCTGCCGGCAGGCTTTCTGGAGTCCGTGCTGGAGCAGTCGGTGTCCACCCTGATGGTCAGCGCCCCGGTGGTGAGTTTTGCCAGCTCCGAACGGGTTCTGTATTTCGCGCGCCACCTGCGTCTGGCTGACAACACGCGCGTGGCCGCCGTGGCCGAGTTGCCGGTGGGCGCGCTGAGCGCGGTGCTGCTCCAGGGCGTAGACATCAGCGGCCTGCAGGTCACGCTGGAGCGGGCTGGCGGGCAGCTGCTGCTGGGCGTGCCCGGCCGCGAGGAGGTCATCGCCCCCACGCTGGCGCCGCCGCTGGCCGAGCTGGCCGACCTGGGCCAGGAGTGGAAGGCCCCGGCGCGCCTCACGGGGGCTCCTGCCCTGGTGGTCTTCCGGCCCATCCTGTACCAGGACCTGCGGATCTCCGCGAGCATTCCGCTGCACGAGGCGTTGAGCAGCTGGCGCGACCAGCGCGACGCGATCGGGCTGACCGCGCTGGTGTTTGTGGCCATGATCCTGGCGGCGGGGGGGCTGGCTTTTCGTTATCTGGACCGCCTCTCGCAGGCCCGCGTGGCCATTGCGCAGTCCAAGGCCACGCTGGACCAGGCGCTGGAGTCCATGGTCAGCGGCTTTCTGCTGCTCGACAAGAACAGCTGCGTCGTGCAATGGAACAGCCAGTTCGAGGTGATCTTCCCCTGGCTGCGCGGCGTCATCGCCCCCCGGCTGCCCTTTCGCACGGTGATCGAGGAAACCGTCAAGCACCACCACCCGCGCCTTGCCGATGATGAACATGCGCGCTGGGTGGAACAGCGTTTGTTGCGGCAAAAGCAGCCCCAGCACGAAACGCACGAACAGGCCTACTCCAACGGCCGCACCATCCAGATCACGGAGCGCACCACCCCCGACGGTGGCCTGGTCATCAGCTACCACGACGTGACGGCCCTGCGGCGCGCCAGTGCCGAGATCGAGAACCTGGCGTTCTACGACCCGCTGACCAACCTGCCCAACCGCCGCCTGCTCATGGACCGCATGCAGCAGGCCATCGCCTCCAGCGCGCGGAGCGGGCAGTATGGGGCCCTGATGTTTCTTGATCTGGACCACTTCAAGACCCTGAACGACACCCGGGGCCACGAGGTGGGCGACATGCTGCTGCGCCAGGTGGCCCAGCGCCTGAAGACCTGCGTGCGGCGCGAGGACACCGTGGCCCGGCTGGGTGGTGACGAGTTTGTGGTGATGCTGGGCGACCTGTCGGCCAGCAGCGAAGAGGCGGGCGCCTATGTCCGCCGCGTGGGCGAAAAGATCCTGCGCAAGCTCAATGTGCCCTACACGCTCGGGGGGCATGCCCACCACAGCACGCCCAGCATCGGCGCCACGCTGATGGGCGGCGCGATCCAGTCGTCGGTCGACCTGCTCAAGCAGGCCGACATCGCCATGTACCAGGTCAAGTCGCAGGGGCGCAACGCGCTGTGCTTTTTTGATCCGCAAATGCAGATCAGCATCAGCCTGCGCGCGCAGCTCGAAGCCGACCTGCAGGCGGCGCTCACAGCGCGGCAGTTTGTGTTGCACTACCAGCCGCAGTTCCACCTGGATGGCCGCATGGTGGGCGCCGAGGGGCTGATCCGCTGGCAGCACCCCGAGCGGGGCCTGGTGGCGCCGGGGGCCTTCATCGGCGTGGCGGAAGAAAGCGAACTCATCGTGCCCATGGGCCATTGGGTGCTGCGCACCGCCTGCGAGCAGCTCGCCGCCTGGCAGGGCAACCCGCGCCTGCAGCACTTGCAGCTCTCGGTCAACGTGAGCGCGCGGCAGTTCCGCCAGCGTGACTTTGTGGCCCGGGTGGTCGAGGTGCTGCGCGAAACCGGCGCGCGCCCCCATCTGCTCAAGCTCGAACTCACCGAATCGCTGGTGCTGGAAAACGTGGATGACACCATCGCTAAGATTGGTTTGCTCAAGACAAAGGGCGTGCGCTTTTCTATGGACGATTTTGGCACCGGCTACTCGTCGCTGGCTTACCTCACGCGGCTACCGCTGGACCAGCTCAAGATCGACCAGTCGTTTGTGCGAAACCTGGGTTTGCGGCACACCGACGACGTGATCGTGCAGACCATCCTGGGCATGGCGCGCAACCTGGAGCTGGACGTGATCGCCGAAGGCGTGGAAACCGAGGCGCAAAAGAAGCTGCTGGCCCAGTACGGCTGCACCTACTTCCAGGGCTACCTGCTGGGGCGGCCCGTCCCCGTGGCGGAACTGGAGGCGCTGCTGGAACCGGCCGCCGCCACGGCTGAAGACTTCGACCTGCCCCGCTGAGAGCCGCGGTGCGGGCCCGTGCTGCGGACAGATGGAATGAGTGCTATATTTTTGATAGCTTTATGGGCATGATGGTCGCGCGGTAAGGCCGGTTTTTATAAAAAACTCTTAGCGTCGCGACGACACCACGATCCCGCCCACGATCAGCGCGAACGCCACGCCATGGAACGCCTGGGGCGTTTCGCCCAGAAACGCGGCCGACAGCAGCCCCGCAAACAAGGGCGTGAGATTGACAAAAAAGCCCGCCACCGCAGGCCCCGCCCGCTGCACGCCCACGCCCCAGCAGCGGTAGGCCAGCACCGCAGGGCCCACGGCAATAAAGGCCAGCGCTGCCACCAGCGGCCAGCCCCAGGTGGTGTGTGTGTGGCCGGTGGCCCACTCGGCCCCGGCAAAGCTGCCCGACCAGGCCAGCCCAAACACCATCTGCGCCATCAGGAAGGCCGCCCAGTCGCCCCGGATGCTGCCGGGCTCGCTGGTGCGCGCCAGCAGCCAGCTGTAGAACGCCCAGGAGATGGTGGCCAGCAGCATGAACAAATCGCCCGGCACCAGGCGGAACGCGAGCAGCTGTGCCCATTCGCCCCGGCTCAGCACCAGCAGCACACCACACACCGACAACAGCGCACCCACCACCTGGCGCCGGGTCACGGCCGCGCCAAAAAACAGCGCTCCCACGGCCAGCATCCACACCGGCATGCTCGAACCCACCAGCGTCGCGTTGATGGGCGTGGACGTCTGCAGCGCCATGTACTGCAGCGCGTTGTACAGGCCAATGCCCAGCAGCCCCAGCAGCGCATAGCGGCGCCAGTGCGGCCACACCGGGCTGTTGGTGCGCAGCACGCCATGCGCCAGCGGCAGCAGGATGAAAAAGGCCAGCACCCAGCGGATGAAGTTGAGGGCGGCGGGGGAAATCAGGTCATGCACCAGCCGCCCCGTGACGGCGTTGCCCGCCCACAGCAGGGGCGGAATCACCAGCAGCACGGCCGTGCCGGGTGTGAGTTTGTGAGTCATGAGGCTGCACTGTAACGGTGCATGCCTTGCCCCGCTGCCGGAAGGCCACAAGGCCCCAGGCCGCCATCGGCGCTGCTGCCACACGCGGCACGCCCGCATGAATCGTGGCAGGATGGCCGCCGTTCCCACCCCCATTTCCCGTTTGTTTGAGGAGACCGTTTGCCATGAGCCTTGCCGTCCAGATCCGCCAGCACGGTGGCCCCGAAGAACTCCAGGTGGTTGATGTGACCGTGGGCAACCCCGGCCCCGGCGAAGTCCGCATCCGCCACCACGCCATCGGCCTGAACTTCATCGACGTGTACCACCGCACCGGCCTGTACCCGCTCACCATGCCCGCCACCATCGGCATGGAAGGCGCGGGCGTGATCGAAGCCGTGGGCGAGGGCGTCACACACCTGCAGGTGGGCGACCGCGCCGCCTATGCCAGCAACCCGCCGGGCGCCTATTGCGAGGTGCGCGTGATGCCCGCCAAGTGCGTGTGCAAGCTGCCCGACGCCATCAGCTTCGAGACCGGCGCGGCCATGATGCTCAAGGGCCTGACGGCGCAGTACCTGCTGAAAAAGACGCGCCCGGTGGAAGGGCTGGAGCCCGGCGATTTTGTGCTGTTCCACGCCGCCGCCGGTGGCGTGGGCCTGATCGCCAGCCAGTGGGCCAAGGCGCTGGGCCTGCAGCTCATCGGCACGGCGGGGTCGGATGCCAAGTGCCAGCTGGCCCTGGCCAACGGGGCGGCGCACGCTATCAACTACAGCACCGAGGACTTCGCGGCGCGTGTGAAAGAGATCACCGGCGGCAAGGGCGTGAAGGTGGTTTATGACTCGGTGGGCAAGGACACCTGGGACAAGTCGCTGGAGTGCCTGCGGCCGTTTGGCCTGATGGCCAGCTTCGGCAATGCCTCGGGCCCGGTGCCGCCATTTGCGCCGGGCAGCCTGGGCGCCAAGGGCTCGCTTTACGTCACGCGGCAGACGCTGTTCACCCACATCGCCACGCGCGAAGCCACCCAGGCCATGGCCGACGACCTATTTGCCGTCGTGGCCAGCGGGCAGGTCAAGATTCACATCGACCAGCGCTACCCGCTGGCCGAGGTGCAGCAGGCGCACCGGGATCTGGAGGCGCGCAAGACCACGGGCTGCACCATCCTCACGCTGTGAACGCCGACGTGCAGAACCCCTCGTTCGAGCACTGGCTGGCGGGCGCACGCGCGTCGGCGCAGCAGCCCCCGAAGCTGCCGCGCCAGCCGTTGCTGGTGGCCGGGCAGGTGGTGGGATCGGTGGCGGAGGGTTTTCTGAACAAAATCGGCCTCCACCGCTTTCTGGATAAGCGTTTTAAGCTATCAAATAGTGAGCATTCTGGTGCGCCCGCCTGGCACCTGGATGTGCCGACGGGCGCGGCCACGGAGGCGCTCAACACCCTGGCTGCGGCCCTGCGCGACGCAGACCTGTGTGGCCCCTGGCGCAACGAGCAACTGGCCGTGTGCAACCCCGCCGGTGAGGTGGTGGCCACGGTGGAGCGTGGCGCCGTGCGGGTGCTGGGCATCACCACCCGCGCCGTGCACCTGGTGGGCCTGGCACCCGACGGCCGCATGTGGGTGCAAAAGCGTTCCATGACCAAACCCAACAACCCCGGCCTCTGGGACACGCTGATGGGCGGCATGGTCTCGGCTGCCGATTCGCTGCCCCGGGCCCTGGCGCGCGAGACCTGGGAAGAAGCAGGGCTGCGGGTGGAGGCCTTGCACGGCCTGCGCCACGGCGGCCATGTGGACTTCAGCCGCCCGAGCCGCGAGGGCGGCGGCGCGGGCTACATGCACGAGCGCATCGACTGGTTCTGCGCCCAGGTTCCCGAGGGCATGGAGCCCAACAACCAGGATGGCGAGGTCGAGCGTTTTGACTTGCTGCCGCTGGAAGGGCTGCGCACGCAGGTGGCCCAGGGCCTGTTCACGCTGGAAGCTGGCCTGGTGATTGCGGGCTACCTGGGGCAGTGAGCCGCTCTGTGGGCAGGCAGCCCAGCCCCTGCAGCGTGGCCTGCACCGCCACATCCAGCGGGGTGTGGGGCTCGCTGCCCAGCACGGCCAGCAGGCGGTCGTTGGCCATGCACACCGGCTGCTGCCACAGGTAGCGCATTTCGCGCAGCTCGCGCAGCTCGCGCAAGGTCGCCACAAACGGCGATGCCAGCGTGACCAGCCACCACGGAAACGCCTGCACCCGGGGCGCCGCGCCGCCACTGCGCACCACTGCGCGACTGATGGAGTCGGCCATCTGCGTGCCGTCTGCGTCCCAGTGCCCCGCCATGTGGAAGGGGGCAAACGCGGGCAGCTCAGCGCGCCGCTCCAGCAGCAGCACCATGGTGCGCGCCACATCGGGCAGGTATGACCACTGGTGGCCCACGCCGGGGCGGCCGGGCTGCTTGACGCTGGCCACCGGCCGACCAGGCTGCACCAGACCCTGCGCAAACCAGCTGTTGTCCACCTGGGGGGGGCTTTGTTGCACAAACCGACCCCATTGCACTGGTAGTCTCAGTGTATGAGTGAACCCCAAGGGCCAAAGGCCCGCTACAAGACCACCAACTGGACGGAGTACAACGCGGCGCTCAAGGCCCGAGGGTCGCTGACGATCTGGCTGGACCAAGACATGCAGTGGTACGCACCTGCCAGTGGCAAGCGGGGTCG
>NZ_JBUDZG010000025.1:0-63470 GCF_054950075.1 Acidovorax sp. Q11 | reverse complement strand
GCAAGATGCCTGACGCATCCGCAGACAGTGCGCTGGCCGCGTTCACCAACAAGCTGCGCCAGATTGCACAGCCGATGCGCCAGACGCTCACCTACGACCAGGGCAAGGAGATGGCCCGGCACAAGGAACTCGCCCAAGCCCTTGGCATGCGGGTGTACTTTTGTGATCCGCACAGCCCTTGGCAAAAAGGCAGTTGTGAGAATACGAATGGGCTGCTGCGCCAGCTCATGCCCAAGGGCTCAGACCTGAGCGTGCATGACCAGGATGCGCTGGACTCCATGGCCGATCTGATGAACAACCGTCCTCGCCAGACGCTCGGCTGGGATTCTCCCTATCAGGCTTTCCAGCAATTCATGACGACCATTGCTGAGAAGAGCTCCGCTACCATTCATTGAATATCAACCAGCGGTGTTGCACTTCAGATTTGAGACCGCCCAGGGATTCTCTACACGAATCGAGCGGTAAGTTTGCGCTGCGGATCGAGAGGGGCTGCAAGGCGAAAAACGCAGCAGTAGCCGTAGCTATTGCGAGTATTTGCAACGCCGCAGACCGCCCGAGACCGCAAATACACGCGGTGCGGTGAGTCGTGCAGAGGGTCCCTGGCGTCATTGGCATTCCATCTCGGTGTGCGGCGCACTGTATGGAAACCTTCAGCAACCGGTCAATAGAACCAGGTCCGCTGAGTTGTAATGTTGTGTATCTCTCACCCTGCACACCGCAGCAATCCGCGAAACCCTACCCGCTGTTGCCCCTTCGCTCCTTAGTTCCATACCAGCTCGCCCGACTCCCTAGAATGCACTGCACTCCTCTGCAGCCCACACCGCACCATGCCCGCCCTCCCCTTCCCCATCCGCACCGAATGCCCCCCAGGCACCTGCGTGTGCGACCGGGATGCGCTGATGCAAACACCGGGCGGGGATGTGCGCATACTGATGCTCACGCGCACCGAAGAAAAAAAGATGCTGGACCGGCTCGAAAACCTGGCCAGCCTGGCGGACCTGCGCAAGATGCAGGAACGCATGGAGCAGCAGTTGGGCATCCGCCTGTCGATCACCCAAAGCCCGCACGAGGTGCGCAGCCTGCGGGGCATTGCGATCCTGGTGCATGAGCAGCCGGGGCTGTGCCGCAAGACGCGGCAGGCCATTCCGGCGGCCATCAAGAAGAGCATGGATGCGCAGCCGCAGATCACGTTTGACCTGCTGGACGAGAGCGGGTTGTTTGGCGGTTCGTAGCAGGCCCACTGGCTACGCCCTCCCCGGCCCCATGGCTGATTGACTGCGCATGCAAGACGATCTTTTTGGTGACGCGTTGCCCAAGCCCTCAGCGGAGGGGGCTGCAGCGCAGGCGCCTCTCTCTCAACGCCCGGCCCCAAAGGAAGCCCCCCCTGCACGGCGCCCTCGGTCTGGCACGGTGGCCCCCATCGCTTGCGACGATGCGCTGACAACCCTGGCGGCTGCCTTGCCTGAGCGGCTGCGCCTGGGCACGTCGTCCTGGACCTACCCGGGATGGAAAGGGCTGGTGTGGGAGGGCGAGCATTCCGACGCGCAACTCTCCAAACAAGGCTTGGCCGTGTACGCGCAGCACCCGCTGATGCGCACGGTGAGCATTGACCGCAGCTTTTACCGCCCGCTCACGGTGAGCCAGTTCGAACGCTATGCGTCACAGGTGCCCGACGACTTCCGGTTTGTGGTGAAGGCGCCCAGCGTGGTGACAGATGCGCTGGTGCGCAGCGAGGATGGCCGGGGCCGCCAGCCCAACCCGGCGTTCTTGAGCCCCGAGCTGGCGCGCAGCGAGTGTGTGGAGCCCGCTCTGCAGGGCCTGGGGCACAAGCTGGGCGCGCTGGTGTTCCAGCTCAGCCCGCTGCCGCTGGCACAGCTGGACCGCATGCCGATGCTGCTGGAGCGCCTGCGCACCATGCTGCTCGCCCTGCCCGCACTCGCGCCCACGGCGCCCGATGGGGTGATTGCGGTGGAGGTGCGCGACCCCGAATGGCTGACCCCAGACTTTGCCGCCGTGCTGCGCGAGGCGGGCGCCACCTACTGCCTGGGCCTGCACGCCAAGATGCCACCGCTGCAGGCCCAGCTGCCCATGCTGCGCGCACTGTGGCCCGGGCCCGTGGTGTGCCGCTGGAACCTGAACCCGGTGCATGGGCCCTATGGCTACGAAGAAGCAGAGCGGCTGTACGAACCCTACGACCGGCTGCACCACCCGGACCTGGAGACGCGGGCGGCGCTGGCGGCAGTGATTGCGGGCATCACGGGCCGGGGGCAAAACGCGCTGGTGACCATCAGCAACCATGCCGAGGGCTGCGCGCCGCTGACGGTGCGGGGGGTGGCGGAAGAGGTCGTGAAGCTGGGGGCGCAGTAGGCACTGCTAGCTGCACGGATTCGGAGCCCAAACGCGGCTTACGGATTCGCACTCAATGATTCAATACCGTTCGGGCTGAGCCCGCTCTGTGAGTGCAAAGAGGCGTCAAGAGGCGCCAGCGCATCACGCAGGCGCCAGCTCGATGCGGTTGCGCCCACCCTGTTTGGCGCGGTACATGGCGCGGTCGGCGCGGCGCACCAGCTCTTCGGGCAACTGGTCGCGCTGGGGCTGCAGGCTGGCCACGCCAAAGCTCACGGTGACGATGCCGTGGGGCGCGCCCTCGTGGGGCAGCGCCAGTTGGTGGATGGCCTCTTGCACATGGCGCGCCACCTCGGCGGCGGCGGCCAGGTCGGCGCCGGGCAGCAGCACCACAAACTCCTCGCCACCAAAACGTGCGGCCAGTTCGCCCTCGCGCCGCGCGCCCACCTGCGCCAGCGTGGTGGCCAGGGTGCGCAGGCAGGCGTCCCCCGCCAGGTGGCCGTAGTGGTCGTTGAAGTGCTTGAACACGTCCACATCCAGCAGGATGAGCGCCAGCGGCGCGGCCGCCCGCTGGGCCCGCGCCCATTCGCGCGCCAGGGCGTCGTCGAAATGGCGGCGGTTGGCAATGCCGGTGAGGCCATCGGTATTGCTCAGCAGCTCCAGGCGGTGGTTGACCTGGGCCA
The DNA here is from genome assembly GCF_054950075.1 of Acidovorax sp. Q11. Taxonomy (NCBI): domain Bacteria; kingdom Pseudomonadati; phylum Pseudomonadota; class Betaproteobacteria; order Burkholderiales; family Comamonadaceae; genus Acidovorax; species Acidovorax sp. Q11. The sequence goes on along the minus strand of NZ_JBUDZG010000025.1, from coordinate 60,441 downwards.
GGGCCTGGGTGCGCTCGGCCACCAGTGCCTCCAGCTCACGGTTGTGCTGGCGCAGCTCTTCGATGGGGTAGACCTCGTCGCCCTGGGCGGTGCCGTAGGGGATAGAGACACTCACATGCACGATCTTCCAGTCGCCAGAGTCCTGGCCCGCACCGGCCTCGCGGCGGAACAGTACAACCTTGCGCGCGGTTTCGCGGGCAAAAAGTGCGTCGGGGATGGGCAGGTGGATGTGGAAGAAGGCGGTGGCGGCCAGCAGGTCTGCGCCCAGGTCCTGGGTGAACAGGTCCATCATCTCGATCACGATGGGCTGGGGCACCTGCAAAAAATCCTGCCGCGTGGTCTCCACCCAATCGGCGCGGGTCTTCACCAGCCTGTCGCTGCTGCCCGAGAAGCCGCTGAAGTTCTCGCTGAAGCGGTCCAGCAGCCGCAGGTCGCGCGCGGCGTACATCGCGATGTACTCGTCAAAGAGCATGCGGGTGAGTCGCTCGCGTTCCGATGACATGCGGTGGGGTCCTCGTCGGGTACTGGGAATGCGTCGAACGGGTTGCACCGCCCCAGCTGTCGTCGCGCAGCTCTGCAGCGGATGGTGCCTTCTGAAATCTCTGTTTTGAATGTAACACCTGCCTCGCGCAGCGGAAACTACGGAACTTCCCTGCACCGCCCCTGCCCGGCAGGGTCAGCATCAGCCTCTGGGCGCGAACAGCGCCAGGGTCTCGTGGGCGAAAGCGCCCTCGATGTCGAGCATGCGCATCTTGGTGGCCGCACCACCACCGGCCGAGAAACCGCCCGCCCGGCCATTGGCCGCCAGGATGCGGTGGCAAGGCACCACGGGAGCAAACGGGTTGTGGCCCAGCGCCTGGCCCACGGCGCGGGCGGCGCCGGGTTCGCCCAGTGCTGCGGCCATTTCGCCATAGGTCATGGTCTTGCCGGGCGGGATGCGACGGGCCAGTTCGTATACGCGGGCGTTGAAGGGCGGCACGGTGTCGAGGGCAAGGGGCACGTCACACAAATCGTCGTGTGCCCCCCGCAGCAGAGCCGCCACGCGCGCGGCCCAGGCGGCCACCGGGGGTGGCATCGTGCATTCGGCCAGTTGCGGAAACCGACGCTGCATGCGGGCTAGCGTCTGGGTCTCGCCCGCGTCCTCGGGCAGTTGCACGCCCACCAGCAGCGCCCCCTGCCAGGCCATGCCACAGTGGCCGATGGCCGTGGGGAACAGGGCATAGCCGCTGGCTGCGCCCTGTTCCCCGGAGGTGGTGGGTGCCTGCAATGACATATGCTATATATTTAATAGCAACAAAAGCATATGGATAGCGCGGAGAGCGCCTATTCAGCCCTCAAAGCCGCACGCAGCTGCGCGCCCACCTCGGGCTTGCCTGCAAACGGGTCGGTGGGGTTGCGGCCCAGCATGACATCTTCCATGCGCGTCTGCACCGAGGCGATGGCCTTGGGGTGGCTGTAGATGTAGAACTGGCCTTGCGCGGCAGCGTCGAACACCTTCTGCGCCACGTCGGCCGCCGTGACCTTGCCGCTGGCCACGGCCTTGTCGTTCATGGCCTGGCCGATGAGCTGGCTCTTGGTGGGCTTGCCGGCCGCCATGTCCTGCGGGCGGTTGCGGTGGCTCTGGCTGATGCCGGTGGGCACAAAGAAGGGGCACAACACGCTGGCCGTGACCTGGTCGGTGACCAGCGACAAATCCTGGTGCAGCGTCTCCGACAGGCTCACCACCGCGTGCTTGCTCACGTTGTAGACACCCATGTTGGGCGCATCGACCAGGCCCGCCATGCTGGCGGTGTTGACGATGTGGCCGCGCCAGGCGGGGTCGGCCTTGGCCGCTGCCAACATCATGGGCGTGAACAGGCGCACGCCGTGCACCACGCCCCACAGGTTCACGCCCAGCACCCATTCCCAGTCTTTGACCGAGTTCTCCCACACCAGGCCGCCCGCGCCCACGCCCGCGTTGTTGAAGACCAGGTGCGGCGCGCCAAAGCGCTGCAGCACGTCGGCCGCCAGCTGTTCCATCTGCGCAGCGTTCGATACATCCACCTTGCGCGCCAGCACCTGCACGCCTGCAGCCTGCGCCTCGGCGGCAGCGGCGTCGAGTGCGTCCTGCTGCACATCGACCAGCACCAGGTTCATGCCCAGGCGCGCGCCGATGCGCGCGCATTCGAGGCCGAAGCCCGAGCCTGCGCCGGTGAGTACGGCGGTTTTGCCGGCAAAGTTGTCGATCATGTTTTTTGTCTCCTTGATATCGTTGGTTTTTACAGCGTCGGTCAAAACTGGCGGTGCACAGGCCAGAGCCGCCGAGCAAGAGCCGCCCCGCAGTGAGGGCGTCGTCCCTCTTCCCGAATTGCGTCAGCAATTCGAGAGAAGGGGGAAGCGGCGCAGCCGCTCAGGGGGATGCTCTTAAAACATAGCCAATGCGGGGGAAATGCACATGCACAGTGCCTGCACGCGGGTCGGTGCGGCGCAGGGTGTAGCGGGTGCGGGTGGCGGCGATGAGTTCGCCCTCGGTGGGTTCGGTGCCAAAGCTCTCGGCGGCAATGGCCACATGGCTGCCCAGCGGGATGCCGTGTTCGTCCTGGAACAGGTCGTCCATCAGGGGCAGAGGGTCCATGCCCGCAGCCACGGTGACGGCGTCTTGCGCGCTGAACTTTTCCATGCGGCCATGGCCCAGGGCGGCCATGCGGTCCATCCACTCCAGCACGGCGGGCGTGGCGGCAAAGATGTCGGCCATCACCGGCACGCACTGGCGCGTGAACCACAGCGGGTGGTAGGCCGCAAAGTCGGCCAGGCAGGGCTCGGCGCCAAACAGAAAGTCGTGTTCTTCGGCCATGTGGGCGATGCGGCGCAGGTACGAGCGGTAGGCCGCAGTCGCATCGGCCGGGCGCAGGCGCTGCATGCCCGCGCTCATCTCGCGGCGGTCTTCACCAAAGGCCTGGGCAGCAGCGGGTGGCAGGTTGGCAAACATGGCGGCGGCGCCCTTGGGCTGCAGGTTGTAGGCCATGGCGGCCCAGAACAGCGTGGTGTCGGCCCACTGCGCAAACACGCGCGACACGCCCTTGAGGTGCGGTGGGTAGAGCACCGGCTCGGGCTGCTCGTGCTCCAGCACATCGCAGATCAAGGCGGAGTCGCAATAGATGTCCGCACCGATCTGCAAGAACGGCGTCTTGCGGTAGCCACCCGTGAGCGCCACCACGTCGGGCTTGGGCATGATGCTGGGGATGATCACGGACTTCCAGGCCAGCTGCTTGTAGCCCAGCGCGAGCCGGATTTTTTCGGAGAACGGGGACGAGGGGTAGTGGTGCAGGATCAGGTGGGACATGGGGTTCTCCGCAAATTCTGTGGGGTGAGTCAGGCCGGAAGTGCGCGGGCCAGGATGGCGTCCAGGTCCACGCCCGCACCCAACGTGCCAAAGCTGTAGCCCCAGTCACCACCCAGGCGCGAATCGCAGAACGCGCTGAACACGGCGCTGGGCGCGCTGCGGTACAGCAGCGCGGCCTGCACGGCCAGGGCCACGTCCTGCGCCAGGCGGCGGGCCTCGGCCTCAGTGGTCATGGCGTCCACACGCAGCGGCAGCGCGCTGGCCATGCGGTCGAGCGCGGGGTGGGCGCCGCGTGCGGGGGCCAGCTCGTCGGCCAGGGCCGCAGCCGTGTCGGCACGGCGCACGGCGCGCAGCAAATCCAGCGCCATGATGTTGCCCGCGCCTTCCCAGATGGAGTTGAGCGGCATCTCGCGGTAGATGCGGGCCATGGTGCCTTCACCGCCCTCTTCCACATAGCCGTTGCCGCCCAGGCATTCCATGGCCTCTTGCGCAAACGCGCTGCCGCGCTTGCAAACCCAGAACTTGGCGACGGGCGTGAGCAGGCGGGCTATTACCGCTTCATGCTCGTTCGTGTCCTTCTTGTCGAAGGCGCTGGCAAGCCGCAGGGACAAGGCGGTGGCCGCTTCGCTTTCCAGCGCCAGATCGGCCAGCACGTTGCGCATGAGTGGCTGCTCGATGAGCTTCTTGCCAAACGCCGAGCGCTGGCGCGTGTGGTGCAGCGCAATGCCCAGCGCCTGGCGCATGAGGCCGCTGGTGCCCAGGGCGCAGTCCAGGCGCGTCATGGTGCCCATCTCCAGGATCTGCGCCACGCCCCGGCCCTCCTCGCCCACGCGCCAGGCCGTGGCGCCGATGAACTCGACCTCGGAGCTGGCGTTGGCGTGGTTGCCCAGCTTGTCTTTCAGGCGCTGGATGCGGATCGCATTGACCGTGTCATCTGGCAGCACACGCGGCAGGAAAAAGCAGGTGAGCCCGCCGGGCGCCTGCGCAAGGATTAGGAACGCATCGCACATGGGTGCCGAGAAGAACCATTTGTGGCCGGTGATGCGGTAACGCGGGCCCCAGGCGTCGCTGCCATCGGGCACCGCCTGCGTGGTGTTGGCACGCACGTCCGATCCGCCCTGCTTCTCGGTCATGCCCATGCCCATGGTGAGCGCGGATTTCTGCGAGAACAGCGCCAGGCGCGGGTCGTACTGCGTGCTCGCCAATCCCTTGCTCCAATCCGCCCATACCGCTGAATTGCCTCGCAATGCCGGGGTGACGGCGTAGCTCATCGACACGGGGCACAGCACCGAGGGTTCGGCTTCGGTGAACAACATGAAGCCTGCGGCCCGCTCGATGTGCGCGTGGCCCGTGTCCTGGCGCGACCAGGACGTGGCATGCAGGCCGTGGCGCAGCGCGGCGCCGATGAGGGCGTGGTAGCTGGGGTGGAACTCAAGCACATCCGTGCGATGGCCAAAGCGGTCGTGTGTGCGCAGCTGCGGCTTGTAAGTGTTGGCCAGCCGCGCATGGGCCTGCATCTCGGCCGAGCCCATCTCCGCACCCAGCGCCGTCAGGCCCGCCAGCGGCAGGTCGGGGGCATGCAGGCGCAACGCGTCCTGCAAGGGCTGGTTGGTGGTGAAGAGGTTGGCATCGGCCCAGGGCGTGCTCTGGTTGAACACGTCATGGGTGGCGGCAAGACTGGCAGCGGTCATGGCGGCTCCTCAGGCGGCGGGGCTGTCACCCCGCCTCAGCATTTCAACGTGCGGGATATCGTCTTCCAGGTATTCGTCGGACACGGCCTCAAAGCCCAGGCTGCCGTAGAAGCCCTGCAGATGGGCCTGCGCGCTGATGCGGATGCCCCGGCCGGGCCAGGCCTGGGCGCAGCGGGCAATGCCCTCTTGCATCAACGCCCTGCCCGTGCCGTTGCCTCGCGCTTCCTTGGCGGTGACGACGCGGCCAATGGAGGGCTCGGGGTAGTTCACGCCCGGGTCCACCACGCGCAGACAGGCCTGCGCCACCCCGGCCTCGTCGTATCCCAGCAGGTGGTAGGACTGCTTGTCCGCCCCGTCCGGGTCCTGGTAGGGGCCCTGCTCCAGGATGAACACCTTGCAGCGCAGCGCCAGCGCATCGTGCAGGGCGTGCACGCCCAGGTCTTCAAAGCGGGCCCAGGTCCACGTCAGCATCATCAGATCAGCTTGACCAGTTGCTTGCCAAAGTTCTTGCCCTTGAGCAGGCCCAGGAAGGCTTCGGGCGCGGCGGCAATGCCATGGGCAACCGTTTCGCGCGGGCGCAGCTTGCCGGTGCCCACCAGGGTGCCCAGCTCCTTCAGCGCCTCGGGCCAGACTTCCATGTGTTCGCTGACGATGAAGCCTTCGATCTTCATGCGGTTGATGAGCATGAGCGCAGGGTTGGCCATGGGCAGCGGTGCACCGTCGTAGCCCGCGATCATCCCGCACAGGGCCACGCGGCTGAAGGCGTTCATGCGCAGCATCACGGCGTCCATGATCCAGCCGCCCACGTTCTCGAAGTAGCCGTCGATGCCGTTGGGGCAGGCTTCCTTCAAGGCCTTGGACATGGCTTTGACATCGCTGTGTTCCTTGTAGTCGATGCAGGCGTCAAAGCCCAGTTCGTCCACGGCGTATTTGCACTTGTCGGCCCCACCCGCAATGCCCACCGCGCGGCAACCCCGGGCCTTGGCCAAGGCGGCAAAGGCGCTGCCCACGGCGCCGGTGGCAGCGCTCACCACCACGGTGTCACCCGCCTTGGGGGCAATGATCTTGACCAGGCCGTACCAGGCCGTCACGCCCGGCATGCCCACGGCGCCCAGGTAGTGCGACAGCGGCACATGGGTCGTATCGACCTTGCGCAGCGCGCCGGGCTGCTCGGCATTGACCACGCTGTACTCCTGCCAGCCGCCCATGCCCACCACCTTGTCGCCCACGGCGTACTTGGGGTGCTTGCTTTCGGCCACCTCGCCCACGGTGCCGCCGATCATGACTTCGCCCAGCGCCTGCGACGCCGCATAGCTCTTGCTCTCGTTCATGCGGCCGCGCATGTACGGGTCCAGGCTCAGGAAGTGGTGGCGCACCAGCACTTCACCGTCCTTGAGTTCGGGGGTATCCACCGCCACCAGCTTGAAGTTGCTGGCCACGGCCTCGCCGTGGGGGCGGTTGTCGAGAACGATTTGTTGGTTGCGTGGCATGAGAGGCTCCTTCAGAGTGAAATTACTATCAATTTAATAGCTACAAGCGCTTATCCATTGCGCGGAAACGGCCATTTTTATTCAAAAATGGAGGACTCAATCGGTGGAAATCACCTTGAGCCCATTGGTGCTGCGGTTGTCCACCGGCAAGCGCCGCACGTACTTGAACGTGCCCGTGGCATGGCTGCAGATGCGGCCCTGCGCGTCGTACACCGTTCCCTCGGTAAACGCCATGGTGGCCGTGCGGTGGATGAGCCGCCCCTTGGCCACGAGCGGTCCACGCGCGGGTTGCATGAAGCTGGTCTTCATCTCGATGGTGACCACGCCCATGTCCGGCGTCTCGCTGCGCGCGGCCGTGGCCATGGTCACATCCAGCAAGGTCATCGACGCACCGCCATGGGTCACGTCAAACGAGTTCAGGTGCTCGGGTTTGGCTTCGTAGCGCAGCTCGGACTCGCCACCTTCCATGCGGTGCAGCGTGAAGCCGAGGTGGCTGACAAAAGGGATTTCGACACCAAAACTTTTCACGGCATGTCCTCAGTACACAAACTCAAAACTGGCGCGGCCCCACCAGGGCAGCCTAGCAAGGGCCGCCCCGCAGCGAGGGCTGCGTCCCCCTTCCCGAAACGCGCAGCGATTCGAGAGAAGGGGGAAGGCGCAAAGCGCCTCAGGGGGATGATCATCCTCCCGTAACGATGCTCACGCCCCCATCCACCGCCAGCCACTGGCCGGTGATGTGTTTGCCCGCGTCGGATGCGTACAGCGCGCACAGGCCCTTCAAGTCCTCGTCATCGCCCAGGCGGCCCAGCGGAGCGTGCGCAGCCAGCGCTTCCTCGCCCATCGCCTTGAGCGTCCCCACCGTCATCTTGCTCGGGAAGAAGCCCGGGCAGATCGCATTGACGCGGATGTTGTACGCGCCCCATTCGGCGGCCAGCGCGCGCGTGAAGTTGATCACTGCGCCCTTGGAGGTGTTGTAGGCAATGGTGTTCATGCCCTTGGGGTTGCCGCCCAGGCCGGCGATGGACGCCACGTTGATGATGCTGCCGCTGCGGCGGCCAATCATGCTGTGCTTGGCGATGTGCTGGCTGAGGATGAAGTAGCCGCGCACGTTCAGGTTCATCACCTTGTCCCAGGCTTCCACCGGGTGGTCTTCAGCGGGCGCGCCCCAGGCGGCACCCGCGTTGTTGATGAGGATGTCCACATGGCCCAGGCGCTCCAGGGTTTCATCGGCCAGGCGGCGGATGTCGGCTTCGTTCGCGCAGTCGGCGGCGATCCAGCGGGCGTCGATGCCTGCGGCCTGCAACTCGGCGGTGGCTTCTTCCAGGTCGGACGCCTTGCGCGAGCTGAGCATGATCTTGGCGCCTGCTTCGCCCAGCGCATGCGCCAGTTGCAGGCCCAGGCCGCGCGAGCCACCGGTCACAAGGGCGGTCTTGCCGGTCAGGTCAAACAGTTGTTGGATGGTGCGTGTCATGGTGTCTCGTCTCCTTGGGTTTATCGGAACATTCTCGGCGCCGATCGTCAACCGGGCCGGTGTTTGCAGCAGCCATTGTGCGGCGCAACGCGGGGCCATTGTGTCGCCCCGGTGTCGGCGCCACTTTGGCACAGCTTCGGCGCCACTTCGGCAGCAAGCTCAGTCTGTTTTCAGGCGCGAGCGCACGGCAATCAGCACCACGCCCGCGGCGGCCGCCAGGCCACCGCCCAGCACCAGGCTCCAGCCCAGGGCGGCATCGCTGCGCTCCGTGGCCAGGCCCAGCACCAGCGTAAGCAGGCCGCCGTAGATGAGCACCCAGATCAGCTTGTGCAGTCGCTGCAATGTATGGGGCGCAGCCATGGTCAGAAAGCGTCCTCGGGAAAGCTCGCGCAGGTGGCATCGCGCGTGCTCACCACCTGCAGCCAGGCGCCGATTTTGGGCAGCTCGTAGTGGAAGAAGTAGCGCATGGAGCCCATGCGGCCCACACTGGCGGGCTGCGCCAGTGCGGCATCATCTGCCAGCGTGGCCAAGGCCAGGTCCAGCCACACCCAGGCCAGCACCGTATGGCCAAAGGCCTGCATGTAGGGCACGGCATTGGCCAGTGCATCGGCGGGCTGGCCCGTGGCCCAGGCGGCCTTGGTGGCCGCGCCCACCTGCTGCAGCGCCGCGCCCAGTGCGTTGGCATGGGCCGCCAGTGCGGGCACCTGGATCGCACGTTCGATGGTGGCGTTGATGCGCCCGGCCAGCAGTTGCAGGCCGCGCCCGCCTTCCATCAGCACCTTGCGGCCCAGCAGGTCCATGGCCTGGATGCCATGCGTGCCCTCGTGGATCATGTTCAGGCGGTTGTCGCGCCAGTACTGCTCCACCGGGAAGTCGCGCGTATAGCCGTAGCCACCGTGGATCTGGATGGCCAGTGAATTGGCCTCCAGGCAGAACTCGCTGGGCCAGCTCTTGGCGATGGGCGTGAGCACTTCGAGCAGCAGGCGCGCTTCATCGGCGGCTGCAGCGTCGCCCGTGTGCTGCTCGTCCACCAGCTTGGCGCAAAACAGGTTGAGCGCCAGCGCACCTTCGCCATACGACTTCTGGGCCAGCAGCATGCGCTTCACATCCGCGTGTTCGATGATGCGCACCTGGGGTTGGGCAGCGTCCTTGACCACGGCCGCAGCGCCCGCCGCATCCTTGGGGCCCTGCACCGGGCGGCCCTGCGGCCGGTTCTTCGCGTAGTCCAGGCTGGCGTAGTAACCCGCCAGGCCGAGCATGGTGGCCGCCATGCCGATGCCGATGCGCGCCTCATTCATCATGTGGAACATGCAGTGCAGGCCCTTGCCGGGCTGGCCCACCAGGTAGCCCACGGCACCTGCCTGGCCGTCCACCGGAAACTTGCCTTCCCCAAAGTTGAGCAAGGTGTTGGTGGTGCCACGCCAGCCCAGCTTGTGGTTCAGGCCCGCCAGCGCCACATCGTTGCGCGCGCCGGTGAGCTGGCCCTGGGAATCCACCATCTTCTTGGGCACGATGAACAGCGAGATGCCCTTGGTGCCGGGCACCAGCTTGCCGTCAGGCCCGGGGATCTTGGCCAGCACCAGGTGCACGATGTTCTCGGTGAGCTCGTGGTCGCCCGAGCTGATCCACATCTTGTTGCCCGTGAGGCGGTAGCGCGGGCCCAGCGGGTCGGATTCGAAACCAGCCCCGTCGGGCACTGCCCGCGTGGCAACGTCCGACAGCGACGAGCCCGCCTGGGGTTCGGACAAACACATGGTGCCCGACCAGCGGCCATTGAATTCATTGAGTGCAAACACCTCTTTCTGCAGCGCCGTGCCATGCGCCATCAGCAGGTTGGCATTGCCCGAGGTGAGCAGGTTGGAGCCGATGCTGATGGAGGCCACCGCAAAGAAGCTGTTGGCCGCCGCCTCCACCGTGTAGGGCAGCTGCATACCGCCAATCTCGTAGTCCTGCGCGGCTGACAGCAGGCCGGATTCTGCGTAGGCCTTGCGGGCCTCATACGTCGCCTGGGGCAGGATGACCTTTTCGCCGTCGAAATGCGGCTCTTCGGTGTCTACCGTGCGGTTGAAGGGGGCGTATTTCTCGCGGGCGATGCGCTCGCAGGTGTCGAGCACCGCATCGAAGGTTTCACGCGAATGGTCGGCAAAGCGCGTGCGGGCCGGAAGGGCCTCGGCACCCAGCCAGTCATAGAGCAGGAAATCGAGCGTGGAACGCAAGGTCATGGGGTCTCCTTGTTGCTGGCATGCCCGGGCTCCTCCTGCTCTGCGCGAGGATCAGCGTGCGGGCAGCACGATGTTCTTGAAACACCAGAACTCCATGTCCAAATCGGGCCTGGGCTGGCAGCTGGCCTCTCCCAGTTGCAGGCGCGTGGCACCTGCGGGGAGCGGCGGGAAAGTGATCTTCAGAAACTTGCTGCGGCCGGGTTTGACCACATCCATCTTCACATTGCACAGCGTCAGCCCCCCAATGGACTGCTGCTGCAGCACCGTGCCACTGCCCAGGTCCTTGAGGGTGAAGGCGTCCGGCGAGCCCGTGGGCTGCGCGCAGGCCTCGAAGGCCTCGTTGGTGCTGTTCTTCACCAGCAGCGTGACGCGGGTCTGCTTGGCATCGGCCACCACCTCCTGCAGCACCACGTCCGGGTCGGACTCCAGCGGCAGCTGAAGCTTGAAGCTCTGGGCATGGGCACTGCATGCCACAGCGAGGGCGGACAGTGCAGTAACAAGGCGAAGGGAGGACGTGCAACGCATGGGAGGTACCGTGTGGGGAAAGAAGGGAATGGAGCCGTGGACCGGGCACCGCGCTGGGCGGCGACCGCGCCGGATTCTGCCCGCGCAACCACTGCCCACAGGCACTGACCGAATTCCACAAGGCAACAATTTGTAGCCTGTTGTCCTTCCCCCTCCCCTCATGGCCCCTGGCCGCAGTCACCCGGCCACCAGGGGCCTCACACCCAAAAAGGGCAGACCGCGAACATCCGGTACAGAACACCACCTGCGCGCACCGGACAGACCTCGGGCGAGGCCCTGCCGGTGGCGAGCCCGGGTGCCGCCGGGGTCAGAACACCTCGAAAATGCCCGCAGCGCCCATGCCGCCGCCGATGCACATGGTCACGCACACGCGCTTGGCGCCACGGCGCTTGCCTTCGATGAGCGCATGGCCCGTGAGGCGCTGGCCCGACACACCATAGGGGTGGCCCAGGGCGATGGCGCCGCCGTTCACGTTCAGGCGGTCAGCCGGAATGCCCAGCTTGTCGCGGCAGTACAGCACCTGCACGGCAAAGGCTTCGTTCAGCTCCCACAGGTCGATGTCTTCCACCTTCAGGCCCAGCTTCTTCAGCACCTTTGGCACGGCGAACACGGGGCCAATGCCCATTTCATCGGGCTCGCAACCGGCCACCGCAAAGCCGAGGAAACGGCCCAGGGGCTTGAGGCCCTTCTTGCTGGCGTAGTCTTCGCTGGTCAGCACGCAGGCACCGGCGCCGTCTGAGAACTGGCTGGCGTTGCCGGCCGAGATCAGGCCGCCAGGCAGCGCCGAGCGCAGGCCACTGATGGCCTCCACCGTCGTGCCTTCGCGCGTGCCTTCGTCCTTGCTCACCGTCACTTGCTTGGTGATCAGGCCCAGCGTCTTGTCGGCCACACCGGCCGTCACCGTGATGGGGGCGATTTCTGCGTCAAACAGGCCGTTGGCCTGCGCAGCGCAGGCCTTTTGCTGGCTGCCCGCGCCATATTCGTCCATGGCTTCGCGGCCGATGTTGTAGCGCTTGGCCACCTGCTCGGCGGTCTGCAGCATGCTCCAGTAGATCTCGGGCTTTTGCTTGGCCAGGGCCAGGTCCTGGATCATGTGCAGGTTCATCTCCTGCTGCACGCAGGAGATGCTCTCGACACCACCGGCCACGAACACATCGGCTTCGCCAGCGATGATGCGCTGGGCGGCCATGGCAATGGTCTGCAGGCCTGAGGAGCAGAAGCGGTTGACGGTAACGCCGGAAGCCGTGATGGGCAGGCCTGCCTTCAGAGCGATCTGGCGCGCGATGTTGCTGCCGGTGGCGCCTTCGGGCGTGGCACAACCCATGATGACGTCGTCTACGTCAGCGCCATCGATACCAGCGCGCTGTACGGCGTGCTGCACGGCATGGCCGCCCAGGGTGGCGCCATGCGTCATGTTGAACGAACCCTTCCAGCTCTTGGCGAGCGGCGTGCGGGCGGTGGAAACAATCACTGCGGAGGTCATGTGAATTCCTTTGATTCTGTAGAGGGGTGCACGCGGCTATTTACTGGAAGGCCTTGCCTTCGGCGGCCAGCTTGGCCAGCAGCGGAGCGGGCTTCCAGAACGCTGCGTCATCCAGCGGGTTCTTGGCAAAACGGTCCATGGCCTGCACCACGTTGAACAGACCCACTTCGCTGGCGTAGTGCATGGGGCCGCCACGGTGGATGGGGAAGCCGTAGCCGGTCAGGTACACCATGTCGATGTCGCCGGACTTGCTGGCAATGCCGTCTTCCAGGATGTGCGCGCCTTCGTTGACCAGTGCGAACACCAGGCGCTGCACGATTTCTTCGTCCGAAATCTTGCGCGGCGTGATGCCCAGCTCCTTGCGATGGTCTTCGATCATCTTGTTGACCAGGTCGCTCGGGATCGCGTCGCGCTTGCCGGCCTGGTAGTCGTACCAGCCTGCGCCGGTCTTCTGGCCGAAGCGGCCCAGTTCACACAGCTTATCGGCGGTGCGGCTGTACTTCATGTCGGCACGTTCGACGGAGCGGCGCTTGCGGATGGCCCAGCCAATGTCGTTGCCCGCCAGGTCGCCCATGCGGAACGGGCCCATGGCGAAACCGAACTTCTCGACAGCCTTGTCCACCTGCTGGGGGGTGCAGCCTTCGTCCAGCAGGAAGCCAGCCTGGCGGCTGTATTGCTCGATCATGCGGTTGCCGATAAAGCCATCGCACACGCCAGAGACCACCGAGGTCTTCTTGATCTTCTTGCCGATGGCCATCACCGTGGCCAGCACGTCCTTGGCGGTCTCCTTGCCACGCACCACTTCCAGCAACTTCATCACGTTGGCGGGGCTGAAGAAGTGCATGCCCACCACGTCCTGCGGGCGCTTGGTAAACGCTGCGATCTTGTCCACGTCCAGCGTGGAGGTGTTAGAAGCCAGAATGGCGCCGGGCTTGGCCACAGCGTCGAGTTGCTTGAACACGGCTTCCTTGACGCCCATTTCTTCAAACACGGCTTCGATGATGAGGTCGCAGTCCTTGAAGTCGTCGTAGCTCAGCGTGGTGCTCAACAGGGCCATGCGCTGCTCGTACTTGTCTTGCTTGAGCTTGCCCTTCTTGACCTGGGCTTCGTAGTTCTTCTTGATCGTGGCCACGCCGCGATCCAGGGCTTCCTGCTTCATCTCCAGAATCTTGACGGGGATGCCTGCGTTCAGGAAGTTCATGGAAATGCCGCCGCCCATGGTGCCCGCGCCAATCACACCGACCAGCTTGATGTCGCGCTTGGGGGTGTCGGATGCGACATCAGGGATTTTGCTCGCCGCACGCTCGGCCATGAACAGGTGGCGCAATGCACGCGACTCGGGCGTCCACATCAGGTTGATGAAGATCTCGCGCTCGACCAGCATGCCTTCGGCAAACTTCTTCTTGGTGGCCGCTTCGACCGCGTCCACGCACTTGGCGGGCGCGGGGAAATTCTTGGCCATGCCCTTGACCATGTTGCGCGCGAACTGGAAGTACGCGTCGCCTTCGGGGTGCTTGCAGGGGAAGTTGCGCACCAGGGGCAGCGGGCGGGCATCGGCCACGCTCTGGGCAAACGCCAGGGCTTCTGCGCCCAGCGACTCGGCCGAAGCGGCCATCTTGTCAAACAGCTTCTGGCCGGGCACGGCACCGATCATTTCGCTCTTGACCGGCTCGCCGCTCACGATGAGGTTGAGCGCAGCTTCGACACCAATCACGCGTGGCAGGCGCTGCGTGCCGCCCGCGCCGGGGATCAGGCCCAGCTTGACTTCTGGCAGTGCAATCGAGCAGCCAGGCGCCGCAATGCGGTAGTGGCAGCCCAGGGCCAGCTCCAGCCCGCCGCCCATGGCGACGCTGTGCATGGCAGCCACGACGGGCTTGGCCGAGTTTTCAATGGCGGCAATCACCGACAGCAGATTGGGTTCTTGCAGCGACTTGTCGGTGCCGAACTCCTTGATGTCGGCGCCGCCAGAGAACGCACCACCGGCACCGGTGATCACGATGGACGTGACCGCTGCATCGGCATTGGCACGGCCAAGGCCGTCCACGATGCCCTGGCGGGTCGCCAGACCGAGTCCGTTGACGGGAGGGTTGGCCATGGTGATCACGGCAACGGAGCCGTGGACTTTGTATTCAGCGGTCATGGTGCTGTTGTTCCTTGGAAAGTGAAAAAGAACGATCGTGCGTTTTTATTGTAGAGACTTCAAACCAGTTTGGCGTGTCAATTTGTCCCGGGCGGGACAAGGGGGTTTCAGACATTCGCTGAAGAGCACACTCCGACAGGCAAAAAAAAGAGGCACCACCGAAGACAGGGCACCTCTGCAGATCGACGTGGGAGCAGCTTCTCAGGCTTCACCATGACCGCAGTCGGTGAAACTGGCGCGCCGCAGGTCAGCGCCCCCGCGCAAGTGCCGCCCCGCCGCGCTGGGGCGTCCCCCCCATGGGGGGAAGGCGCCGCCAGGCGACTCAGGGGGGCTTCACACCTCAAGCCATTCCTTGCGGATGTAGTTGTCGGCCCGCAGGCTGTCCGGCGTGCCCTGGAACACGATGGAGCCGTGGCCCATCACCAGTGCGCGGTCTGAGATCTTCATCGCGATGGTCAGCTTCTGCTCGATCAGCAACACGGAAATGCCGCGCGACTTGATGGTCTGCAGGTACTGCCCCACCAGCTCCACGATCTTGGGAGCCAGACCCTCGGTGGGCTCGTCGATGATGATGAGGTCAGGGTCACCCATGAGCGTGCGGCAAAGGGTCAGCATCTGCTGCTCGCCACCCGACATCACGCCCGCCTCGGTGTGCTGGCGCTCTTTAAGGCGCGGGAACATCTCGTACATGTCGTCAAACGACCAGCGGCTGTTCTTGCCGCTGCCCTTCTGGCCCAACATCAGATTCTGGTGCACCGTGAGGTTGGGGAACACGTCGCGGCTTTCCGGCACGTAGCCCACCCCCAGGTGGGCGATCTCGTAGGCCTTCTTGCCGTTGAGGGCCTGCCCCTTCCAGTTCAGTGTGCCCTCCCAGTCCACCAGGCCCATGATGGCCTTGGCTGTGGTGGAGCGGCCCGAGCCGTTGCGCCCCAGCAGGGCCACGATTTCACCGGGTTGCACGTCAAAGGTCACGCCATGCAGCACATGGCTTTTGCCGTAGTAGGCGTGGAGATTCTCGATTTTCAGCATGTCAGTGTCCCGCCCCTTGCTCGTCTGCAACGACCGAGCCCAGATAGGCCTCCTGCACGCGCTGGTTGGCGCGCACTTTTTCGGGTGTATCGAAAGCAATCACTTCGCCATACACCACCACGGCAATCTTGTCGGCCAGGCCAAACACCACGCCCATGTCGTGCTCCACCGTGAGCAGCGTGCGGCCCTCGGTCACCTCCTTGATGAGGTGGATGAAGCGGGTGGTTTCGGTCTTACTCATGCCGGCTGTGGGTTCGTCCAGCAGGATCACGTTGGCCCCGCCCGCGATGGTGATGCCGATCTCCAGCGCGCGCTGCTCGGCGTAGGTGAGATTCATCGCCAGCGTGTCGCGCTTCTTGTCGAGCTTGATCATCTCCATGAGCTGCTTGGCGCGCTCGTTGGCATCGTGCAGGTTCGACAGGAAACGCAGGAACGTGTACTTGTAGCCCATGCTCCAGAGCACGCCACAGCGCAGGTTCTCGAACACGCTCAGCTTGGGGAAGATGTTCGTGATCTGGAAGCTGCGAGACAACCCCCGGCGATTGATCTCGTACGGCGCCATGCCATTGATGCGCTGGCCGTTCAGGATCACGTCTCCGCTGGTGGGCGCAAAGCGTCCGCTGATCAGATTGAACAGCGTGGACTTGCCAGCACCATTGGGGCCGATGATGGCCACCCGCTCGCCAGGGGCCACCGCGAGGTTGGCACCACGGATGATCTCCGTCTTGCCAAAACTCTTGCGCAGGTCGCGCAGTTCGAGCGCGTATGTTGCGTTGTCAGCCGCCATGGTTACACCGCCTCCCCGCGCTTGATTTCATGTTCTATTTCTTCCTGGATCTTGCCCCACTGGTGCACAAACTGGCGGCGGCAAAGCTCGAAGAGGCCAAAGCCCGTCACCATCACGAAGATGGCACCAAACCAGCTGGCAAAGCCCTTGGCATTGAGCGTTGCGCCCAGGAACGTCAGCTCGGAGCCCAGCGCTGCATTGAGCTGCAGGTGGTAAGTCATCTCGATCATGCAGGCCGCGCCCAGCACCCCCACCAAGGCAGTACCGCCCAGGCCCAGGTACGACGTCCAGAGCTGGCGCAGCTTGCCAAACTTGGCCAGGCGCAGGTTCATCATGATCAGGCTGGCCACGCCGCCGGGCGCATACATCACCATGAACAGGAACACCAGGCCCAGGTACAGCAGCCAGGCCTTGGACAGCTCGGACAGCAGCACAGAAGCCAGCACCAGCAGCACGGCACCAATGATGGGACCGAAGAAGAAGGTGGCACCGCCCAGGAAGGTGAACAGCAGGTAGCCACCCGAGCGCACCACGTTCAGGCTGTCGGCACCCGTCACGATCTCGAAATTGATCGTGGCCAGGCCACCGCCGACGCCCGCGAAGAAGCCCGCAATGATGAATGCAAAGTAGCGCACGCGCTGCGTGTTGTAGCCGATGAACTCCACGCGCTCGGGGTTGTCGCGCACGGCATTCAGGATGCGGCCCAGCGGGGTGCCGGTGAACGCAAACATCGCTGCCGTGCAAACGAAGCAGTACACGGCAATCAGGTAGTACACCTGGATTGCTGGCCCGAAGCTGATGCCGAAGAACGACTGGCCGTAGACACGATCGGTGGTGATGCCGCCTTCGCCCCCGAAGAACTCGGGGAACATCAGCGCCATCGAAGCCACAAGCTCGCCAATACCCAGCGTGATCATGGCAAACGTGGTGCCCGACTTCTTGGTAGTGACAAAACCCAGCAGGATGGCAAAAAACGCCCCGGCCAGGCCACCCACGATGGGGATGAGCACCAGCGGAATGTTGAAGCTGCCCTTGCCCGCCATGTTCATCGCATGTATGGCGATGAACGAACCGAGCCCGGTGTAGACCGCATGGCCGAAGCTCAGCATGCCCCCTTGCCCCAGCAGCATGTTGTAGGACAGGCAGATGATGATGAGGTAGCCGATCTGCGAAAGCATGGTCAGCGCCAGGCTGCTGCGAAACAGCATGGGCGCAACGATCAAGGCAATCGCAAACAGCGACCAGATGACGATCCGCCCGACATTCCAGGGCTTGAACCGGTAGTGCGCCGTGGCGCTTGAAGCAGTGTTGGTCATCGAATTCATGGCATCAGTCCTCCCGGGTGCCCAGCAGGCCCTTGGGGCGGAAGATCAGGATCAGCACGAGGAACAGGTAAGGCAGGATGGGTGCGACCTGGGAAATCGTGAGCTTGAGCAATGGGTAGCCAAAGGTCTGGTCGGTGACCGCCACGCCCACTGCCTTGAAGACGTGGATCAGCGAGTAGTCGAGCGCCACCGCAAAGGTCTGCACCACACCGATCAGCAGCGAGGCGATGAAAGCCCCTGCCAGCGAACCCATGCCCCCCACAACCACCACCACGAAGATGATGGAGCCGACGGACGCCGCCATGGCGGGCTCGGTCACATAGGTGTTGCCACCGATCACGCCTGCCAGCCCCGCCAGCGCAGCGCCACCGCCGAACACCAGCATGAAAACGCGCGGCACGTTGTGGCCCAGCGCTTCCACCATCTCGGGGTACTTGAGAGCGGCCTGGATCACCAGACCAATGCGTGTGCGCGTCAGCAGCAGCCACACGGACACCAGCATCAGCAGGGCCACCAGCATCACAAACGACCGCGACTTGGGGAACTGCGTGCCATACAACGAGAACAGCGGGCCTTGCAGCTGTTCAGGCAGGCCATAAGGCACCGTGGAGCGGCCCCAGACCAGTTGCACTACTTCCAGGATCAGGTAAGAGAGCCCGAAGGTGACCAGCAGCTCTGGCACATGGCCAAACTTGTGCACGCGGCGCAGTGCGTAACGCTCGAACGCGGCCCCGAGCACAAACACCGCCAGCGGCGCCAGCACCAGCGCAGGCCAGAAGCCCACCACCCCGGAGATGGTGAAGGCGAAATAGGCACCCAGCATGTAGAAGCTGGTGTGTGCGAAGTTGAGCACGCCCATCATGCTGAAGATCAGCGTGAGGCCGGAACTCAGCATGAACAGCAGGAGCCCGTAGCTCACGCCGTTCAGCAAAGAGATCACGAAAAACTCAGGATTCATTGGAATTTTTCACTGCAGGGGTAAAAAAAAGGCCCGAGCCAGGTCGGGCCTCGAAGCGGTCACGCAGGACTTACGGACGCTTCATCTGGCACGACGTGGGCGTGCTGGCCACATAGGGCTCGTAGTACTTCACGGGCACAAAGGTGTAGCCAGTGTTTTCAGAGTCGATAGGGAACTTGCCACCGGCCTTCTCCCACTTCGAGATGAACAGACCTTGCTGCAGTTGGTGGTCGGTCTTGCGCATCTCGACCTCGCCGTTGAAGCTCTTGAACTTCATGCCTTCAAAGACGGCCGCCACCTTCACAGGGTCGGTGGACTTGGCCTTGGCAAAACCCTCCGACAGCATCGTGAACGCGTGGTACACGGCGCCTGTGTACATGTCGTCGTTGAACTTCTTCTTGTAGTCCACCACGATCTTGTTCAGCTCGCCCGGCAGGTTCATGTGGGCGTAAGCCACCATGTAGACGCGGCCTGACGCAGCGGCGCCCATGGCCGTGGGGCTGCCCGTGACGGAGCCGTAGTAGGTGTAGAAATTGACGTTGTTCAGGCCCGCGTCGTTGGCCGCCTTGATCAGCAGCGCGAGGTCCGAACCCCAGTTGCCAGTGATCACGCTGTCGGCACCCGAAGCCTTGATCTTGGCGATGTAGGGCGCAAAGTCGCGCACCTGGGCCAGGGGGTGCAGGTCGTCGCCGACGAACTGCACGTCGGGGCGCTTGCGCTGCATCATTTCCTTGGCGAACTTCGAGACCTGGTGACCGTGCGAATAGTTCTGGTTGATCAGGTAGACCTTCTTGACCTCGGGCAGGTCCTTCATATACGCCGTGAGCGCTTCCATCTTCATGGAGGTGTCTGCATCCAGGCGGAAGTGCCAGTAGCTGCACTTGCTGTTGGTGAGGTCTGGGTCCACGGCCGCGTAGTTCAGGAACAGGACTTCCTTGCCGGGATTGCGTGCGTTGTGCTTTTCCAGCGCGTCGATGATGGCCAGGGCCGGGCCAGAGCCGTTGCCTTGCACCACATAGCGCGCGCCTTGGTCCATGGCCGAGCGCAGTGCGCTGGTGGTCTCCTGCGGGCTGAGCTTGTTGTCGATGCCGATGATCTCGAATTTGACCCCTGCGGCGTTCTTCTTGTTGAACTCTTCGGAGATGAACTGGAAGCTCTTGAGCTGATTCGTTCCGACGGCTGCCATCAGGCCCGACAGCGGGTCCAGCCACGCGATCTTCACCGTCTCACCCTTTTGAGCGAACGCCGCGCCAGCGCTTGCCAGTATTAACGATGCCGCTACAGCCTTAATAGCAAATTTCATGGTTTTGTCTCCTAGTGAATCGACACAACGCAGCGTACCGCGTTGCAACAATGCGATGCTCAGGGATTGCCCCTACCAGCGTCGCACACGTGACTGAACTCGGTGTCACCCCCTGAGGCGCTGCGCGCCTTCCCCCTCTCCTTCGGGAGGGAGACGCACCCGGTGGCCTGGCAAAGCCAGCTCCACGGGTGCACTGGCCTGGGCCGCGCCAGTTTCGAAAGCCGCGAGGGCGATCAAGAGGGCTGGCGGGGCCAAGGACGCAGCTTTTACAAGCCTGGGAGCTTGTAATCCTTGAGCTGTTCGCGCAGTTTTGTCTTGAGCATCTTGCCGGTGGCACCCAGTGGAATGGCATCAACAAACACCACGTCATCCGGGATCTGCCACTTGGCGGTTTTGCCTTCGTAAAACGCCAGCAGCTCATCGCGTGTGACCTCGGTGCCCGGGCGCTTGACCACAGCCACGATGGGGCGCTCGTCCCACTTGGGGTGCGGCATACCCACACACGCTGCCATGGCAATCGCGGGATGCGCCATCGCAATGTTTTCGATGTCGATGGAGCTGATCCACTCGCCGCCCGACTTGATCACGTCCTTGCTGCGGTCTGTGATCTGCATGAAGCCGTCGGCATCAATGGTGGCCACGTCGCCCGTGGGGAACCAGCCACGGCCCTGCTTGTCCTTGACGAGCGGATGACCGCCTTCACCCTTGAAATAGCTGTCCACGATCCACGGGCCCTTGACCAGCAGGTCGCCGTAGGTCTTGCCATCCCAGGGAAGCTCTTCGCCATCTCCGCCGACGATCTTCATGTCCACGCCATAGATCGCGCGGCCCTGCTTGAGCAAGACCTTCATCTGCTCTTCCTTGGGCAGCGACAGGTGCTTGTTCTTGAGGGTGCACAGCGTGCCCAGTGGGCTCATCTCGGTCATGCCCCAGGCGTGCAGCACTTCCACGCCGTAGTCTTCCTTGAACGCGTGGATCATGGCCGGTGGGCAGGCCGAGCCGCCGATCACCGTGCGCTTGAGCGTGGAGAACTTCAGGCCTGCGGGCTTCATGTGGCCCAGCATCATCTGCCACACGGTCGGCACACCCGCGGCGTAGCTCACCTTTTCGGATTCGATGAGTTCGTAGATCGACTTGCCATCCATTGCCGGGCCGGGGAACACCAGCTTGCAGCCCGTGAGCGCCGCCGAATACGGGATGCCCCAGGCATTGACGTGGAACATGGGCACCACGGGCAGCACCGAGTCGCGGGCCGAGAGGCACATCACATCGGGCAGCGCGGCAGCATAGGCATGCAGCGTGGTCGAGCGGTGGCTGTAGAGCGCGGCCTTGGGATTGCCCGTGGTGCCGCTGGTGTAGCACATGCTCGATGCCGAGTTCTCGTCAAATTCGGGCCAGGCGTAGTCGGCCGAATGGGCGCCAATCCAGTCTTCATAGCTCGCCAGCCCTGGAACCCCGGAATCTGCAGGCAGCTTGTCGGTGTCGCACAGGGCCACCCACTTCTTCACGGTGGGGCATTTGGCGTGCACGGCCTGCACCAGGGGCAGGAAGGTGAGGTCAAAACACAGCACCTGGTCTTCGGCATGGTTGACGATCCAGGCGATCTGGTCGGGGTGCAGTCGGGGGTTGACGGTGTGCAGCACACGGCCCGAGCCGGAGACGCCGAAGTACATCTCCATGTGGCGGTAGCCGTTCCAGGCCAGCGTGGCCACGCGGTCGCTGAACTGCAGTTGCAGATCGTCCAGCGCGTTGGCCAGACGGCGTGCACGTGCCGCCAGGTCGCGGTAGGTGTATCGATGAATGTCACCCTCTACCCGCCGGGAGACGATTTCGGCGTCGCCATGGTGGCGTTCTGCGAACTCGATCAGCGACGAGATCAGCAACGGTTGACTTTGCATCAGGCCCAGCATGGGTGCTCCTTGAATGTTGTAGTGAAGGGAAAGATCATGGTAGCGCGAGGCATTGGCCCCCGGTGTCTCCAAAGTCATGCAACCAGGCCACTGAAATCCATCGAACCACCAGGCGCCGCGCCACCCGCCAGCGGCTTTGCCACGCAACGCCTGGCTCCCCACGGCAGGCCGCCAGTGTGCGCCGCACACGCGCGGCTGCCAACACCTGTCGTCCCATTGACAAAGCCCAAGGGATTACCCTGAACCCGGCGCCACAGTGCAGCGACAATCGCGCACATGCTCAGCACCCTGCCTCCTGCTCCGCGCTTCATTTCGGCCCAGCCCTGGTTTGCCAGCGTGCCAGCCGCGTTGCAGGAGCGTCTGCGCGACGAGGTGTTTGCCGTGCAGGGCGACAAGGGCGCCGTCATGATGCCTGCGGGCAGCGCGGTGGAGGGCTGGCATGCGGTGCTGTCGGGCCTGGTGATGCTGCAGAGCCCCGCCAGCAAGGGGCGGTCGTCGGCCTTCATCGGCGTGCCGGACGGCGAGTGGTTTGGCGAGGGCTCGGCCATGAAACCCGAGCCACGCAAGTACAACGTGGTGGCACTGCGGCCCACCACGCTGCTGTGCCTGCCGCTGCCACTGTTTGCCACGCTGCGCGAGAGCAGCCTGGCGTTCAACCAGTTCCTGGTGCAACACCTGAACATGCGGCTCGGGCAGGCCATGACCATCATCGAGGCCGGCCGCACGCAGTCGCCCGAGCACCGCGTGGCCCTGTACCTGAGCCGGTTGTTCTGGCGCAGCACGCGCAGGCTCAACCTCACGCAGGACGAGCTGGGCCAGTTGGTGGGCCTGTCGCGCCAGACGGTGAACCGCGTGCTGCGCACGCTGGAGGAACTGGGCATCGTGTCGCTGGATTTCGGCAAGGTGGCCATCGTGGACGACGAGGCGCTGGGTGCATACCTCACGGCCACGGCTGCAGCATGAACAGACATGGGAAACAGCATCAGGCGCTGGGTCTTCACTGAACGCTCAGGCGCGTGGCCTTCTGGTCCGCATCGAAGATGAACTTGCGCGGCCAGGGCTGCCACTCCTGGCCCAGGCCGGCGTGGTTGGGGTTGCCGGTGTGCACGAAGGCGCGCACGCTGTCCATCATCACGCCAGAGAGCGCGAGGCGGCCGGTCTGGTTGGCCGTGCTGTTGGCGGCCTTGGCCAGCAGGGACGGGCCGAAGTTGCCAAAGACAAAGGGCAGGTCAAAGCCATGGGCAGCACCGTACACATCGTTCCAGGGTGCAGGCTGCTGGGCCCAGTTGAACTGGTAGCTCCACACGTTGGCTTGCTGGGTGCGCAGTGTGCCCAGCAGGTTGTCGCGGCTGGGTTCAAAGAACACGCTGCCCAGCAGTTTCATGCGTGCGTTGTAGCCCGTGGATGGCGCCGCGATCGGCAGGTACGAAGGGTCAATGATGTCGGCCACCGTGAGCGTGGTGGGGGCATCCGGGTTGAAGCCCTGCGTCATCGCAAAACGCTCCGCATCGCTGATCTTCAGGCCCGGCTTGCCACCCAGCAGCGCCAGGAAAGGCGCGAAGAGCTTGGCCTCGTCCTGGGTGTAGCCCGAGAGCACGGGCACCTTGTGGTAGCGGCCCGCTGCAATCTCCGCGATGGGGTTGGTCGGCACCACCACACCGTCAGGAATCGGCCCCGACCCCGTGAGCCCCTTTTGCAGAACTGTCTGCAGCACCACACGGCCGTCCTTGCCGCGCAGGTAGCTGGCGGTTTGCGCAGGCGTCCAGCCCGCCACCAGCGTGGCAGCGGCGGCAGCATCGGGCGCCAGGCCGTCGGCCAGCGCCAGCGCGGCCAGCAAGGCCCCTGACTGCGCTGCGTACTTCGATGCCGGATTGAGCGTGGGGATGGAGCCCGCTGGCAGGTTGCTGGCCAGCGAGATGCCTCCGCTGATGGGCACGATCTTGTGGAAAAGGCCTGCGGCCTGGGGCGCGGTGAGCAGCGCCAGGACGTTGATGGCGCCCGCCGACTGCCCCATCAGCGTCACATTGGCTGCATTGCCGCCAAACTTGGCGATGTTGCGCTGGATGAAGGTCAGCGCCTGCACATTGTCCAGCAGCGCATAGTTGCCCGTGTACGCCTGGCTGCCGCTCTGTAGTTGCGGCAGTTGGAGAAAGCCCAGCACATCCAGCCGATAGTTGGCCGTGACCACCACGGCATTGGCCGCGCGCGCCAGTGTGGCGCCGTCGTACACCGGGTCGGCCGTGTAGCCCGAGATGGCACTGCCGCCATGCAAGAAGAGCAGCACCGGCAGGTTGTCCTGATTGGTCGCAGGGCGCCAGATGTTCAGCGTCAGGCAATCCTCGTTGCCCACGGGCGTGCCCAGGGTCTGGCCAATGGTGTCGTCAAAGCGGTTGTTGGCCCCGGGCCCGTACAGGCGCCCCATCTGCAGGCAGGCATTGCCAAAACGCGTGGCGCTGCGCTCACCGGCCCAGGCAGCGGGCTCCACAGGTGGCTGCCAGCGCAAGTCCCCCACGGGTGGCTTGGCAAAGGGCATGCCCTTCCAGGCATAGGTGCCCGTCACGGCGCTATCGTCCACGCCGCGCACGGTGCCGTACACCGTCTCACGCACCTCGGGCGCAGAGCCCGAGCCACCACCACAACCAGCCAGGGCCAGCACGACACCACCGCCCCCAGCCATGGCACACGCTTGCGCACATCGATCATGTCTTGTCTCCTGTGAGTTCTAGAATGGATCTGGCCTCAGCGAAGCGTCACACTTGCGGCAGGGCCCGACCTCGGCGACGATTGTGTGAATGCATCGCCGCTGGCCCACTATCGCAACCACGCCAAAACAGTGACTTCAGAACACCACCCTCGCGTTAACCCTGAGTGGGAAGCCTGCCCATGAACCACCCATGACCCAGCGCACCAGCTCCGCCGCATGGGTGCGTGGCATTGCGGACATGTTTGCGGCAGAAGGGCTGCCAGCGGCCGACCTGTGCACCGAAGCCGGTATCGACCTGCCGGGTCTGCAGCAGCAGCCTCAGACCCGCGTGGATGTGGACCGCGTGAGCCGGCTCTGGGAAGCCGCAGCGACGCGCTACGGCCAACCCGGCCTGGGCCTGGAGCGGGACCTGGCAGCGCGGTACGGCAATGTGGACCTGGTGGGCTACGCGCTGGCCTCCGGCCCCAACCTGCTGATCGGCTTTGAACACCTGCAGCGGCAGATGGCGCTGATCTCGGACGCCACCACCTTTGAAATGAAGCGCGACCCGCGTGGCCAGGGCTACTGGCTGGTGCTCAGCCACATCGGCGCCACGCGGCCCATTCCGCGCCAGCGCATCGAGTTCGCGGTGCTCACCCTGTTCACACTGTGCTGCTGGCTGACCCGGCGCGATCTGGTGCCCCTGGCTGTAGAACTGATCACCCCCCCACCTGGCGAAGACGGTCGGTATCGTGCCGCGTTTGGCGTCACGCCGCTCTTTGGCCAGCCCGCCAACCGTTTCCTGCTCTCCGAAGCCGATCTGCGCGCCCCCATCCCCACCCACAACCCCGGTCTGTGGACATTGCACGAACGGCTGGTCGAAACCGAGCTGGACCAGCTCGGCCAGACGCTGGCCAGCACCCGCGTCCGCACCGAAATCGCGCGCGTGCTGCACCTGGGCGAGCCCCGGCGCGAGGACATTGCCGCACGCCTGCACCTGACCGACCGCACCCTGCAGCGGCGCCTGCAGGCCGAGTCGGTGAGCTACCAGCAACTGCTGGACGACACCCGCCGCGAACTCGCGTGCCAGCACCTGAGCGATGAGCGCCGCAGCCTGGCCGAGATTGCCGACCTGCTGGGTTTTGCAGACCAGAGCAACCTGTTCCGCGCCTGCAAGCGCTGGTTTGGCATGCCGCCTGGGCAGTACCGCACACAGCTGCTGGCGGAGCCGGAGGCAGCGCCCACCTCCTGAGAATCCATAGCGGCAACGCCCCATGGCCTTGCCAGCCTTGCGCCATCCACGGTGCGAGACAATTGCGGCCATGAACCTGAGCGCCGACCACAGCGAAACCGCCGCCGACCTGGGACTGGCCTGGAACCACCGCTTCGCCGACCTGGGGCCCGCCTTCCATACCGAACTGCGCCCCACCCCACTGCCCGCCCCCCACTGGGTGGGCACCAGCCCCGATGTGGCACGGCTGATCGGGCTCGACCCATCCTGGCTCGGTAGTGACGAAGCCTTGCAGGCCTTTACCGGCAACACGCTGCTGGCGGGCTCGCGCCCCCTGGCCAGCGTGTACAGCGGCCACCAGTTCGGCGTCTGGGCCGGGCAACTGGGCGACGGCCGGGCCATCCTGCTCGGCGAGACGGCCAACGGCCACGAAATCCAGCTCAAGGGCGCGGGCCGCACGCCCTACTCCCGCATGGGCGATGGCCGGGCGGTGCTGCGCTCCAGCATCCGTGAGTTCCTGTGCAGCGAGGCCATGCATGGGCTGGGCATTCCCACCTCGCGCGCGCTGTGCATCACCGGCTCGCCAGCGCCGGTGCGGCGCGAAGAGATCGAGACCGCCGCCGTGGTCGCACGCGTGGCGCCCAGTTTTGTGCGTTTTGGCCACTTTGAGCACTTTGCCGCCAACGGCCAGGAAGCCCCGCTGCAAAAGCTGGCCGACTATGTCATCGACCGCTACTACCCCGAATGCCGCGATACCACGGAATTCAGTGGCAATGCCTACGCCGCCCTGCTGCAGGCTGTGAGTGAACGCACCGCGCGCCTCATGGCCCAGTGGCAGACCGTGGGCTTTTGCCATGGGGTGATGAACACCGACAACATGAGCATCCTGGGCCTCACGATCGACTACGGCCCGTTCCAGTTTCTGGACGCTTTCGTGCCCGGCCATGTGTGCAACCACAGCGACACGCAGGGCCGCTATGCCTACAACCGCCAGCCCAATGTGGCGTATTGGAACCTGTTCTGCCTGGCGCAGGCACTGCTGCCACTGATCGGCGACGAGGAACTGGCCAAGGCGGCACTGGAGTCTTACAAGACGGTGTTCCCGCAGGAGTTCATGGCCCTCATGCGCGCCAAGCTGGGCCTGACCACGGTGCACGAAGAGGACGCCACACTGATCGACGGCATCTTGTTGCTTCTCGCAAAAAATGGCGTGGACTACACCATCTTCTGGCGCCGGCTCTCGCATGCCGTGGGCAGCGGCGATTTCGAGCCGGTGCGCGACCTGTTTGCCGATCGCGCGGCCTGCGATGCATGGTTGCTATCATATTCAGAGCTACAAAAGCATGATGATCGAGCGGCAGCGGCCAATTTAATGCTCGAAACCAACCCCAAATTCGTGCTGCGCAACCACCTGGGCGAGCAGGCCATCCGCGCGGCGAAACTTGGCGACTTCAGCGAACTCCAAACCCTGCAGCGGCTGCTGGAGCGCCCCTTCGACGAGCACCCCGGCCACGAAGCCTACGCCGCCTTTCCGCCCGACTGGGCGTCTTCCATCGAGATCAGCTGTTCATCATGACCCATCCCATCCAAAAGACCGACGCCGAATGGCAAGCCGTGCTGCGCGAAAAAGGCGCCGAGCCTGTGGCCTTCCAGGTCACACGCCACGCCGCCACCGAGCGCCCCTTCACCGGCAAGTACGAGACCCACTGGGCCGATGGCAGCTACCACTGCATCTGCTGCGATGCCAAGCTGTTTGACTCGGACACCAAGTTCGACGCAGGCTGCGGCTGGCCCAGCTTCTCCCAGGCCATCCCCGGCGCCATCACCGAAATCGTGGACCGCAGCCACGGCATGGTCCGCACCGAGACGGTGTGTGCACAATGCGGGGCCCATCTGGGCCATGTGTTCGAAGATGGACCGGCCCCCACCGGCCTGCGCTATTGCATGAACTCCGCGTCGCTCGATTTCGAATCCGACCAGGGCTGACCGCCGAGAATTTCCCCGACTCCATGAAAATCCTGATCGACTTCTTCCCCATCCTGCTGTTCTTCGGGGCCTACAAGTTCTATGGCATCTACGTGGGCACGGCCGTGCTCATGGCCGCCACCGTGGTGCAGATGGGCCTGATCTACGCCATCGACCGCCGCCTGCAGACCATGCACAAGGTCACGCTGGTGCTCATCCTGCTGTTTGGCACGCTCACGCTCGTGCTGCAGGACGACCGGTTCATCAAGTGGAAGCCGACGGTGCTTTACGGTGCCATGTCTCTCGCGCTGGCCGTGGCCCTGTGGGCGATGAAGAAGAACTTCCTCAAGATGCTGCTGGGCAGCCAGCTGGAGCTGCCCGACCGGGTGTGGTTGCGGCTCAATGTGGCGTGGATCGTTTACTGCGCCTTCATGTCCGCCATCAACGCCTATGTAGTGGTCAACTTCAGCACCGAGGCCTGGGTGGACTTCAAGCTCTGGGGCTATGCCTTCCCGCTGGTCTTCCTGATCGGCCAGGGCATCTACATCGCGCCGCACCTCAAGGGCGACGAGCCCGCAGCCTGAGCCCAGGAGATAGCCATGAACTCCCTCTCCATCGCCCAGCAGATGCACCAGGCCCTCATCCAGCGGCTTGCCCCCACCGCCCTCGAAGTGCTGGACGAAAGCGCCGCCCATGCAGGCCACGCCGGGGCCAACGGCACCGGTTTTGGCACGCATTTCCGGGTCCGCATTTCGTCACCTTTGTTTACAGGCAAGCCCCGCGTGGCACAGCACCGCCTTGTGTATGATGCGCTGCAAGAATTTATTGACCAAGGCGTACACGCCCTTGCCATTGAAGTTCTCTGAACCGGCCTCAGATAGCAAATCGCCGGATTTCAGCTGGCACAAAACAACCTCTCATTTTTGGATTTCGCATGAAGAAACAGCTCCTGTCCGGCCTCGTGGCCGCTGCCGTGCTGGGCTCGATGGCCCTGCCCGCTTCCGCCCAGAACGTTGCCATCGTCAACGGCAAGGCCGTGCCGAAAGAGCGCGTTGAGGCGCTCAAGCAGCAGGTGGAACGCTCGGGCCGCCCGGTGACGCCCGACATCGAAGGCCAGATCAAGGAAGAAGTGATCGCCCGCGAAATCTTCATGCAGGAAGCGCAAAAGCGCGGCCTGGAAGCTTCGGCCGACTACAAGGCCCAGATGGAACTGGCCCGCCAGAGCATCCTGATCCGCGAACTGTTCGCCGACTACCAGAAGACCAATCCGGTGACCGACGCCGAAATCCAGGCCGAATACGACAAGTTCGTGGCAGCCAACGGTGGCAAGGAATACAAGGCCAGCCACATCCTGGTGGAGAAGGAAGCCGACGCCAAGGCCATCATCGCGTCCATCAAGAAGGGCGCCAAGTTCGAAGACATCGCCAAGAAGCAATCCAAGGACCCAGGCTCCGGCGCCAAGGGTGGTGACCTGGACTGGGCCAACCCTGCCAGCTACGTGAGCGAATTCACCGAAGCCCTGGTCAAGCTCGAAAAGGGCAAGATGACCGACGCCCCCGTGAAGAGCCAGTTTGGCTACCACGTCATCCGCCTGGACGATGTGCGCCAGGCTCAGTTGCCCAAGCTGGAAGAAGTCAAACCCCAAGTGGCGCAACAACTGCAGCAGCAAAAGCTGGCAAAGTTCCAGGAAGACCTGCGCGCCAAGGCCAAGGTCGAATAATCAGGCTCGGCCCGCATCCGCAGGGATGCCCCCCAAAAAAAACGCGGCCCAGGCCGCGTTTTTTTATGCCCGCTGGAAACGATTTGCCACCAGCAACTCACTCACAGAGCCGCCTGTTCTCGCCATCAGCCAGTCGGAAGCTACGACCGGCCCAGCCACCAGGCCACCGCCATCAACAGACCAATCATCACCGGTTGGTGAAGCATGTAGTAACTCAGGCTCCAGCGCCCCAGAACCGACAAGGGCCGAACGATGCCGGGCAGTGACCGCGAAAGCAGCACCGACTGGCGAGCCAGCATCCACTGGCCTGCAGCCAGCCCCCACCACATCACGCCCAACCAAGGGAACACAGGCACATAGTCTTCAGTGAAAGGTTTGCGGGACACCAGCCCCAGCCAGTTGAAGGCCCGGCCGTTGAACCAGGGCGCCGCCTCCGACCAACTGCCCGCCAGCAGATGCTGCGCCAAGGGCGGCAGGACCACAGCCACCAGCCCTGCCAGCCACAGCCACCGCCCCCAGCCAGATGTGCACCGGGCAACGAGCAGCATCACGGCCATGCCGTGCAAAACCCCGAAGTAAATGAAGCTCTGCGGAAACATGGCAAACGAGCCCAGTGTCACCAGCAGCGCACAGCCCGCGATCTGCATCCAGCGGCGCACGAAACGCTGCCACCCCTGCCCCTGATGCCACGCTATGGCCTGCCCCAGCCCGGCACAGAAAAGAAAAAGGCTCACGATGAAGGTGCGCTGCGTGGTCCAGAACGGGTCCACGCGGAAGTTCTGTGGCCAGAAACCAAAATGGCTCAGGTCAAAACAGAAGTGGAAGGCGGTCATCCACACCATCGCCAACCCTCGCAGAGCATCCACCGCGTCATAGCGCTGGCCGGTGGTGGTCGGGGTGCCCGTCCAAGGGCTTGAGGCGGAAGACGGGGAGACAGGCAGAGGACGTTTCATGGCGTGGCCGGTCGGGCGGGCGATTGAACGGATGCGCCTCAGGCTTCCGCGCCATCCGGGACGCCCCGATGGTAAGGATTTTTTCCCCTGTCGCTCACCTGCCCGGAACCCCAACAGGCAAGAAAAAAGGCCTTGCAGCATGTGCTGCAAGGCCTTCAAACATTGGTCGGAGCGGCGGGATTCGAACTCGCGACCCTCTGCTCCCAAAGCAGATGCGCTACCAGGCTGCGCTACGCTCCGACAGCTCGTATTCTAACCCGCCAATTTCCTGTTTTTTGGTTCGATGCCTGCTTTTTTCATTTTTTTGAAAAGCAGCTGGCACTCCCAGCAAACCGAAAATCCACAGCCCCTGGCAAAGCCGTGCGAGGACGAGAGAACAACAAGAAACGGATCAGCCCTTCAGGCTGAAAAAGACCAATGAAACCGATGAATCAAGCCAGGCGATGGCTTAGCGGCTGCTCGGGCCGGGGCCACGGCCAGCCAGATGGCGGAAGGTGATGCGGCCCTTGGTCAGGTCGTAGGGCGACATTTCCAGGGACACCTTGTCACCCGCCAGGATGCGGATGTGGTGCTTGCGCATCTTGCCGCCGGTGTAGGCGATCAGTTGGTGACCGTTGTCCAGCGTGACGCGAAAGCGCGAGTCGGGCAAGACTTCCGTGACGGAGCCTTGCATTTCAATGAGTTCTTCTTTGGCCATGTTCTTTATCTCTTCAAAACTAATATTCTGCGATCAGCGCCTGAACGCTTGGTGCATACACCACGGCAGCTACGACGTGGTCGGTGCTCGACACACGGTGCATTGCGGGCGGTGGGAGTCGCTGCACCCGGGGCGCAGATCAGGCAGACGGCCGGGGGAGACGGCTTCAATGGACAGGCAAAAGCGCTGTGCAAAGCCTGTCGATTGTACCGCGATGCGCCCTGTTGTGCCTATCGGCGCGTTTGGGCGGTAGCGGGTGGGCCGTCGCGCCCCTGCACAGCCACGGCCAGCGTGCGCACCAGATCCGTCTGAGTGATCACGCCCACCAGGCAATCGTCTGCGTCCACGATGGGGATGTGGTGGTGGCCCCCTTGGGAAAACAGCGGCACCAGATCCATGGCGTGCTGCTCCACACGGGCCACCTGCACGGGGTGGGACATGATCTCACCCACGCTCTGAGGCTGGCCGCTGCGCCCCATGACCAGGGTCCGCAGGCGCTGCCCCAGTCCTTCATGCACATCCAGGTTGGCCAGGCGCATGAAGTCCGCCACGGTCACGATGCCCACCACCAAGCGCTGCGCATCCACCACAGGCAGCGCCTTGATCTGCTCAGCACGCATCAGGGCCCAGGCCTCCTTCAGCGAGATGCCCGCCTCCACCGCCAGCGGAGGCCGGGACATGATGTCCGAACAGCGCACCTCCCCCAGCGTCCGCTGGAACGCTGCGCGGCCTGCCAGGTGCAGCAACCCCTCCAGATCGGCGCGGCTCACGTCCAGCACCTGGTTGTAGTGCGCCAGCGCCGCATCCACGTCCGATGCCGTGAAGGCACCCTGGGCCACATCGGTGCGCGCCACCATACGCTGCGGGTGGGGGTAGCGGCGCCCGGTCAGGCCGTTGTAGACCACGGCAGTCACCAGCAACACCACCACGTTGAACAGAATCGGAAACGCCGCCAGGTGCCAACCATCGCCCGCCGTGAGCACCACATACAGCGCCATGGCACCGCCCGGTGGGTGCAGGCAGCGCAGCGGCACCATGAGCGCAATGGCCAGACCCACAGCCACCGCCCCGGCCCACACGGGATCGGGAATCAGCGCCGCACAGAGCCCGCCCACCAAAGCGGACAAAGTGCTGCCACCCAGCACAGGCCAGGGCTGGGCCAGCGGGCTCGACGGCATGCCAAACACCAGCACCGCACTGGCCCCCAGCGAAGCCACCATCCAGGGCCCCGCACCGCCACCACCCGCCCACCAGCGACTCAGCCAGGCGGTCAACAGCACGCCGACCACCGCCCCTGCGATAAAGCGCAGCCGCTCTCGGCCATCAATGCCCAGTGGTGCAGGCCAGAAATGGCGCAGCCAGCGGGCCATGCGCGTGCGTGCTGGCAGGGCCGAAGAAGACGGGGGTGGTGGAGCGGAAAAAGACATGAACAAAGAGGAAGCGCAGCCGCGCCCCATTCGGCAGCAAAACAGTCGGTGCCCAAGAAGCGCGCAGCGCGCTATAGCTCTTAAGTGTCGCCGAGGTCGGCATCAAGCAAGACCCGGGCCTCACAAGCCCTCACACCACGGCCCCGCAGCCGCACCCGATCATCAGGGACAGGGAGGGGCTACCTATGCTCGAAACTACTGATATTGGGGGCTACAAACAGCCTGCACGGCCTCAAAATCATGATCTATACTGCACAAAACACCGATAAATGCACTTTAGTTCATGTTTGTTTGTACGATGGCCAACATCCAGCCTCCTCGACCTGCAGGTCGTGCTGGGATGGGCAATCGTGGCCACTGTCGCATTGGTAAGGCACGACCCGTTCGCCCCGGTACGGGTAACCCATAGGTATTCACCACGGAATGCTTGAAGTAAATTACTTTAAGCCTAAACAAAGGAGACCCATCCCATGACCACCCGCCGCCTCGTCATCAGCCGCAGCGCCGCCCTTGTGGGCGCAGCATCCACAGGGCTGCTGCTGCCCTCCATCGTGCGCGCCCAAAGTGGCAAGGTGCGTGTGGGTTTCATGCTGCCCTACACCGGCACCTTTGCCCAACTGGGCGTGGCCATCGAGAACGGCGTACGCCTGGCGATCGACCAGCAAGGCGGCAAGCTGGGCGGCCGCGAGATCGAGTGGTTCAAGGTAGACGATGAGTCCGAACCCAGCAAGGGCGTGGAGAACGCCAGCAAGCTGGTCCAGCGCGACAAGGTGGATGTGCTGATCGGCACCGTGCATTCGGGCGTGCAGATGGGCATCCAGAAGGTGGCGCGCGACACCGGCGTGCTCAACCTCATCCCCAATGCAGGCGTGCATGCTGCCACCCGCGCGCTGTGCGCCCCCAACGTGTTCCGCACTTCGTTCAGCAACTCGCAGCCTACGCTGGCGCTGGGCAAGGCGATGGTCGAAAAGGGCCACAAGAAGGCCGTGTGGATCACCTGGAAGTACGCAGCCGGCGATGAGGCCTTTGAAGGCTTCAAGCAAAGCTACACCGCTGCGGGCGGCACCATCATCAAGGAGCTGGGCCTGCCCTTCCCCAACGTGGAGTTCCAGGCGCTACTCACCGAAATCGCCGCGCTCAAGCCCGATGCCGTGGCCTGCTTCTTTGCCGGTGGCGGCGCGGCCAAGTTCATCCGCGACTACGCTGCTGCGGGCCTCAAGGACAAGATTCCTCTGTACGGCTCGGGCTTCCTGACCGAAGGGGTGCTTGAAGCGGCAGGCCCTGCGGCCGACGGCATCATCACCACCATGCACTACAGCGACTCGCTGGACACGCCGCGCAACAAGCAGTTCCGCCTGGAATATGCCAAGACCTTCCGCAGCCAGCCCGACGTGTATGCGGTGCAGGGCTACGACACCGGCCTGCTGCTGGTGCAAGGCGCCAACGCGGTCAAGGGCGATCTCTCTGCCAAGGCTGCCGTCATCAAGGCCATGGAAAGTGCCACCATCGACAGCCCGCGCGGCAAATGGACCATGAGCAAGGCACACAACCCTGTGCAGGACATCTACCTGCGCCAGGTGGAAAACAAGGAAAACAAGGTGATCGGCGTGGCAGCCAAGGCATTGGCTGACAGCGGCGCTGGCTGCAGGATGGGCTGACCCGCTGCAAGCGGGGCATCCCATCCGTCCACCCGCCCGGCCACTGTGCCGGGCGCCCTGCTGTCGGCTGCGCGCCGAACAGCCTGATCTTTTGCACCCCGACCACGGCACCCGATGGACTTCGCCACCTTCCTGATTCAGTTGCTCAACAGCGTGCAGTACGGCCTGCTGCTGTTCATGCTGGCGGCCGGCCTCACGCTGATCTTCGGGATCATGGGCGTGGTGAACCTGGCGCATGGCAGCTTCTACATGCTGGGGGCTTACCTCGCTTATTCGCTGTCGGGGCACTTCGGCAGCCTTGCGCTTGCCATCCTGGGCGGAGCCCTGCTCTCGGTGGTGTTTGGGCTGGCGCTGGAGTGGCTGCTGTTCCGCCACTTCTACCACCGCGACCACCTGGACCAGGTGCTGCTGACCTTCGGCCTGATCTACATTTTTGAAGAGCTGCGCTCCATCCTCTGGGGCGACGATGTGCACGGTGTGCCCATTCCCAAGGTGCTGGATTGGTCGATTCCGCTGACCGACACACTCTCCTACCCGGTCTACCGGCTGTTCATCTCGGGCGTGTGCATCGCCCTGGCCGTGGCGCTGTACCTGTTGATCTCCAAGACCC
Organism: Acidovorax sp. Q11; assembly: GCF_054950075.1. Taxonomy (NCBI): domain Bacteria; kingdom Pseudomonadati; phylum Pseudomonadota; class Betaproteobacteria; order Burkholderiales; family Comamonadaceae; genus Acidovorax; species Acidovorax sp. Q11. Next base: position 25,841 of record NZ_JBUDZG010000025.1, on the reverse strand, counting down.
GTCTGGGCATGAAGATCCGCGCCGGGGCCTTCAACCGCGACATGGCCGAGTCGCTGGGCGTGAACATCAAGCTCATTCATGCCATTGTGTTTGCGCTGGGCGTGGGCCTGGCGGCGGTGGCGGGCATGGTGGCGGCGCCGGTCTCCAGCGTCTACCCCAACATGGGCTCGTCGGTGCTCATCATGTGTTTTGTGGTGGTGGTGATCGGCGGCATCGGCTCGGTGCGTGGTGCGCTCATTGCTGCACTGCTCGTGGGGCTGGTGGACACCTTTGGCAAGGTGCTGCTGCCATCGATGGCCGGGATGCTCGTCTACATGCTGATGGCAGCGGTGCTGCTGTGGAAACCTGAAGGCCTTTTTAAGCAATGATTACCCCCACGCTCGTCACTTCGTGTATTTCGCTGCCCCCCAAGGGGGCCTTCGCTGCCTTGGGGCGGCCCGGCGGCAACTCATGAGCACCCCCCGCGCCAATATCGAAGTGCTGCCCCGCAGTGTGCAGTTTGCCCTGGCACTCGGGCTGGCTGCGCTGCTGCTGTTCCCCGTGGTGGGCAGCGACTTCTACGTGCAGATGGTCACACGCATGATGATCATGGCCATTTTTGCGATGAGCCTGGATCTGCTGCAGGGCGTGACCGGCCTGGTGTCGCTGGGCCATGCCGCCTACTTTGGCGTAGCGGGCTACGCGCTGGCCTTTCTCACGCCCGCCGACACGCCAGTGAGCCTGTGGTGGTCGCTGCCGCTGGCCGTTGCCGGTGCCGGGCTGGTGGCGCTGGTCATCGGCTTTTTTGTGGTCCGCACCCACGGCATCTACTTCATCATGGTCACGATGGCGTTCGCGCAGATGGTGTTCTACCTGTTCTTCGACAACAAGGTGCTGGGCGGCTCGGACGGGCTGTACATCAACTTCCGGCCCGATGCCTCCATCTTTGGATGGCTGCCTTTTGACCTCGAAGGCCGCAAGACCTTCTACTACTTCACGCTGGCGCTGGTGGTCATCGTCTATTTACTGCTGCGCCGCCTGCTCTGGAGCCCACTGGGCCGCGCACTTTCGGGCATCCGCATCAACGAGCACCGCATGCGCGCCATGGGTTTTGGCACGCAGGGCTACAAGCTCACTGCATTCACCGTGGCGGGTGCGCTGGCAGGCCTGGCGGGCTACCTGTGGGGCGCACAGACGGGCTACGTGAACCCTGAGCTGATGGGCTTTCACATGAGCGCGCACGCCATCATGATGATCATCCTGGGCGGCATGGGCAATTTTGCGGGAGCCATCGTGGGAGCGTTCGCGTTCGAGTACCTGCTGCATGTGTTCAAGGACATCACCAAACACTGGCAGCTGCTGATGGGCAGCTTCATCGTGCTCGTGGTGTTGGCCGCACCGCGCGGGCTGTTGGGCATGCTGGGGCAGCGCCGGGCCGCCAAGGCGCAGGAGGACTCTCACCATGGCTGACGCTCTGCTCTCGGCCCGCCAACTCACCAAGCGCTTCGGCGGCCTGGCTGCCGTCAATGGTGTCTCGGTGGACCTCTCGCGCGGCCAGATCCACGCCGTGATCGGCCCCAACGGCGCGGGCAAGTCCACGCTGACCAACCTGCTCTCGGGTGACCTGCCCCCCACCTCAGGCCAGGTGCTGCTGGGCGGCACCGAAGTGACGGGCTGGGCGCCCGAGCGCATATCGCGCCAGGGCCTGGGCCGCAGCTACCAGAAGACCAACATCTTCCTGCCGCTCACCGTGCACGAGAACGTGCGCCTAGCCGCCCAGTCGCGCGATGCGCAGCAGCCCTGGAACCCGCTGCGCTGGTGGCAGGACACGCGTGCAAACACTATCAAAAACAGAGCTACCAACGCCCGTCTGGAGGGCGCAATCGAGCTTTCGGGCCTCAAAGACCGGCGTACAGCGATTGCCGGGGCCATGAGCCACGGTGAGCAGCGCCAGCTGGAGATCGCCATGACCCTGGCCACCGAGCCCCAGGTCCTGCTGCTCGACGAGCCCCTGGCCGGCATGGGCGTGGCCGAGGCCGAGCGCATGGTGGACCTGCTGCAGCGCCTCAAGCCCGCCCACGCCATCATGCTGGTGGAGCACGATATGGATGCCGTGTTTGCGCTGGCCGACCGTCTCACGGTGATGGTCAACGGCGAGGTGATTGCGCATGGCACACCGCCCGAGGTGCGCGCCGATGCCACCGTGCAGGCGGCCTACCTCGGAGAGGACCACTGAGATGACCACTCCATGGATCGATGCCAAGGGCATCCACACCTTCTACGGCAGCAGCCACATCCTGCACGGCATTGATTTCGCCGTGGGCCAGGGCGAGACCATCGGCCTCATGGGCCGCAACGGCATGGGCAAGAGCACCCTGCTCAAGTCTCTGATGGGCCTGGTCAAGCCCCGCTCGGGCAGCGTGGCCGTGGCGGGCCGCGACGTGACGGGCAAACCGCCCTACGAGGTCGCTCGCCTGGGCATTGCCTACGTGCCCGAAGGCCGTGGCATCTTTGGCAACCTCAGCGTGGTCGAGAATTTGCAGATGGCCGCACGCGCTGGCACACGCGGCCAGCGCGACTGGACTTACGAGCGCGTGCTGGAGACCTTCCCGCGCTTGAAAGAGCGTCTGGGCCATGGCGGCCAGCAGCTCAGCGGCGGCGAGCAGCAGATGCTGACCATCGGCCGTGCGCTGATGACCAACCCCGACGTGCTCATCCTCGACGAGGCTACCGAGGGCCTGGCGCCGCTGATCGCCCGCGAGATCTGGCGCATCTGCAGCCTCATCAAGGACAGCGGCATCAGCAGCGTGATCGTGGACAAGAACTGGAAGCACGTCACGCAGATCACCGACCGCAACATCATCCTGGTCAAGGGCCAGGTGGTGTTTGAGGGCAGCTCGGACGCACTGCATGCACAACCGCAGTTGCTGGAGCAGTACCTCGGCGTCTGACCCTGTGCGGGCGGCAGCGGCCCCACCGTGCACCGATAGAATCATTCGCTTTCGTCTTTGAGGGGTTCGCCCGTGTCCGATCGCCTGGCAGTTCTGCCGCAATACCTGATGCCCAAGCAGGCAATGACCGCCCTTGCGGGCAAGTTCGCATCGGCCCGGCTGGGGGGGCTCACCACTTCGGTGATCCGCTGGTTTGTGGGCCGCTACAACGTGAACATGGGCGAGGCGGCCAACCCTGACATCACAAGCTACACCAGCTTCAACGACTTCTTCACGCGGGCACTGAAAGACGGCGCGCGCCCGCTGGCCGATGCCGACCTGATCTGCCCCGTGGACGGCGCTATCAGCCAGTTCGGTCCCATTGCCAAGGACCAGGTCTTCCAGGCCAAGGGCCATTCGTACTCCACCACCGCCCTGGTGGGCGGCGATGCCACGCTGGGTGCGCGCTTCGAGAACGGCCACTTCGCCACGCTGTACCTGAGCCCGCGCGACTACCACCGCATCCACATGCCCTGCGCGGGCGAGCTGACGCGCATGATCTATGTGCCTGGTGACCTGTTCTCGGTCAACCCCACCACCGCGCGCGGCGTGCCCGGCCTGTTTGCGCGCAACGAGCGCGTGGTCTGCGTGTTCGAGTCGGCCCAAGGGCCGTTTGTGCTGGTGCTGGTGGGCGCCACCATCGTGGGCAGCATGGCCACCGTGTGGCATGGCCAGGTGAACCCACCCCGCCCCGGCACACTGCGCCAATGGGACTACGCGCCCGGCCAGGTGCGCCTGCAAAAGGGCGAAGAGATGGGGCGCTTTCTGCTGGGCTCCACCGTGGTGATGCTGTTCCCGGAGGGTCCGCTGCAATTCAACCCGCAGTGGACGCCCGCACGGTCCATTCAGCTGGGTGAAGTGATGGCCCAGCGGGCGGCGGACTGACGAGAGGGGCTTGCTGCCGGGCTGCTGCGCGGCAATGCAGCACGGACTTACGCCGGCACCCGGCTGAGCTGAAACGCACTGGGCTCCAGCTGGAGCGTGTCGGGGTGCACGGGGGCCTCACGCCCCACCAGGTGCACCATCAGGCCACCGCGCCGCACCACCACATGGCTCACCGTTTCGCGGCTACCCCCCAGGTGGACGACCGCGCCAGGCTTGAACAAAGGCATGTAGTAATAAGCCGCAGTTTCCATAAGGATGCGGCTCCTTCCGCACAGGTGGCCAGGTGGCACACCGCACGGCCTGCAAAAAAGCTGAGGCCGTTCGAACCATCCTAGCACCGATCCCCGACCCTACCGCGCTATCGGAAGGTAAAGCCAGGGAGGGATCAGCCCTGGACTTGCGCCTGCGCAAACCCCAGTGCGGCCTGCAGCAAGCGCTGCAGGTGCGGCTGCACCCCCGCTGCCACCTCGGGCAGGTAGTCAAAGGGCAGAACCTCCTGCATGTAGCTGCACTGGGTCATCTCCAGCTGCACCGCGTGGATGTTCTGCGCGGGCTGGCCGTAGTGGCGCGTGATGTGGCCGCCCTTGAAGCGGCCATTGAGCACACCGGTGTAGCCGGGTGCCGACTGCGCAATGGCCAGCAGCGCCTGCGCCAGTGCCGGGTCGCAGCTGGCGCCGTCGGCCGTGCCCAGGTTCAGGTCGGGCAGCTTGCCCTCAAAAAAGCGCGGCAGCACAGAGCGGATGGAATGCGCATCCCACAGCACCGCCACGCCGTGCTGCGCGCGGATGCGGTCCAGCTCGGCACGCAGCTGGGCGTGGTATGGCGCCCAGACCGCGTCGCGGCGAGCAGCGACCTCCGCATCGTCCGGCACATCGCCTTGTGCATAGATAGGCGTGTCGTCGAAGGTGTCCACCGGGCACAGGCCCGTGACGCTCTGGCCGGGGTACAGGCTCGCACCATCAGGCGGACGGTTCAGGTCCACCACATAGCGCGAATGCGTGGCCACAAGGATGGATGCGCCCATGTCTTTGGCAAACGCATACAGCCGCTCCATGTGCCAGTCGGTATCGGGCACCTGGCGAGCTTCGCCGGTGAAGCGCGCAGCCAGCGCGGGCGGCACGTAAGTTCCCGCGTGTGGCATGGAGATGAGCAAGGGCGCGGTGCCCTGGTGGAAGGTGAACGGTGGGGGAGCGGTATCGGTCATGGCAAAGAAGAAAGTGCAGGCAGAACGGATTGAGTCAGTCAGTCAGTCAGTCAGTCAGTCAGCGGCAATGGTGGCCGAGCGCGCAGCCAGGAAAGCCTGCGCCCCCGTGTCGTGCAGGGCATGGCGACCTTGCGACACACGCTGCACACCGGCCACCCAAAGGCTGTCGATGGCGGACGTGCGGTGGCTGCCAAACACGTGCGCCGACAGCATGCTGGGTGCGGGCAGGCCGCCCAGGGCCACATGCTGCGCATCCAGCACCACCAAGTCGGCCTGCTGGCCCACCGCCAGGCCATGGATGGCGCGGCCCGATGCCTGCGCCCCGCCCGATACGGCCTGCAGGGTCATGGCGGTGGCCACCTCGGGCTGCGACGCCGTAGCCAGCACATTGCGCTGCCGCAGCGACAGGCGCTGGCCATACTCCAGCATCAACAGCTCCTCGGCCGCGTTCACGCAGGCGTGGCTGTCCGACCCCACGCCCCAGCGCCCGCCGTGCTGCAGCCACAGCGGCATGTCGAAGATGCCGTCGCCCAGGTTGGCCTCCGTGGTGGGGCAGATACCGGCCACAGCACCCGTGCGCGCGGCATCGGCATACTCCTGCGGCGTCATGTGCGTGGCATGCACCAGGCACCAGCGTTCGTCCACGGGCGCGTGCTCCAGCAGCCATTGCACGGGGCGCTGACCGCTCCATGCGATGCAGTCCTCCACCTCTTGTGTCTGCTCTGCGATGTGGATGTGAATGGGGGCCAGGGGGTTCAGCGCCGTGAGGCCCTGTACGGCGGCAGCCAGGCTATCAGGCGGCACGGCGCGCAGTGAATGCGGGGCTAGGCCCAAAACACCGCCCTGCGCCCGCGTGGCGGGCGCCAGCCGCTCCAATAATGAGAGCATGTTGTCGGTGCTGCGGATAAAGCGGGCCTGGTCGGCACGCGGCGGCTTGGCGCCAAACCCGCTGGTCTGGTAAAGCACCGGCAGCAGCGTGATGCCGATGCCCGCGTTGTGTGCCGCACGCAGCAGCGCCAGCGACAGCGTGGCGTCGTCGGCATACGGCGTGCCGCCCTGGTCGTGGTGCACGTAGTGGAACTCGCACACGCTGGTGTAGCCCGCCTCCAGCATCTCCACATACAGCCAGGTGGCAATGGCCTCCAGCGATTCGGGCGTGATGCGCGCGGCAAAGCGGTACATCAGGTTGCGCCAGCTCCAGAAGCTGTCTTGGCTCTCGCCCCGGTATTCCGTGAGCCCTGCGAATGCACGCTGAAACGCGTGCGAATGCAGGTTGGGCATGCCGGGCAGCACGGGGCCGGGTGCCACGGCAGCGCCGTTCGGCTGGGCGTTGGGTGTGACGGCAGTGATGCGCCCTGCCCCGTCCCAGGCCACGAGCACATCGCGCGCCCAGCCGGTGGGCAGCAAAGCATCGACTGCGAAAAGCTGGCGTTGAAGCGGCTCGCTCATGGCATGACTCCGTGGATGCGCCCCTGCCGCACGATGGTGCAGGCGGGCTTGTGGCCAAACCAGTAGGCCAGCTCGGCCGCCTCGCCCACGGGCCACAGCACGAAGTTGGCGGGTCGGCCCGATGCAATGAGGCCGTGGGAATCTTGCAAGCCCAGCGCGCGCGCGGCATGGGTGGTGATACCGGCCAGCGCCTCGGGCACCGTCAGGCGGAACAGCGTGCAGGCCATGTTGGCCATGAGCAGCAGGCTGAGCGCTGGCGATGTGCCCGGGTTGTGGTCAGTGGACACCGCCATGGGCACACCGGCCTCGCGCAGCTGCGCAATCGGCGGCAGGTGCGTGTCGCGCAACGTGTAGTAGGCGCCGGGCAGCAGCACGGCCACGGTGCCTGCGGCCTTCATGGCAGCGACGCCGTCGGCCGACAGGTGCTCGATGTGGTCGCACGACAGCGCGCCATAGCGTGCTGCCAGTGCCGAGCCGCCCATGTCCGACAGCTGCTCGGCATGCAGTTTGACGGGAATGCCCAGCTTTTGCGCAGCCTGGAAGACTTGGCTTGTCTCGGCCAGCGTGAAGGCGATGCGTTCGCAGAACACATCCACCGCATCCACCAGGCCCTCGGCGGCCAGCGCGGGCAGCATCTCCTTGCAGACCAGGCCGACATAGGCTTGGCTGCGGCCTGCGTACTCGGGCGGCAGGGCGTGCGCGCCCAAAAAGGTGGTGCGCACCGTCACGCCAAACGCCTCGCCCAGACGGCGGGCCACGCGCAATTGCTTGCGTTCGTGCTCCAAGGCCAGGCCGTAGCCGGACTTGATCTCGATGGCGCATACGCCTTCGGCCAGCAGGGCCTGCAGGCGCGGCGCGGCCTGGTCAAAGAGTTCGTCTTCGGTGGCAGCGCGCGTGGCCTTCACCGACGAGACGATGCCCCCACCCGCCTTGGCCACTTCTTCATAGGTGGCACCGGCCAGGCGCATGGCGAATTCGTTGGCACGCTGACCACCATAGACCAGGTGCGTGTGGCAGTCCACCAGCCCGGGGGTGGCGAGTGCGCCCCGCGCATCATGGCGCGGCAATGCCTGGTAGGCGGCAGGCAACTGCGCCTCGGGCCCCACCCAGGCCATCTGGCCTTGCTGCACCACCACGCAGGCGAGATGGCCCTCGGGCACGGGCACATCGGCCACCCACAGGCCGGGCGCGGGTTTCAGGTTCTGCCACACGCCATCGGCGTTCTGGCTGGTGGCCCATCCATTGGGGTGACTGGGGTTGTCCTTGTGTTGCATCTGCCTGCCCACCCGTGGGCTCCATGTTGTATGCTATACAAATAATAGCTACCAGCGCTTATCCATCAGGCGGTGGCGGCCATTTTTATTCAATTTTTGGGGTCTGCACCGCGCTGCAAGGCGATCCAGACCAGTGCGGGCGCATCGGCGTCGGCCCCCGCATGCAGCGGCTCCAGTTGGCCCGGCGTTGCACCGCCCTCACCCGCCCACCAAAAGCCCTGCCCTGCCGCCAACGCACGCGGCCCGGCGCCCTGCGCCACCCATTGCCAATCGCCCTGCAGCACCAGGCACAGGCCTGCGGGTGTGTCGCCGGGCGACTGCGCATCGCTTACCACCTGCAGCGGGCCCTGCCACAGGCCCCTCCGTTGCATGAGGTTGAAGTCCTTGGAGGTGCCGCCCAGCATGGCGCCATCCACTGCGTCATCGCCCGAGAACGCAAACGGTTGCCAGCGCTGCTCCAGCCGGTGCTCCCAGCCAGGGCTGCGCAGGTGCAGGCCGTCACCGCCCAGCAGCATGATCTGGCGATCAATGGCCGGGAAGACCGAGAACGGCCCGGGCCGGTCCACCGTGGCCAGGCTCACGCGCCACTCAAAGCTGTTCATGTCTGCGCCGGGGGGCCAGCAGGCCAGCTCCTGCGTGCTGCCGCCGCCGTTTTTCCAGGGCATGCTGGGCGTGGTGACCAGATCAAAAAATTGCATTGCCATCGGTGTCGTTGTCGTTGTCGTCGTGTTCATCAATCAGGATGTTGCGGCAGTCTGCCCCGCGCCCGTCGCCAGCAGCGGGAACAGCGGATGGTCCATCTCCGCGCCAGCGGGCAACTCGTCGGCCAGGCCCGGAAACTCGGGCGAGGTCTTCCACCGCCGGGGCGCATGGCGCGTGTCGTCGCCGAGGAACCGCACCGAAAACACGCGGCGGCGGTTAGTGCCCTCTACCCCACCCGCCGCATGCAGCGTGAGCATGTGAAAACACACCACGTCACCGGGCTCGATCTCCCAGCCCACGATGGGGAAGGCATCGCGGTCAGCCTCGACATCGGGCAGATCCTGCAGGCTGCCTTCGGGGAACCACTTCGCCTGGTTGTCCATGAAGGTGCGCGGCATGAGCCATGGGCCTTTGTGTGAACCCGCCACGAACTCCAGCGTGGCCGCACGCGACACCGGGTCCACCGGTATCCACATGCTGATGTTCTGCATGCCGTCGATGTTGTAGTAGGGCTGGTCCTGGTGCCAGGGCGTGCGCTGGCGCGTGCCCGGCTCCTTCACCAGCACATGGTCGTGGTACAGCCGCACGGTGCGCGACTGCATCAGGCGCTGCGCAGCCAGCGCCAGCGGTGTCTCGCGCACAAAGCGGCCAAACTGCGGGATGTCCTGCCAGTTGCAGAAGTCCTCGAAGAAGCGGCCCGGGTCATCCGGCCTGCTGGCCACTTTGGCGCGCGGGCTGGGCGCGGCCAGGTTGGCGTCGATGCCGTCGCGCAGCAAGGCCACTTCATCGGGCGTGAGCAGCTGCTTGATGCACAGCGCGCCATCGCGGTCAAAGCGGGCAATGTCGTCTGGGGTCAGGCGCTCCTGCAAGCGCTGCTGAAAGCGTGCTGGCAAGGGTGTGTCCAAGGCAGATGAAGGCTGGGGCATCGGGGTTGTCTCCTTGATTGATATTGACCATGGTGCACCACGCCGCTCCCAGCCTCAGGCCTCAGGCGCGCGTGAGCACGGCTTGCAGGAAAGAGCGCGTGCGCTCCTGCGTCGGGTTGGTGAAGATGGTGGCAGGTTCACCGGACTCGATGATCCCGCCGCCGTCCATCACCACCACCACGTCGCCCACCTCGCGTGCAAAGTCCATTTCGTGCGTGACCACCATCATGGTCATGCCTTCGCTGGCCAGCAGCTTCATGACCTGCAGCACCTCGCCCACCAGCTCGGGGTCTAGCGCTGAGGTGGGCTCGTCGAACAGCATCACGCGCGGCTCCATGGCCAGCGCGCGGGCAATGGCCACACGCTGCTTCTGTCCGCCCGACAAGCTGGCGGGCATGGCCGTGGCTTTGTGCGCCAGGCCCACCTTGGCCAGCAGGGCCTGGGCACGCTCCTCGGCCTCCTTGCGCGACAGGCCGTGCAGCTTGCGCGGGCCCAGCGTGACGTTATCGAGCACCGACAAGTGCGGGAACAGGTTGAACGACTGGAACACCATGCCCACTTCTTCGCGCAGGGCGTTCAGGTCATGGTCAGGCAGCATGCGGCCGTCCTGCACCAGTGTGCGGCCACAGATCTCGACCGTGCCGCCTTCGGGCTGCTCCAGCCCGTTGCAGCAGCGCAAAAAGGTGCTCTTGCCCGAGCCGCTAGGCCCGATGACCACCACCACCTGCGACGGCAGCACGTCAAAATCGATGCCGTTCAGCACCACATGGTTGCCAAACGACTTGCGCAGTCCGCGAATGCGCACGATGGGCTCGGCGGAAGGGCTTGCTCCGGTCATCACAGAATTTTTCTTCATTGCACCATCCCCCCGGCACGCAGGCGCAACTCCATGCGGCGCAGCACCAACGACGTGACACCCGTGAGGATAAAATACACCACCGCAATTGCCAGGTACACCTCCAGCGAGCGGTACGACACACTGATGATCTTCTGCCCTTCGTGCATCAGGTCGTGGATGGTGAGCAGCGACACCAGCGCCGAGTTCTTGATCAACGCGATGAACTCATTGCCAAGCGGCGGAATCATGCGTACCACGGCCTGCGGCAGAACCACCGTGCGCATGGCCAGGCCCGAGGACATGCCGATGGAGCGCGCCGCCTCCATCTGCCCCTTGTCAATGGACTGGATGGCGCCGCGCACCACCTCGGACACATAGGCGCCCGAGTAGATGCCCAGGCCGATCACGCCGCACACAAAAGCGGGCAGCAGGATGCCGAACTGCGGCAGGCCAAAGAACAGGATGAACAACTGCACCAGCAGCGGCGTGCCACGGATCGCGGCCACGTAGGCGGTGCACAGGGCGTAGACCACGCGGCGCTTGGGGTTCAGGCGGCCAATGCCCACCAGCAGGCCCATGACGCAGCCCAGCAGCAGCGAGGCAGCCGTGATTTCCACAGTGACCAGCGCACCCGCCAGCAACTGGGGCAACCCGGCCCAGACAGGAGAAAAATCGAGTTCCATGGCTCAGTTCGGCAACGTGTGGCTGCGGTTTACTTGGCAGCGCTGTTGCTGAACCACTTCTTGACGATGGCCGCATAGGTGCCGTCGGCCTTGAGCTTGGTGATGGCACCGTTGACGGCCTTCGTCAGCTCCGGCGTGTCTTTGCGCAGGGCCATGCCGTATTCCTCGGTGGTGAGCTGCTCGTCGAGCACGCGCAGACCCGGGCGGGTGCGCACATACTGGAACGCGGCGGGCTTGCCGGTCACGGCGGCGTCGGCGCGGCCGATGTCCACCAGGTTGAACATCTCCTGGTTCTTCTCGACCTCAACGCGCTGCACCTTGGGGAATTTTTCGGTCAGGTACGACACCGACTTGGTACCCACCTGCACGCTGACCTTTTTGCCGTCCAGGTCGGCGAGCTTGTTGATGGCCTTGTTGTCGGCCTTCACCATCACCACCAGGCCACCGGCGTAGTAGGAGTCGGTGAAGTCCACCACCTTCTTGCGCTCGTCGGTGATGTAGATGGCCGACACCGCCATGTCAAAACGCTTGGAGATCAGGCCGGGAATCAGGCCCTTGAAGTCGATGTCCACCCATTCGACCTGCTTGCCCATGGTCTTGGCAATGGCCTCCACCAGCTCGATGTCGAAGCCCGTGCGTTTGCCGTTCTCGACAAACTCCATGGGCGGAAACGTGGCATCGGTGCCCACACGCAGGACGTTGTCCTGGGCCTGTGCACCCGTGGTGCAAAAGGCTGCGGCGGCCAGGCTGGCCAAAAGAAGGTTGCGACGAAGGTTCATGGGAAAAACTCCTGAGGAGGGGTGAGGGAAATCAGGGAGAAATGAGCTGGCGGGAGATGCGCGCTGCTGCGACGACGGCCATGCCGGTGAGTGCGGCCTCCTGCCCCTGGGCTCGCAAGATCGGGGCCATCAGGGTGATGGCCCCTGCCGCCTGCCGGGGAGAACCGAACACGGGCACGCTGACGCCCCAGACACCGGCATCCACTTCGCCGGAGCTGACTGCGTAACCCGCCTTGGCAATGCCCTCCAGCTCGGTCAGCGCCGCCTGGCGCTCAGCAGTGCCTGCACCGTAGTGCAGGTCCAGAATGGCATTGCGCGTGGCCGGGGCCACATGGGCGAGCAGGCACTTGGCGGAGGCGCCCGCACGCAACGGCACGCTGCGTCCTTTTTCAAACGAGCAGCGCAGGGCCTGCGTGCTGTCCACCATGTCCAGGCACACCACACTGTCGTTCACGGCCACCACCAGCCCCACGCTTTCGTGGGACTGCCGGGCCAGGGCCTGCATGTCCGGCCGCGCGTGGTGCACCAGGTGCGACGCCATGTCAAAGCCCAGGGCCAGTTGCAGGCTGAGCGGCCCGGGCGCGTAGTGCCCGCTGCTCTCCAGCACAAAGCCCCACAGCTTGAGCCGCGCCAGCTGCCGGTACAGCGTGCTGCGTGCCAAGCCCGTGGCCTCCACCAGCTCGGCCGCCGACATGGGCTGCCCGTGCTGCGCCAGCACCGCCAGCACGTGCAGAACACGGTCGGCGGCAGCAACGGAGGTTGGTCCACGGGTGGGCATGGACTCAGTATCAAAGTATTGCAGCGACATTCCTACCCTGCATTCCCATTTGATGGGAATGCAGTTCCCTTTTTCACATTCCTGTCATTCCCTCATTCTTCGGACTACTTCACCATCGGCAGCTTCAGCCCCTGCTTCTTCGCAGTCTCCACCGCCAGTTCGTAGCCCGCGTCGGCATGGCGCATCACGCCGCTGCCGCAGTCGTTGACCAGCACATTGGCAAGGCGCTGGGCCGCAGCTTCAGTGCCGTCGGCCACGATGACCATGCCCGAGTGCTGCGAGTAGCCCATGCCCACGCCGCCGCCGTGGTGCAGGCTGACCCAGGTGGCGCCGCCCGAGGTGTTGAGCAGCGCGTTGAGCAACGGCCAGTCGCTCACGGCGTCGGTGCCGTCGCGCATGCCCTCGGTCTCGCGGTTGGGGCTGGCCACGCTGCCGGTGTCCAGGTGGTCGCGGCCGATGACGATGGGGGCCTTGAGTTCGCCGTTCTTCACCATCTCATTGAAGGCCAGGCCCGCAATGTGGCGCTCGCCCAGGCCCAGCCAGCAGATGCGCGCGGGCAGGCCCTGGAAGGCGATGCGCTCACCCGCCATGTCGAGCCAGCGGTGCACGTGCTTGTTCTCGGGGAACAGTTCCTTGATCTTGGCGTCGGTCTTGCGGATGTCTTCCGGGTCGCCTGACAGCGCCACCCAGCGGAACGGGCCCTTGCCTTCGCAGAACAGCGGACGGATGTAGGCGGGCACAAAGCCGGGGAAGTCGAATGCGTCCTTCACGCCTTCGTCGAACGCCACCTGGCGGATGTTGTTGCCGTAGTCCACCACCGGGATGCCCATGTGCTGGAAGTCGAGCATGGCCTGCACATGCACGGCGCAGGACTTGGCAGCGGCCTTCTTCAGCACCTCGTGTTGCGTCACGTCCTGCTGCGCGGCGCGCCATTGCTCCACCGTCCAGCCGCTGGGCAGGTAGCCGTTGACGAGGTCGTGGGCCGAAGTCTGGTCGGTGACCAGGTCGGGCTTCAAGCCGCCGGCCTTGGCGCGTTTGACCAACTCCGGCAGTACATCCGCCGCGTTGCCCAGCAGCGCGATGGAGATGGCCTCCTTGGCCGCCGTGTGCTGCTGGATCAGCTCGAACGCATGGTCGATGTCGCGCGCCTGCTTGTCCACGTAGCGCGTGCGCAGGCGGAAGTCGATGCTGCTTTGCTGGCATTCGATATTGAGCGACACCGCGCCCGCAAAGGTAGCCGCCAGCGGCTGCGCGCCGCCCATGCCGCCCAGGCCTGCGGTCAAAATCCACTTGCCTTCGAGCGACCCGCCGTAGTGTTTGCGCCCGGCTTCGGCAAAGGTTTCGTAGGTGCCCTGCACGATGCCTTGCGTGCCGATGTAGATCCAGCTGCCCGCCGTCATCTGGCCGTACATGAACAGGCCCTTCTGGTCCAGCTCGCTGAAGTGCTCCCAGTTGGCCCACTTGGGCACCAGGTTGGAGTTGGCAAGCAGCACGCGCGGTGCGTTGGCGTGGGTCTTGAACACGCCCACGGGCTTGCCGGACTGGATGAGCAGGGTTTCGTCGTCGTTCAGGTCCTTGAGCGAGGCGAGGATCTGGTCATAACACTCCCAATTGCGCGCAGCGCGGCCGATGCCGCCATACACCACCAGGTCTTGCGGGCGCTCGGCCACCTCGGGGTCCAGGTTGTTCTGGAGCATGCGGTAGGCCGCTTCGGTGAGCCAGCTCTTGCAAGTGAGCTGGCTGCCGCGCGGCGCGCGGATCACGCGGCTGGCGTCGTGGCGGGGGTCGGTGTTGGAGGCGGCGGCGATGATGGCGTCGTTGGCGTTCATGGTGGGCTCCTGTGAATCAATGGGTGTGAATAGAAAAAATCAGGCGAAGCTGGGCAGGCACTGCGTGAGCGGCGCAGGCCATGCGGACTGCTGGGCCCATGCGCGCATGGCTTCGATGTCGGGGGCGAGGTAACGGTCTTGCTCCAGGTAGGCCACGCGCTCGCGGATGGCGGCGAATTGCGCTTCGATCAGCGGAGAGGATTTAAGGGTGCGGTCGAATTCCATGCCTTGCGCAGCGGCCATGGCCTCGATGCCGACCATCACGGCCGCATTGCGCACCATGTCACCCAGGCGGCGTGCGCCGTAGGTGGCCATCGACACATGGTCCTCCTGGTTGGCCGATGTGGGCAGGCTGGTTACGCTGCTGGGGTTGGCCAGGCACTGGTTTTCCGCCGCCAGCGCGGCGGCGGTCACCTGGGCGATCATGAAGCCTGAATTCACGCCGCTGTCGCGGATCAGGAACGCGGGCAGGCCTGACAGGCCGGGGTCCAGCAACAGAGACAGTCGGCGTTCGGAAATCGCACCGATCTCGGCCACCGCCAGCGCGATGATGTCGGCCACAAAAGCCACGGGCTCGGCGTGGAAGTTGCCGCCGGAGATCACATCACCGTTATCGAACACCAGGGGGTTGTCCGACGCGGCGTTCGCCTCGATGGTGAGCACGCGCGCGGCGTGGTGCAGGTTGTCCAGGCACGCGCCCATCACCTGCGGCACGCAGCGGATGGAGTACGGGTCTTGCACGCGGCCGCAATTCGGGTGCGAAGGGTCGATGGCGCTGCCGTCCAGCAGCGCGCGCACGGCGGCCGCCACGGCGATCTGCCCGGCCTGGCCGCGCGCTTCGTGGATGCGTGCATCAAAGGGTTTGACAGAGCCCTTGATGGCTTCGAGCGACAGGCAGCCCGCAACCAGCGCGGCGGCAAAGACGCTCTCGGCACCAAACAAACCGGCCAGCGCGAGCGAAGTGGACACCTGCGTGCCGTTGAGCAGCGCCAGCCCTTCTTTGGGGCCCAGCACAAACGGCTGCAGGCCGATGGAGCGCATGGCCTCTGCACCCGGCACCACCTTGCCGTCCACCTTGGCCTGCCCTTCGCCAATCAGCACGCAGGCCATGTGCGCCAGCGGCGCCAGGTCGCCCGACGCGCCCACCGAGCCCTTGGCCGGAATCACCGGCAGCACGTTGGCGTTGGCCAGGGCCAGCAACGCATCCACCAGCTCGGGGCGCACGCCAGAGTGGCCACGCGCCAGGCTCACGGCCTTGGTGGCCAGGATGAGGCGCACCACCTCGTCGGGCAGCGCATCGCCCGTGCCCACACTGTGCGACAGCACCAGATTGCGCTGCAGCTCGGCCAGGCGCTCGTGGGCGATCTTGGTGCTGGCCAGCTTGCCAAAGCCGGTGTTGATGCCATAGACGACTTGGTCTTCATCGACGATGCGCTGCACCGTGGCCAGGGACTTCTGCAAACCCGCGCGGGCGGACGCATCGAGCACCAGTTGCACGGGGCCCGCGTGGATGCGGCGCAGCTCGGCCAGCGTGACGCGGCCAGGGTGCAGGGTGAGGGATGAGGCGTTGTGTGTCATGGCATTGATCCTGTATATACAAGTAAGTACAAGCGAAAAAATTCTGAGCTTTTGGCGAAAAACTTTCAACCGGCGACGGGGTTGCCGTCGGCTCGGAAGCGGCTGCCCAGGCGGTAGCGGGTGGCGGGGTGCAGGCAGCGCACCACGGTAATGGGCTCGCCGCGCGACCAGGTGCGGCGGGTGAGCAGCAGGCAAGGCTCCTGCGGGGACATCTCCAGCAGCGTGGCCTGCTCGGCGGTGGGCATGACAGCATCGACCACATGCTCGATCTGGTCGAAGGGCACGTTGCGCACCAGGTATTCGGAGGGCTGCAGCAGCGTGAAGTCCTGCGCGGCGAACTGGGGCACCTGGCGCGGGTTCACGTGGCGGTCTTCGAGCTGCACGGGCAGGCCGTCTTCGCGGTGGATGCACAGCGAGTGAAACACCGACTCGCCGGTGCGCAGGTCCAGCGCAGCGGCCACTTCCAGCGTGGCGGAGGTGCGTTCCACCGTGAGCACGTCACAACGGTAGTCGTGCCCGCGCTGGCGGATTTCGCTCGCCAGGTTGGCGATCTGCAGGAGCGTGGACTGGGGTTTGTCCTCGGCCACAAAACTGCCAACGCCCGCCACGCGCACGATGCGGCCCTGCTCCACCAGCTCACGCAGCGCGCGGTTCACCGTCATGCGCGAGATGCCGAACTGGGTGACCAGCTCGTTTTCAGACGGCAGGCGGTCGCCCGCGCGCCAGATGCCTTCCTGGATCTTGCGCGAGATGTGGTCCTTGACCTGCTCGTACAGTGCCATGGCCTGCGCGGGCGCAGCCACGGCGACCACCGCCTTGGCGGGCGTGGCGCTGCGCGGTGCTGTGGCTGCAGTGCGGCGGGAAGGACGGGCGCTCATGGGCTGGGTAGGTTCTGGCAGGTTCAGATCAGTGCAGGTCCGCCGCCATGGATTCGGCGCGGATCTCTTCGGTGAGGCGCGCCTTGAGGTCCATGAACTCGGGGCTGGTCTTTACGCGATAGTGGCGCGGGTGGGGCAAGTCCACCGCCAGCTCGGTCTTGATGCGGCCGGGCCGGGCGCTGAACACGGCCACGCGGTTGGCCATGAAGATGGCTTCGTCGATGTCGTGGGTGACAAACAGCACCGTCTTGCGCTCGGCCTCCCAGATGCCCAGCAGCAGCTCTTGCATGAGCACGCGGGTCTGGTTGTCCAGCGCGCCGAAGGGCTCGTCCATCAGCAGGATCTTGGGGTCGTTGGCCAGCGCGCGCGCGATGGCGGTGCGCTGCTGCATGCCGCCCGACAGCTGCTTGGGAAAATGCTGCTCGAAGCCGCGCAAGCCGACCTTGGCGATAAAGTAGGCAGCGCGCTCCTTTTGCTGCGCCTCGGGCATGCCGCGTTCGCGCAGGCCAAAGCGGATGTTCTGCTCGATGGTGAGCCAGGGGAACAACGTGTAGCTCTGGAACACCATGCCGCGGTCGGCGCCAGGGCCTTCCACGGGCACCCCATCCAGCAGCACGCGGCCGCTGGTGGCATGGTCCAGCCCCGCGACGATGCGCAGCAGCGTGGACTTGCCGCAGCCCGAGGGGCCGAGGATGGTCACGAAGTCGTTGTCCCGCACTTCAAAGTCCACCGGTTGCAGCGCCTGCGTGCGCTGGCCCTTGGCAGTCTCGAAAACGCGCGAGACGGCTTGAATGGAAACAGAGCTCATCGCACAAAACTCCAGGCAAACAGACGGTGGTTGAGCGCCTTGAAGGCGAAGTCGGACACCAGCCCGATGAGGCCGATGATGATGATGCCGAAGATGATCTGACCGGTGTTGAGCAGCGACTGGCTGTCGGTGATCATGTGACCGATACCACTGGACGAGCCGATCAGCTCGGCCACGATCACATAGGTCCAGGCCCAGCCCAGCACCAGGCGCAGGGTCTCGGCGATCTCGGGGGCTGCGCCGGGGATGAGCACGCGCGTGACGATGCCCTTGTGGCCCGCGCCCAGCGTGTAGGCAGCCTCGACCAGATCGCGCCGCGCGCCGCCCACGGTGACGGCGACCATGAGCGTGATCTGGAAGACCGAGCCGATGAAGATGACAAGGATCTTCTGCGCCTCGCCGATACCGGCCCACAGGATCAAGAGCGGGATGAAAGCCGACGCGGGCAGGTAGCGGCAAAAAGAGATGAAGGGCTCGAAGAAGGCCTCGATGCCCTTGTACGCGCCCATCGCAATGCCCAGCGGCACGGCAATGATGGCGGCCAGAATGAAGCCGCCGACCACACGCCAGATGGTCATGCCAATGTCTTTGATGAAGCCGTACTCGGTGAACAGCAGCCAGCCTTCCTTGGCCATGGTGATGGGGCTGGCCAGGAAGGTGGGCGACACGAAGCCGCCCAGCGTGAAGAACGCCCACACCAGCACGAACAACACAAAAAAGCCGAAGCCCAGCAGCCAGCGCGCACGGGCGCTCACGGGCTCCAGCGGAGCGAGCGAACGCCGGCGCACAGGTGCTTTCGACTCGGTAACGGACAGGGGTTGCACGGCAGACATGGCGCGTTCTTCTTCCAGTTTTTTTACTTGATGAAGCTCGCGTCGAACGTGACCGCCAGGTCCTCATTCGCCTTGCGGATGATGCCGGCCTCCAGCAGGATGGCTGTGGCGTCTTTCATGAAGGTCTGCAGCTCGCCCGCAAAGAACTTCTGGTTGGCGGCCTTGTCCTGCCAGCGCAGGAACGACGACGACTTGGCAAACTGCTCGCCCGTCTGCTTGACGGCGGCGCCCATGATCTCGTTGGACTTGGTGGGGTCCGCCTTGATCATGTCAAGCGCCTGAAAGTACGAATTGGCCAGGGCCTGTGCGGCCTTGCCGTTGGCCTTGAGCCAGGTGGGGTCGCAGCCCACGGTGTCCATGACCATGGGGTAGTCAAGGGTGGTGGCCAAAATCTTGCCGGCAGCAGGGTTGTCGCGCACGGTGGAGAGGTAGGGCTCGTACGTCATGGCAGCATCGTTCTGACCCGCCACGAAGGCCTGCGCGGCCGCCTGGGGCGACAGCGTGGTGGTCTTCACGTCCTTGAGGCTCATGCCGTTCTTGCTCAGCATCCAGGCCAGGCCGAAGTACGGGGCGGTGCCGGGCGCATCCACGCCAATGGTTTTGCCCTTGAGGTCGGCAAAGCTGTTGATGTTGCCGCGCACCGCGATGCCGTCGGCGCCGTAGGACTTGTCCATCTGGAAGATCTGCACGATGGGCACGCCGTTGGCGTTCCAGGCCACATGTGTTTCGACGGTGGTGGCTGCGCACTGGATGGACTTGGAGGCCAGGGCCAGGTGGCGGTCCTTCTGCGGAATCATCTTGATTTCCACATCCAGACCGTTCTTCTTGAAGATGCCCGCCTTGTCGGCGAGGGTGAGCGGTGCAAAACCCGTCCAGCCGGACATGCCCAGCACAATCTTGGTGTCCTGCGCCTGGGCCGGTGCGGCCAGTGCCATCACACATGCTGCTGCCGCTGCCAGCGACGTCCATTTCACAACCGATCGAGTCATCATCTGCTCCTGTTTGAAAAAAGTACCACCCCAGCCGGTCCGCACCTGCGTTCCGGTCGCCATGATGACACTGGGAGCATACCTGTATATACAGGGTAAACACCAGAAAAACCGGGTCACCGGGCGAGGTGATACGTACACAGCAAAAACGGGGCCAGGCCACGCGGACTTCGCGGGGCCTGCAGCAGAAACACAAATACTACAAAATTAATAGCAATAAATGCTTTACCAGCGCGCGGTAACGGCCATTTTTTGCCATAAACGACCCATGGCTACCAGGCCACGGGCCCACAAGGGCTATCGCACCGCCCCAGTGCAGGCCTGCGCCGAGCAGGCGCCGCACCTACGGGGCAACGCTGCGTCCCTCCCGGGGACACAGAAGCTCACTCCACCACGGGCAGGCGCACCGTGACCGAGAGGCCCGGCTCGGCATTGCGCATGTGCAGCTGCCCGTCGTGCGCCTGGGCCACCAGGCGGCACAGGTACAGGCCCAGCCCCACCCCACCGGTGGTGCGCTGGCGGGCCGTGTCCGGGCGGTAGAAGGCCTGGGCCAGATGCGGCAGGTGCTCGGGGGGCACACCCCGGCCATGGTCGCGTACTTCCAGCTCCACCAAGCGCCGGTCGCCATCCAGCCGCAGGTGCAACTCGGGGGGCAAGGTTCCCGATTCGCTGTGGCGCAGGCTGTTGTCCAGCAGGTTGCGCAGCAGCAGCCGCAGGCGGGAGCGGTCGAGCCGGATGGTGGGCAGGTCTGGCGGCGCGTGCAGCACGATATCGGCGGCGCCCACATGGCGCGAGCCCAGCTCTGCGATCACCTCGCGCGCCAGCTCCGTGAGGTCGGTGGGCTCGCGGTGCAGCGCGGCGTGGCGCCCGGCCAGGCGCTCGCTCTCCAGCAGGTCGGTGATGAGGCCCGCCATTTCGCCCAGGTCGCGCAGCAGGGCCAGGCGCTGGGCCTCAATGTCGGCGGTCTCGGGCAGCAGCTCGGTGTTCAGCCGGGCGCGGGTCAGCGGGCTGCGCAACTCGTGGCTCATGGCCAGCAGCAGGGCACGCTTGGCTTCGAGCATCTGATGAATGTCGTCGCCCATGGTGTTGATGGTGGCCGCCAGCTGCCCCAGTTCATCGGGCCGGTGCGCATGCCGCACGGGGATGGGCTGGGCGAAGTTGCCGTTACCAAAACGCTGGGCGCCCTGGCGGATGTCGTCCAGCGGGCGCAGCAGGTGGCGCACATACACATAGGCCAGCGCCGTCAGCAGCAGAAGCACGGTGAGCGTGCCCCAGGCGATGCGCGGGCGCTTGTCCCACGACAGCGCGTTGAGACCAAACTCGATGTGGTGCCCATCGGCCGTGGTGCGCTGCAGCAGGCCGTGACCGCTCTCATCGCCCGCCCAGTGGTCTTCCTTGCGGAACTTGTCACTGATCCAGTCGGAGCGTTGCTGGTCGGGGTGCGAAGCCCAGTGGATCTGCGGCCCGTCGATGCGCAGCGTGACGGGCAGGCGGTTGGCAATAGCCTGGGCACGTTCGATGCTGGGCGGGCTGCCGATCTCGGCGGTCAGCCTGTCCACATAGTCCATCAACAGAGGGCGGGCCGCTTCTTTCCATCCCACGGCTACTGCCTTCTGCACCCCGCCCATGAAGGTGACGGCCACCGTCACGGCCAGGGCCATGAAGACCAGCACCAGGCGAATGCGCAGCGAGTGCCCCACGGCGTGCCGCGCGCGGCGGTGCCAAGGGCAGTCGGGGTCCTGGGCCGCGAGTGTCTCGCGCACCTTCATCATCATGGCGCGGCCCGCCGCAGGGCCAGCGAATAGCCGGCATTGCGCAGCGTCTTGATGCAGTCGAGCGGCTCCAGTTTCTTGCGCAGGCGGCTCACCACAATGTCCACGGCGCGGGTGTACAGCTCGGCCTCGTGACCACGCAGCTGGTTCAGGATGTCGTCTCGGCTGAACACCTTGCCGGGCTCGCGGGCCAGCAGGTGCAGCAGGTCGAATTCGGTGCCGGTCAGCTCCACGGCCGTGCCCTGGCGCAACACACTGCGGCGGGCCGCGTCGATGGTGAGCCCGTCGAACTCCAGCGAGCCCACGGCCGCGCCCTGCCCCGGCCCGCGCCGGCGGCGCAGCACGGTCTGCAGGCGCGCCACCAGCTCACGCGGCTCAAAGGGTTTGGGCAAATAGTCGTCGGCCCCCAGCTCCAGCCCCACCACGCGGTCCATCACCTCACCGCGCGCAGTGAGCATCACGATGGGCAAGTCGCCCTGCTTGCGGATGGTGCGGCACAGCTCGAACCCATCCATCTCGGGCAGCATCACATCCAGGATGGCCGCATCGAAGCCCCCTGCCCCCAACTGGGCCAGTCCGTCGCTGGGTTTGAGGGCGTGGACCAGCTCCAGCTCGAACCGCTGGAAATAGATAGCCAGCGGGGGCCCGAGCTGGGCGTCGTCGTCGATGAGCAGGATGCGGTGCATGCGCAATTCTCACACCGTCAGGTGTTCACCCATCCGGTGGATGGTTCGCCGCCCTCGCCTTCGCCCACACCGAGCAAGGCGCGGTGCCGCACGATCAAGCGGCGCAGTCGGCCCTGGGCGCCCGCATGGAGCGCATCAAAATGATCGGCCGCGGCCAGCAAGGCAGGCAAGGTGTGGGCCGCAACCTCGGGCTGCCGGGCCACCAGGCCCAGCGCATGTTCGCGGTCAAAGCGCGGCCCCCAGACCAGGGACATCAGCTCATCGTGGGGGTCGGGCATGCCTGCCAGCAAGGCAGGCCCGTGTGTGCGCACGCCCTGCGCCAGGCGGTGGATGGGTTCCAGCGTGGGAGACATGGAAAGGCCCCCTGCCATCAACCGCGTGCCATCCAGCCCTTGCGCCGCTGCATCAGCTCGCGCACCTTTTGCTGCTGCTCGGGGTTCAGGCTGTCGTAGAAATCTGCCATCGCGCTGACCACCTCGGGGCTGTGGGCTTGCACGGCGCGGATTTTCTCGTCCAGCAAGGTCTGCGCGCGTGCACGGTCGAATTTTTCGCCCGCCACAATGGCCTGCACTTCTGCGCGCGGATCGGCCGTCTTGCCAATGAACGCCGTGCGCTGCGCCTCCATCTTGTCAGCCAGCACGTTGAGTTTGGCTTTTTGAGCGTCGTTCAGGTCCAGCTTGCTGCTGACGCGCTCAACCACCTTGCCACGCACTTCCGCCATCTTCTCGGCGTTCATGGGGCCACGGTGATGGTGGCCGCTGGAGCAGGCCGTCAAACCGCCCACCGCGATGGAAGCGCCAAAGATGCCCATCAGGGTTTTCTTGATCCAGGGTTTCATGATGCAGTCCTTTCGAGGACGGTGTTGAACATGACCCTGATGGTGCCGCGCGGCGCGCGCCACGTCGTCTCGACGCAGTTTCGGTTTATTTCATTTTGTTTCGCATGACATATTGGGAGTTACAGGCATTTATGCCCCTCCCCGCTCAGCGGACCACGGCCAACAACACCACCAACCGGTTGGCCAGCAGCGCCGCCTCATCCACCATCTGCGCCAAAGGCTTGGCGCCAATGCTCCACCCGCCATACCAGATGACAAAGGCGGTCACTCCGGGAAACGACTGGCCGCCGTGCGCGCCATAGGCGGCAATGGCTTCGTCAATGCGGGCATGCAGGGTCGCCGCCCCGACCTGGGCCTTGCCATCGAACACCCTGGCCAGGTATTGGTGGGAGCCTTCATGCCGGATATGCAAGGTCAGCACCATCATGGTCCTCCGCACGGGCCCAGCCCCACCAGAGAAGGGCACAACCATGGCCCGCCCCACGGCGCCTGCGTGTGACAGGCCCAGCTCGCAGCATCAGGCCGGAAGCATCGGCACCGCCATCAATCAAATGAGGGTTCCAGATCACACAGTGGTCGAAGGCGCGGCACAGAAGAAGGCCAGCCACCGGCACGCAGGGTGGCCCGCCCCAGACCGGTGATGTACAGCACCTGCGCCCGGGGCTGCGGCGCATCCACGGGTGGCAGTTGCACCTCCACCATGCCCGCCGCGCGCAACACCCGCAGCTTGTCGATGTTGGTGACGTCCGATTCAATCAGAGGCAACTCATCCCGCGCCAGCCCCTGCAGGTACTCCATTGGCATAAGTGGCCTCCGGCTTGAACGAGCGGGCATTGTGCGGCGCTGGGTTGTGTTTATCAAGGGCTGATACACACACCTACAGATGCAGGGGTATTTGCTACACAAAACCGCGCCACGAATGAAAAGGGCGCTCGCTGAAAGTCAGCGAGCGCCCTTGGGCTGGCGGCTACTGAAAGAAGCCCGCGAAACCGCATGAATGCTAGGTTTCCGCAATTCAGTTTTTTCGCTGTACCCCCGCTTGTACCCCCACCCCTGTTTGGCTACCCACCAAACAGGGTGTGGCGTCAGGATAGCGCGCAGGTGCGCCGCCATAGAAAAAACACTTGCTCGCGCATGGACGGTCAGCAAACCCCTCAAAGCCTACAAACCCCACCAGTCGGCCTCGGTGTGCAGGCCGCAAAGCGGGGCTTCTGCCATTTTCACTTGCTCGCGCTTCGACGGTCGGTAAACCCTCCAAAGCCTACAAACCCCACCAGCCCGCCCGGCCTGCGGGTCTGCGAGTTGCCCCGCTGCTTTTTCACTGGCTCGCGTTTCGCCGGAAAAAAACCCCTCAAAACCCACCAAACCCTACCAAGCATCTCCACCCTGATGGCACACTGATACTGTGTTTAATAACAGATATCCCCTGGCGCTGGCCAGGGGGCTGCACGGTATCCATGCCCAAACGAATCCTCGAAAAAACCTCTCTGGAAGTCTCTCGCCTGCGCAGCGATGGCTCCTACGCCGTGGGTGGCGTGTCGGGTCTGTATCTCAAGATCGAAGGCGGCTCGCGCGCCTGGGTGGTCCGTTATGTGCACGATGGCCACCGCCGCCGCATGGGCCTGGGCAGCTATCCGCTGGTCGGCCTGGCTGAAGCGCGCGAGGCTGCCCGCAACGCCCTCAAACTGCGCCTGGGCGGCGTTGACCCGCTGCAGGCCCGGCAGGCCCAGCGCGAAGCGGCCCGGCTGGCAATGGCGCGGCAGGTGCGCTTTGATGACGCGGCCGAAGCGTTCATTGCCGAACACGAAGGCACATGGCGCAGCCTCAAGCATGCGAAGCAATGGCGCAGCACCCTGGCCACATATGCATTCCCCCACATCGGCCACCTGCAGGTGGCAGACATCGGGCAGGCCCACGTGCTGCAGGTGCTGGCCCCCATCTGGAAGACCAAGACAGAAACCGCCTCGCGGCTGCGCGGCCGCATCGAGCAGGTGTTGGACTGGGCCACGGCCCATGGCCACCGCACCGGCCCCAACCCTGCCCGCTGGCGCGGCCAGCTTGAACACATCCTGGCGGACCCGAACAAGCTGGCGCCGGTCAAACACCACGCGGCCATGCCCGTGGCCATGCTGCCCGATACCTACCAGCGGCTGCTGGCCATGGATGGGCAAAGCGCTGGCGCGCTGTGCTTTCTCATCCTCACGGCCGCACGCTCGAGCGAGGTGCGGGGCATGGTCTGGAGCGAGGTCGATCTAGAGGCCGGTCTGTGGACGGTGCCCGCCGAACGGATGAAGTCCAACAGGGAACACCGCGTGCCCCTTTCGAGCCAAGCGCTAGAACTGCTCAGGGCGCAGCCGCGCATCCCATCGGTCGAGCATGTGTTCCCGTCCAACCGAAAAGGCCCGCTGTCCGATATGGCCCTCACGGCCGTGATGCGTCGGCATGAACTGGGCGCAGTGCCCCATGGCTTTCGGTCAACGTTCAGGGACTGGGCTGGGGAGATGACACACCACGCGCGCGATGCAATAGAGCTGTGTCTGGCTCACGCAATCGACACCCGGACCGAAGCAGCCTACCGGCGCGGGGACATGCTGGAAAAGCGCACGGCCATCATGCAGGACTGGGCAGACTTTGCATCTGCAGGGGCAACGGGGAAGGCGCAATGAAGATGAATTGCCCCCACTGCAAGTGCATCGCGCGCCTGCATTCGCTGCACGCGGCGGGCCTCTTGTTCAGGGAGCATGTCTACTGCTGCTCGAACCCTTATTGCGGGCACACCTTCATACTCCGCAGCGAAGTCGGGCGCACCCTCACGCCTTCAAAAATACCTGATCCGAACGTGCACATCCCGATATCGCTGCGCGCGGCCAAGCGCCGGGAGAACAAAGAAAAGCGCGAGATCTTCGCTGCTCTGCGCGGCGCCAACGGCTGAAGCCCTCCGCGAGCGCTTGAAACAAGCTCTTGAGGACGCTGAAGGAAGATGGCAAACGATCATTGTGGATAGCAGCTATTAGACGGGCGGTCTCAAATCTGAAGTGCAACACCGCTGGTTGATATTCAATGAATGGTAGCGGAGCTCTTCTCGGCAATGGTCGTCATGAATTGCTGGAAAGCCTGATAGGGAGAATCCCAGCCGAGCGTCT